>CADBWU010000001.1 GCA_902798535.1 uncultured Pseudomonadota bacterium
GCAACCAGCGGTCGTTGACCGAAGGGAGCTGAGCATATGCGTACCTTGACAGGCCTTGGGGCGCGATGTGGTAAAATAAAAACATACCACATCGCGCCCTCCTCATCAAAAACGTGCTTTGGATAAGACATACCAAAGAAACGCTTAGTCCTAAACTTCAAATAAACATAAGGCAATTAAATGGTCTCTATCATTTTAATAAACATACAAACCTTCCGCGTACATTGAAGTTTATTAACCACAGACTTTTACTTGCTAGGTAAACAAACCTATGCTACTTTCTCTGATAAAAATACCCTTGTCTTTAATATGTCACTTTCTGCTAGGTGTTCCTCAAAGCAGAATCAATAATCTTTATTGCAGTATTTATATCTAGCTTCAAGAAGCTAGCATCTTTTTCCAACTTGAATGTCTTATCTCCCATTTTAAGGTATGGGCCGAACCTCCCAAGAACCAACTCTATATCCTTCTTTTGTTTAGAGTATTTTCCCAGGATTATTGGCAGACTATCTAACCTAATTGCATCCTCTATGGTCAGTTCTGATGGTTCGACAATATATTTCGGTATTGAGCGTCTCTTTGGCTTCTTCCCTTTATCATCTTGAGGGTCTTTGGTATTTTCCCATTCTAGATAGTATCCATATGGCCCTTTTTTGAGAAGAACCGAATCACCGTTATATCTTGCATCCTTTCCTAACTCGATCTTTGTGGGAATTTTAGCCACCTCATCCATGGACGCTTCATGTCCAATTGGCTTGATATATTTACAGTCTGGATAATTTGAGCAACCAAGGAATGCCCCGAATTTGCCAAGTTTTAGATTTAACTTTCCAGAGGTACAAACTGGACAATTCCGATTTCCATCAAGATCCTTAAAAAGATAATCATTTATATCCTTTTCAACCGCCTCAATAACCTCCGTGATTGTCAACCGTTGCGTTTCCTCCACGTTGGCTTTAAAATCAGCCCAAAACTTGTCTAAAACTTTCTCCCAGTTAAGCTTTCCATTTGATATTTCGTCAAGTTCTTCCTCTAAGTCTGCGGTAAAATCGTATTCTACATATTTTGAAAAAAACTTTTTTAAAAATGAAACAACTAAAAAGCCTATACTTTCGGGAATGAAGGTTCGTTTCTGCAACGAAACATACTTTCGCACCTGCAACACATTTATGATAGTCGCATATGTAGATGGGCGACCAATTCCGAGTTCTTCCAGTTTCTTCACTAAACTAGCTTCGTTAAATCTAGCAGGAGGTTGAGTAAAGTGTTGATTTGTCATGACATTTAAGAGAATTAATTTTTCTCCTTCTTT
The DNA here is from genome assembly GCA_902798535.1 of uncultured Pseudomonadota bacterium. GTDB lineage: Bacteria > Pseudomonadota > Alphaproteobacteria > RUG11792 > RUG11792 > RUG11420. Next base: position 1,313 of record CADBWU010000001.1, read on the forward strand.
TAATTCAGGCAATTTGGTCGATTTTTTATCTTCCTCTGCGCTATCATTGTCATTTGACTCAACATATACCTTTAAAAATCCGTCAAAACCAACTGTTGAGCCAGTTGATTTAAATTGTGCCGTTTCGTCATTCGAACTGATTTCGACTGACATCTGATTTATTATCGCATTCTCCATTTGGGAAGATAGAGCCCTTTTCCAGATCAAGTCGTATAGGGCAAATTCGTCATTGGAAAGATATTGACGAATTGCAGTAGGAGCTCTATTAAACGAAGTTGGCCGAATTGCTTCATGTGCCTCTTGAGCATTTTTCAATTTTGTCTTGTAAACCTTTGGAGATTTCGGTAGATATTTTGTGCCAAAGTTAGTGCCAATATAATCTCTTGCCTCACTTAGTGCCTCCTGTGAAAGATTAGTACTATCCGTTCTCATATATGTTATCAAGCCATTCATATTGCCATCAATTGAAATGCCTTCATACAATTTTTGTGCGATTTGCATCGTTTTTTTTGCACTAAATCCTAACTTTCTTACGGCATCCTGTTGTAGCGTTGATGTCGTAAATGGAGCATATGGGCTACGTTTTATCGTCTTTGTGTCAATTTTTTTAACATAATATTTTTTTTGCTCTAGAGCGTTTTTTATCTCCCGCGCTTGTCCTTCATTCTTTATATCTAATTTTTCAATTTTTTTTCCATCATAATAAGTTAAATTCGAGTTAAAGGAGCCTTTTTCCGCATCAAAATCAGCATGTATTGACCAGTATTCTTCAGGCTTAAAACGCTGTATTTCCAATTCTCTTTCCACGATAAGTCGCAAGGCAACAGATTGTACGCGCCCAGCCGATCTCGCTCCAGGCATCTTACGCCACAAAACTGGCGATAATGTGAAACCAACAAGATAATCAAGAACACGACGAGCTAGATAAGCCTCCACTAGATCATTATCTAAATCTTTTGGATTTTCAAAAGCGCGCTGCACGGCTGATTTAGTTATTTCATGAAACACTACACGTTTTACATTCTTCCCCTTTAATTTTTTTTTGGCATTCAGCGTTTCAAGTATGTGCCAAGATATAGCTTCTCCTTCTCGATCGGGGTCTGTCGCCAAGAATACGTTGTCCGATTGCTTTATCGCATCTGATATTTCCTTTATCTGTTTTTTACCTCGAGTATTAAATTCCCAAAGCATTTTGTAATGGTTGTCTGGATCGACAGAACCATTTTTTGAAACCAAGTCTCGTATGTGTCCATAACTTGCTATGACTTTGTATGTTTTTCCCAGATAATTTCCTAAAGTTTTTGCCTTCGCGGGCGATTCGACAACAACAATCCCCTTAAACATACTTTCAAACTAGTCAATAGAAAATTCATACGGTAAGGTTACTAAATTTTTTTTGAAAAGCCAGAAAAATTGATAATTTAGCAAAAAAATTCAATTTTGGATTATGTTTTTATAGCTTGTTATGCAAAAAAGAATTCAAATACAAGATACGATTTCACAATGTTTAGATTGCACCAAATTGCATATTGCTCTGCGCAATACTCTTATTCTGATACGTACATTACAAATTTTACAATTTACACAAATAAATAAGCCCCATCAATTGATAATTTTGTATCAACGTAATAAAAAAACATATTAACAATAATTATATTATTGTGTATTCTATGTATAGATCGTTTTTTTGAGAAAAAAATATAAAGCTATTTAAAATAGGACTATTGTGCGTGATGGTAGCATCCGTCATGGCTCAGACAGATTTTATAAATAACATAGATGAATGCCATTGGTCAACCAATGACCAGAAAGAAATTTTTAAACAACTTTCCCCGTTAGTTCAATATGCGGAGCAATTAATTAAAGAAGAAGACGCAAAAATTCAAGATAAAAAAACATAAATTTAGAACAAGCAAAATCAACAGCTAATAAATTTTACAGCAAGTACTTATCGTACTTGCCTCCGGCAATTTCTAAAAATTGCGACAAGTATTATAGGAAAAGGAGAATATATATTCAAAAGAGAGTTTTTCAGGGACTTACGGGTCTGGCATGGAGATAATTTCTCACGATAAAAATCTCGACAAGAAAGAGAAAGATGACATAAGTGATAGGCTAACAAGCGACATTGATGACATTTTGTCCGGTATATCTATATCTCCCGGAGAAATGAGAGACAAAGAATTGGAACCTATAAGAAAGCAATATCTAGATAAAGACAAAATAACTGAAAATTTTGGGGTTAAAGTTGCGTATAATAATAGCACTGAACTGACTATACAAAATTAATACATGAAACTGCGCATGTTCTGGACTATGCCTATAGGATAACAAATAAAATTTATGAAAAAAACGTAAAAGGAATGAACCATGAAGTGGTTTCATTATTTTTCGAGTTGTTGGCAAGCAAAGAATTAGGACAACACTTGTTTACCGAAAATAGATTAGCCGAATTATACAGAGAGATGATACAACATGACTATCTTAGACGGATTAGACAGACAGATTATAGTTTGAGGGACAAGCTCATTGAACAGGTTAGAAAAGATTGGAGCTCTCCGTTGAATACAATGCTAAATTATGTAGACTTCACGCACACCGAAACTTGTGATGAAACAAAAGAAGCATTAGACAAAATTACAGAAGGTCAGCAACCGATTGATCCAGTTGATTACCAATATATACACAATGCAGGAAGAGCATTCGAAATTATTAACACGAAAAATCCAAAACCAGAGGATATACAAGGCATTTTAGACAACTTGGTCAAAGAAGAGACAAGACCGCTCTCTACGAAAACGATTGAGGAATGGATCCATAGCTAATTTTCCTGGCGGATGGGGTGGGATTCGAACCCACGAAGGAGTTGCCCCCTTGCCGGTTTTCAAGACCGGTGCCTTCAACCGCTCGACCACCCATCCGTAGCTCCAGTCTACCAAAAAGCTCCCAAGAAAGCTATATTATCGAGGATAATTTCACTGCTTATCCGTCGAACGGCTCATCTTTTCGCGTTATTGAAGCAAAGTATTTTGTTTGGCGAAAGTCTTCCCCCAACACTTATTTGGCAGTGTGCGTGGGGGGGGGGGGGGAAGCAGGATAATTTATTTCAGTCCCAATAATTTGATAAAATCTTCCAATTCATCCTTAGTCATCATTTTGGGAACATTACAGACTATTGTGCCCAAAGCCTGCACTACATCTTCGGCTGTCTTCAGGGTATCTGATAACTTTAGTGTTCGATAAACATGGGGAACATAACCGGTATAAGCACTTATCGCATCTTTCCTTGTTTCATACAAATATTCTGAGCTTTTCCCCAAAAAGACCTTTAAGAAACAACAAAGCCTCCAAGAAACACTGTTAATATCTGATATTCTGTTACTGGTCGGTAAAGTTGTTGTTCCCCATTTTTCCGCCTGCTTTTCCCATCTGTCGTATACAAATTGCAATTCAGGATATTTTTTAAAAATATATCCTTTGTAGTCTTCCTCACTATCATTCTTTGTACGGTCCTCTTCGGATAGTGCTGTATTTTTATGATCGTTCTCGCGTTCCATTGGACGATATCCATGTACCTCTTTGGATAAACTTTCAATTCGTTCGTATAATTTCGGATTGTCTTTTTTTTCACTTGCCCCTAAATTTTTGATGCTTTCGATAAATTCTTGTTCAAATTTTAATCCGTAGAAATCACTCAGACGTATCAAGCAGAATGTAAAATCATTGTTCCTGTTATAAAGCGTCTCAAAAAATACAGAAACAGCATCTTCGCACATATGATAATTTTCAAAATTTCGTGTTGCATTTTTTATACCCAATAATATTCGATATGCATACTCCAAAACATGCCCTGTCTCATGAATTATCAGAGATTCAAAATATGGGTCATTAGGCCTAGCATAAATTTGATACACTTTAGGTACCATATTTGGTTCTGGATATTTACTTGACGATTTTTGGCTAAAATCTATATCTGGCTCTTGTTCTAACCCACCATCAAATAGCTCTTCCTCGTTCCTTGCAAACTCATACTTTCCGTTCTCTATAGTTTTCTTTGCAACCCAGGCTAGATATTTCGCAATTTCCTTGTTCTCTATATTTTTGTTATGTGTCTCAGTCTCCTTATTCTTGACATTTTCATCATATTTCTCGATTTCCGAAAGATTTACTCCAAAGATTTCCGCATAGAATTTTATAGCCTTTTCCTTGGCATTTTGTATGCGTTTTTCAGTTTCTGTTTCTCTTAACGGCTCAAAAACTTTTTCGTATCTGATTGATACGTCTCCCATTTTTTCTAAATATTGTTTAATTGGTGGCAATACTTTCAGTGCATCTTGAATTTGAGCAAATTGCTCTTCTTCGGACGGTTTAGCAACAGGTGACATCTCGGCTCCATTTACAATTCCCGTTATACACAAGCTGCTCATCAATAAAATTTTATTAAATTTCATAAAATGCCTATAATGACAAAATCATGTTTATAATTGTAGCACAAAAGCCATTTAAAACAGAAAGTGTTTCATGTTAAACATTCAAGTTAAAGGAGCAAACTCTATAAATCTCTCCCGCTATGAGATGAACTAAGTCATCCCGATAACTTGAAACAAGAATGTTTCTCTACTGATTTTCCTGCTGTCTACTCATCTTTTTGCGAGTTATTGAATCGAGATATTTCTTGCGCAATCGTATCGATTTCGGTGTGACTTCCACTCGCTCGTCATTCTTTATATAAGCTATTGCCTGTTCCAAAGACATCTCTCGTGGATTTGGCAACTTTATGTTTTCGTCCTTGCCAGCAGCTCGACAATTCGACAATTGTTTCTCCTTCGTTGGATTCACCTCAAGTTCATTTTCGCGACTATGCTCACCAATTATCATGCCTTCGTATACGGGATCTCCCGGATGTACAAATAACGTACCGCGGTCTTTTAAGAAAAACAGTGCATACGGAACTGCTTTTCCGTTTGCGACCGAGACTAATACTCCACGGGCTCGCTCTTCTATTGCCCCTTTATGCGGAGCGTATGAGTGAAATGAGCGGTTCATTATGCCAGAACCACGCGTATCGGTCAAAAATTCACCGTAATACCCAATCAGTCCACGTGTTGGAATCAGGAACTTTATCCTAGTTTTCCCAACGCCAGACGGGCGCATATCAACCATTTCACCTTTGCGCATTATGAGCTTGTCAACAACAGTGCCAGTGAACTCATCGTCTAAATCAACGTATAGCTCTTCTATTGGCTCCAGTGTCGCGCCGGTCTCCGGGTCTTTCTTAAATAACACTTTCGGCCGCCCTATAGATAACTCAAATCCCTCACGACGCATCGTCTCAATGAGTATGCCAAGTTGTAATTCACCGCGCCCCGCAACTTCATACGATTCCTCCTCAGCAGACCGTTTGACCGTTATGGAAACGTTGCCTTCTGCTTCCTTGAAAAGCCGGTCACCAATCACTCTAGACGTCAGGTTTTTCCCTTCTTTTCCAGCGAGTGGCGAATCGTTTACTGAAAATGTCATAGAAATTGTTGGCGGATCTATCGGCAGCGAATTCAAAGGCTCCATAACCTCCACCGATGCAATAGTATCAGCCACTGTCGCTTTTTCCAATCCAGCGATCGCAATAATATCGCCTGCCTGAGCCGTCTCGATCGGTATACGCTTCAGACCTTCAAACGCAAGCAATTTCGTCAACCTGGAGTGCTCTATTTCGGTTTCGCTTCCAGGTCTCAGTGCATGAACTGCATCGTTAATATTCGCCGTACCGCTTAGGATTTTTCCAGTCAGTATCCGTCCGAGATATTGATCTTGCTCAAGCAACGTAACCAGCATCTTGAAATCTGAGCCTTCTTCCGTCGTCGCATTTGGAACATGCTCAATAATCGCATCCAAAAGTGGCGTCATATCCTTGCGCTCATCATGCTCAAGATTTTTGACCGCCCAACCATTACGCCCTGACGCGTATATTATCGGGAAATCCAACTGAGTATCATTCGCTCCAAGAGCGATGAACAAGTCGAATACCTCATCCAAAACTTCCGACACTCTGGCGTCCGATTTGTCTATTTTGTTTATCACAACTATAGGATTGAGGTTTAATGCCAACGCTTTGGTTAACACGAATTTTGTTTGTGGCATAGGTCCTTCCGCTGCGTCGACTAACACCAAGACACCATCAACCATGCTCAAAATTCGCTCAACTTCTCCTCCAAAATCAGCGTGCCCAGGAGTATCAACGATGTTTAACTTGGTTCCCTTCCAGTTAAAACTAGTACACTTTGCCAATATTGTTATTCCACGCTCACGTTCCAACTCATTTGAATCCATTGCGCACGTCTCAATCGTCTGGTTATCTCGAAACAACCCGCTTTGCTTAAATAAAGCATCAACTAAAGTTGTTTTGCCATGATCAACGTGAGCTATAATAGCCAAATTCTTTATATTTACAGACATATCACCTTACCATAAAATTCTAGAGGAATACCCCCGTTACACTGAGCTTCAGTGCACCATGGGTTATTCGACACATTCCGTACAAATCTCCACCAATCCTGAAACTACATCTGGTGTTCCCGGAGGGATTTGAACCCACGACCTCAGGATTAGGAATCCTACGCTCTATCCATCTGAGCTACGAGAACATACAAAACATTCTAACACAAATTTCAACAAAAGGCTACACCTCAGACAATTGGTAATAGGAAAATATGAGGACAAAAAACGGCAAACCGCCAAATAGATAATCTATCGGCTAAAAACCAATAGCTTACATGTTGGTTAATCCATGCCGGAGCAATACAGAAAAATATTGCATCTCGACATTAAATTAAAGAGGTGTAAAGATGTATCTAAAACGTAAGTTTAAGAGCTTGCTTTGTTAATCCACTTTCCAGGTGTTATATAGCCATATCAGCCCGAAGTTATCTTCTTTCAATTTGCGTTTCTCTGGCGTTATTTTTTTGGGATAGGCATAATGCATTTTTGTAGTACACAATAGCGACTAAACTTAACAGGCTTTTCACAATGACAAATTATTTTCTCATGTTATATTTTCACGCGTACAAATATGCATAGACACCAGCATGGCTATAAAAACATTTTTCGAGGTTTCAAAAATTATTTCACTTTTGGCAAAAAAACGGTATATTAATTTTATGTTGCCGAACGCGATAAAAAGCATTTTTCTGAGACAAAGTTAGAAACACGTTTTTGTGACGCATAGTATCTGTTTTTGTAAATAGGAATAAAAAAGTATGAATCTTCAAGAATTAAAGTCTAAGTCTTTAGCGAGTTTGCTGGAATGTGCAATTGAACATAATGTTGAAAATCCACATCTCATGGTAAAACAGGAATTGGTGTTTTCGATAATGAAAAAAATCTCCGAAGCTGATATTCCAATCTTTAGCACAGGAATACTTGAAGTGCTTCAGGATGGATTTGGATATTTGAGATCTGCAGAATCGAATTACCTGCCTGGGTCTGACGACGTATACGTTGCACCATCATTTATTAAAAAGCTTGGATTAAAAACTGGCGATACAGTCGAGTGTCAAATCAGAGCCCCCAAAGAGGGCGAAAGATATTCATCAGTTTTGGATATACAAAAAGTAAATTTTGAAGATGCAGCAAATATTAAGAAACGCACAACATTTGAAAATTTAACTCCTCTCTACCCTGACGAGATGCTGAATCTTGAGCTTGCTCACCCCGGCAAGGATAACAATTTTACACAACGAGTTATAGATCTCGTCGCTCCGATCGGTAAAGGGCAACGAGCGCTTATAGTTGCTCCTCCCCGCACTGGAAAAACAGTAATGTTGCAAACAATAGCAAAATCTATTACGGAAAAATTTAAGGATGTTTATCTGATAGTGCTTCTGATAGATGAGCGTCCTGAAGAAGTGACAGATATGCAACGTTCTGTTCATGGGGAAGTTATAAGCTCAACTTTCGATGAACCAGCTTCACGCCACGTGAAGGTTACCGAAATGGTTGTAGAAAAGGCAAAACGTCTTGTCGAACATAAAAGAGACGTCGTAATTCTTCTGGATTCAATAACTAGGCTAGCACGCGCTTATAATACAGTTGTTCCCACTTCTGGAAAAATTCTCACCGGAGGCGTCGACTCTAACGCGCTTCAAAAACCAAAAAGATTTTTCGGAGCAGCTCGAAATATCGAAGAAGGCGGTTCTCTAACAATCATAGCAACAGCCCTTGTCGAAACTGGGTCAAGAATGGACGACGTAATCTTCGAAGAATTCAAGGGAACAGGAAACTCTGAAATCGTCTTAGATCGAAAATTGTCAGATAAGCGCGTTTTCCCTGCGATAGATGTTAATAGATCTGGAACGCGTAAGGAGGAATTGCTTGTGAAGGACAAGGGGAAAATGTCCAAGATGTGGATCCTGCGTCGAATACTCAATCCAATGGGCACAATTGAAGCTATGGAATTCCTGCTTGAGAAACTCAAATATAGTAAAACAAATGATGATTTCTTCGAAACAATGAACTCATAGCAAGTAACAAAAAAAACGATAAAGGTCGTTGCAAATATTTAAACATAGGTGCAAAACTTAAAATGAGAGCGTGTATTTTAGTGCATAGTTAAATTGAAAATTGTTTTAGCATTTTTCATAATTGTGACAGTGGGATTAGGTAACCTATATTCCCAGGAGTATGACTCCAAACTTGTTTCGAAATACGCAAAATGGAAAACTGCAGTTAAAAATCCGACGAATGCTAGGAATGTTTTCTTATTTTTTTACAACAATCCGCATTGGCCGTTGTTCGACGAAAGCGTGCGAGTTGCTGAAAAATATGCAAAAAGCAGTGTTCCCAAAGATATAGTTTTGAAATGGTTCAAAAGGTATTCTCCCAAAACGAAAGAGGGGCTTGAGTTATACATCAATTGCCTCTTAGAAGAACAACCATTGTATGCGCAAACTTATATAAAACAAACTTGGGTGTTCCAAGATCTGTCGCCTAAATTTATGAACAAATACAAAACAGAATTTGCAAATTATGTTACCCCCGTTGAAGATGCAAAAAAAACAAAGCAATTGATCAAAAGCATGAAAGTTGAACAACTCGATACTTTAAAAAATATAGTCATCGATGAAATATCAGATTTTATATCTGACTTTCTCGAAAAACATACAGTGAAGAAAACCGGTGGATATTCAAAGAAAGAACTCGAAGATATTAATAGAAAATGTAGTATCATTCAAAATTTGATTGACAGAAAACAGGATATACAAGCTGCAGAAATTTTGACGATATCAAACAAAGATGAAGAAAAATATGCTACTTCTTTTTTTAATCAGCGTCGTCACATCGCATTCAATGTGCTTCGAAGCGGAAAACCCGAACTAGCATACAAGGTTATGAGCATGTATAAATTACCCCCCAAAAAGCCTGACGAAAAAATTGCAAAAGCAGAATGGTTACTTGGCTATATTGCGTTTCGATTTTTAAACAATTTAAAAAAAGCTATTGCTCACTTTAAAAAGGCATACGACAATTCCTGTAATTCGATTAGAATAAGCAAAAATGCATTCTGGCTCGCAACAGTTTATAAGAAACAAGATGATATTATACCTGCCATAAATTGGTGCAAAAAAGCCAGCAAATATTTTTCAACTTTTTATGGATACCTAGCAGCAAAACAATTAAGTGCGCTTATGGGACAATCCGCTAACGAAACGGTATCTGAGGAATTTATTCACGAACAAACTTGTCCATCTGGGATATTATTTACATTTTACAACCGAGAGCTAGTCAAAGTTTTGCGACAAGTTCATGATAAAGATATGCGGAAATATTTTTATCAGCAACTCATACATGAGATTGAAGATCCTAATGAAGAAATGTTACTCATGGATATAGCTGTAGCGCAAGATGAAATGGATATTTTGATTTCTGAAAGTTCAAAGAGGCAACACTACTTTTCAAATGAGAAAGTATATAAAATTTTGAAGCAAGCCGATATGAACTATATAAAAAGAATCAACGACAAACCGTGTTTTTTGAGCTATGTGCATTCAATAATACAATGTGAAAGCAACTTTAATGTGCGAGCAAAAAGCGCAGTTGGAGCAATCGGTCTTATGCAAATAATGCCAGCAACTGCGCAGTATGAAGCCAAGCGCATCAAGTTTTACACTGGAACTTCGCTATTTAATAAACGAAAGAATATAACTTTAGGTTCTTCTATCTTAAACAGACTTTTAAAAAAATATTCTGGAAATTTGATTTATGCAACGGCCGCTTATAACAGCGGCGAAGGAAACGTCGCAAAATATTTAAAAAGCATTCGAAATCTCAAAAATCTTGCTCCACTAGACACAGTGGAACTAATCCCGATTAAAGAAACTAGGCTATACGTCAAACACGTCCTTCGAGCGTTGTTCACTTATCAAAAAAAATTTTCGTCAAGCAGATGTTACGATTGCTCAGCATTGTATTTATAGAATATTACCTATGATATCTGCGTGAATTGTCGCCAGGACGTTCCAGAAATGCTGTCACGTTCTGCTTCGACGCCAAATGACATCATAAGTCATGCTAAGTCGTCTTTTATTTTCCTTCCGCAGAATAGGCGAAAACCATCACCTTGAAGCGAATACTTTATTTCCAAAATGAGGGATGCTGAAATTCACTCCTTTGTGCAAACAATTTATTGCGAGATACAGGCAAAGGTGATGTAAATTATCAAATAGACAAAGAGGGTAAAGTGAATACAGTTACGTAGATAATTAGCTGAAGTAACTGATTTCAGCCTCTCTGATAAACAATGTATGTCGGATTTGTAACTGTTATTTCCGCAAAATTTACAAAAATACCACGGCGCTAAACATGGAGGAAAAACATCTAGCAGTATCGAAAATCGGGCAATAAATAAAAGCCTGAAACCGCAAGCTAAGTGCCTGGAATAGTATCCATGGGGGGCGAGGATAGTTTGTTGCCACATCTGGAGAAACAGCAAAATGCCTTCACCAGCGCATTGTTATACATCAAGGAACAAAACATCACCAGAAAAACTTGAAATTACCTTTTGCTCACTTAGTTATATTCTCTGAAAAAACACCCATTTGCTATGTCTGTTAGCGCAACTTTTATATAGTCCACTATGTTTCCCGGTAAGTCTGTGTTATCAAAAAATTTAAGCCCACCACATTTTTCAGGCTCATTATTGCGCAACTCTCCTTCGTATTTCAGACATTTGAAAAAGATATCGATGTTTTGCCTATTTGGACTTTTTCTATCCATAACATAAGCAAATTCTAAATCTTCAGGTTTTATGGTGATATTTGTCTCCTCCATTGCTTCGCGTATCATTGCATCACGAGCTGTTTCTCCTTCCTCGGCATGTCCCGCAACTAGGCTCCACTTTCCGTCTTCATACCCCGTATTTTCTCTAAGCGACAGCAAAACTTTGCCATCGCGTTCCAACACAAGGTATACACAAACATATGACCTTAATTTAACTCTATTACTTTCCTGCATCAATTCTATCCTTTCCGAAATATGGAACTAGTGCTTCCGGAATTTCAATCGAGCCATCCTTTTGTTGGTAGTTTTCCATAACCGCAATGAGGCACCGTCCAACCGCAATTCCTGAACCGTTTAGAGTATGCACAAATTCATTCTTTCCGGTTTTTTCATTTTTAAACCGCGTATTCATACGGCGCGCTTGGAAATTATTGCATCGTGAGCAACTGGATATTTCGCGATACTTATCCTGTCCTGGAAGCCAGACCTCCAAATCGTATGTCTTTTCCGAAGAAAAGCCCATATCCCCAGTCGAAAGCACAACGGTTCTAAACGGCAAATTCAGCTTTTTCAAAATTCCTTCCGCACATTCAGTCATTCTTTCATGTTCTGCAACAGATTGCTCTGGCGTTGTAATGCTCACTAATTCGACCTTGCCAAATTGGTGTTGCCGCAACATACCAACAGTATCGCGCCCGGCAGAACCTGCTTCTGACCTAAAACAAGGGGTATATGCAGTGTAACGAAGCGGTAGCTCTTTTTCGCTCAGTATTTCGCCGTTATGTATGTTTGTAAGCGAGGCTTCGGCTGTCGGAATAAGATAACTCCCTATCGTCGTTTTAAACAAATCTTCCTCAAACTTTGGCAATTGTCCAACACCAAACATTGCCTTTTGCTCGAGTATTAACGGGACATAAACTTCTGTATACCCATTTTCTCTTGTGTGTATATCAAGCATAAACTGCGCTAATGCGCGTTCTAAACGCGCTATCTCAGAGAATAGAAACACAAATCTTGAGCCAGCAATCCGTGCTGACTTTTCAAAATCCATCATGCCAAGATTTGCCCCAAGCTCATGATGTTCAAGTGGTTTAAAATCAAATTGTCGTGGCGTTCCAAAGCGGCGTATTTCGACATTTGCATTTTCGTCAACACCGATTGGACATTCATCAGATGGAATATTGGGAATTGTTGCTAAAAGCGCCATAAATTCGGTTTTCGACTTACTGACAATTTCTGTCATCTTTGCCATTTCTTTTTTCAACACGTCCATACGCTGTTGCAACTCGCTGACATCCTCGCCTTTTGTCTTAGCTTTTCCGAACGCTTCAGAGTTTTTATTACGTTCCTGCTGCAATTCTTGTAATCTCGTTTGAGATGCTCTTGACTGCTCGTCTAATTCCAAAATTTTTGACTCAATCGGCTCTTTATTCCTGTTTTTCAACGCCTTATCCAAAATCCCTGGATTTTTTTTAACAAAATTTATATCTATCATTTTAAAACTTAGTTCGAAATTGAGCTATCTCGCCTATAATATAGCACAAATACTCCGAATAAAAATAATGCAATCGAAAGAACCTGTCCGATTGTTAGAGCTGTCGTGTTGAAATAGGTATACACCTCAACTTCTTTGTAAAATTCAATAACAAATCGTGCTGAAGAGTATACAATGCAAAAAATTGCAGTAGTAATTCCCGTACCGATAATCTTCACGCCTTTCAGTCTGAAAATCACAAAAAGTAGCCAGAAATTCAGCAATCCTTCGAAAAACGCCTCGATAATTTGTGTCGGATATCTTGGCATATTATCAACAAGCGAGAAAATAACAGCCATATCAGATGAAGTAATTTTCCCATACAGCTCCTGGTTCATAAAATTCGCAAATCGCCCTATGCCAACACCAAGCGCCCCAGCAATAGCCAAAACGTCAGCCATAATTTTCCAAGAAATTTTGTGACGCCTGACATACGCAAAAACGTATACAGCAAGCGCTATAACAGAGCCATGAAACGATAAGCCACCGTTGCGTATCATGACGATTTCCAATGGGTGCTTCAAGAAATATTCTAGTTCATAAAATAAAACATGCCCTAAACGCGCACCCACGACTATCGAAATAATCGCCCAAAACATAAAATTGTCAAACTCTTCCTTTGTCGGGACATTCATATTATTGTTTCGAAGTTTACGCAAGACCCACGTTGCGACCGCCCAAGATGAAAATAGCGCGGTCGCATAAATTATCCCATACCAGTAAACCGGCAGGTTACCAATCGAAAATGCGACAGGAGAAACAGACCAAATGAACATGTATTGTTGTATAATCGCAATATACGGTGATTATAGCACATGCATTGCCAATATAATTAATGAAATTTGAAACTGGAATGTCCAAATTTAGAGGTGGTACCACAACATCCTTAATTGAACGCTTTCTCTATACGCTAGATGCTCTAGTAGCACTAAAACTGAAGATACAGAACTATAACACAGCGAATGTTAAAAATATGAAAGATATATTTGATGGACCAGAACGAGTAAAAATACGGAGCTCATCGGTATTATATGCCATAAAAGTCTCCGCGTCATATCTGATGAAATCTTGTGGTGCTCTCTTAACAAGATGGTACGCGGTGACCAAATTGTCATAAACAATGAATGCGAATGCGGTTTATATTGGATGGACTTTCATCCTTGTAGTTATCAAAGACTGAACAAATCAATTCAAAAAAACACATAACCCACCTAACAAAGGAGCATAAACACGAAGAGAACCATAACTAAAGCAAATCGGCAAGACTAATGCTTCAATATGATTCTCTTCGTAGATTTTTTATTGCAAGCAAATGCTCACTGTAATCTTCGGAGAATATGTGAGCGGTATGTTCTTTATTTGCAACAAAGTAAAGGTATTCAGTTGCATCCGGCGACATAGCCGCTTTTATCGCCTGTTCTCCAGGACAACAAATCGGCGACGGCGGCAATCCAAAATTGCGGTATGTGTTATAAGGTGACACAAATTGCAAATCTGAGTGATTTAATTTTCTGTTCATTTTTCCATATCCATCAGTGATGGCATATATTACTGTCGGATCGCTTTGCAATCGCATTTTGCATGCCAACCTGTTATGAAATACTGAAGAAATCAAAGTATATTCATTTCTATTTCCACTTTCTTTCTCAATTATGGAAGCCAAGATTATAGTTTCCTCTAATGACATTGAGGTTTTGTTTTGCGACAAAAATTTTGTTTTAATAATCTGCATTTGTCTTTGCATTTTCTGCACTACCGATTTTTTGGTATCTCCAAAACTGTAAAAATATGTATCTGGAAACAATGTCCCTTCTGGTATATCTTCGTTCAAATCTCCAAAAAGCATATGGTTTTCGTTCAATTTTTCAATTATTTGCTTAACCGTATATCCCTCAGGAATAGTTATCTTGCGTCTTACCTTATTGCCTGTTAGCATCTTTTTGATTACAGAAATTACGCTTTCCCCCTTTCTGATTTCATACTCGCCTGTAGTCGTTTTTTTCTTCATAAATGGTACTTGTTCAACGACGTAGAAAGCAATTGCCGTACCAAAGGAGCTGTCATTTTTCAGCGTTTCATATATATCATCAGATTTTACATAGAAAATAGAATGCGTCTCATGCTTGCTTCCAATAAAAAGAACAGAAGACAACGCAAGCACGACAAATGCTATAAAAAATGATAACTTAGGCATATCCCGAAAAATAATGGTGGTCACAACAGGGATCGAACCTGTGACCCCTACGATGTCAACGTAGTGCTCTACCGCTGAGCTATATGACCTTTCAGGCTCAGTTGTAATGTACCACATCTCCCGCGTTCACTACAAGAATTTTTTCGTTCGGATTTTCATTTTTCCTAAATTTGGTGGGCGCCATAGGATTCGAACCTATGACCCACTGATTAAGAGTCAGTTGCTCTACCAACTGAGCTAGGCGCCCAAAACATTGGCGTCTCCTACGGGAGTTGAACCCGTGTTGTCGCCGTGAGAGGGCGGTGTCCTAGACCTCTAGACGAAGGAGACTATCCTTGAGGAAACATCCTCAGAAACAATTGTGCCAGAAAGTCATTAAGATTTCAAAATAAAATTTGCGCAAAAAAACTTAAATGGGCTTTTTCTCACCTTCGCAGGAGTTATTCTGCAGTGTACTATCTAGCGATAGTCTATGAAATGTTATTCTGAAATTGAAGGTGAAAATATACAGCGGAATGTCTCATGAAAGTTGGAGTTGTCAAAGAGTTAAAAGTAGGCGAGCATCGCGTAGGTTTAATTCCAGCATTTGTTGCAAGTTTGGTCGCTCAAGGCCATGAAGTACTTGTTGAAAAAAACGCCGGAATTGGTTCTGGATTTTCGGACGCAGAGTATCGCATAGCAGGAGCAAAAGTTATAAGCAGTGCTGATGAAATTTGGCAAAAATCAGACCTGATTGTCAAAGTAAAGGAGCCTATCAAAAATGAATGTCTCTTGATCAAACCAGGTCAAGTGTTATTTACATACCTACACCTTGCTCCGAATGTTGAATTGACTGAGCTTCTTCTGAAAAGTGGCGCAACTTGCATAGCCTATGAGACAGTTACTGACGATCTTGGTGGATTACCGCTTTTAGCGCCAATGAGTGCTATTGCAGGCCGAATGTCAATTTTTGTAGCGACAAACCTGTTGCAAAAACAATGTGGTGGCTCGGGCATTTTGCCATGTGGCATTGCCGGAGTGCAGCCATCGAAAATCCTTATCTTGGGTGGCGGCACCGTCGGATTCAATGCCGCATTTATTGCTCATGGGATAGGAGCCGACGTTACAGTGTTTGATAATCGCCCATATGTCTTGTCGCGCATTTCTGAATATTTTTATGGACAAGTCAAAACAGCATTTTCAACACAAGACAATATTGCAAAACATGCGGGAGCATCAGACATAATCATCGGAGCGACATTAGTTGCGGGGGCCTCCACCCCCAAACTAATTTCAAAAGATATGTTAAATGATATAAAAATTGGGAGTGTCCTCGTGGATGTCGCGATAGATCAAGGAGGATGTTTTGAAACTAGTCGTCCAACAACACATGAGGAGCCATATTATAATATTTCCGGCATAACCCACTATTGCGTTACCAATATGCCTGGAGCATATGCCCGAACCGCAACTTTTGCTTTGAACAACGCTACTTATCCATTTATCGAAAAACTGGCAAATAGGGGATGTCTGCGCGCACTGACTGAAGATCGGAACCTCAGAAATGGCTTGAATATTCACGATGGATTTATTACAAACCAGGCAGTTGCAGATTCGCAAAAACGCACTGCAGTTCCATTTGAGAAACTTTGAAATTTCTGGTAGAGCTCGTTGCGGATGACAATCCACATAAGCTGTGGATAACTTTGTGAATAAATAAAATTTTTTATGAAAGAACTCGGTTCATTCTAGGATGATTACATTTTTGTTCAAAAATTGCGCAACGCTCAAATTACTGAAAATTCAACTTTTATCTAAAAAAAATGTAAAATCTCATAAAAAAATTTTTCTTGATTTTTTTATTAAGAAGAAAAATTTAACCTGTTAATATTTTTTTATAAATTTTTCTGAGAATGGAGGAACAATGGCTGTGATAGAATTTTTATAAGGCAATAGAAAGAACAGTAATTGGTTTTAAATTTATATGAGCCATTTGTATGATTTTATAAATTTATGGTTAAAATATCTTAAAAATTCTCGTAATTTATCTCAGAATACCATAAAATCATATGATTCCGACTTAAAACAACTGCTTCGGTTCTTAAACAAGTATAAAGGCGCCGCTTGTGAGCTCAATGATTTTCAAAGACTTAGCAAAAATGAAGTTAGGGCTTGGATACTGAGCCGGAAAAATGATCAAGAATGCACAAAAACAATTTCTAGAGGAATTTCTGCCCTAAAAAGTTTTATAAAATTTTTAATCAAAGAAGACAAAATTCAAAATAGCGACATTTTGCTTATGAAGGCTCCTAAAATTGGGAAAAATTTACCACGCCCGCTGAGTATTTCGCAAATAAATGAAATCTTGGATTCAGTTTCTCTGATAAAGCAAACCGACTGGATTATCAAGCGTGATAAAGCATTGTTAGTCATGATATATTCCGTTGGGCTGAGAGTTAGTGAAGCTCTTGGTTTGAATAAGGCAGATATATCTATGACAAGTAACTCGCTCGCAGTTCTTGGCAAAGGCGGCAAAATTCGCTCTGTTCCCCTGCTCGATATTGTGAAAGACACGATTTTTGATTACCTAAACTCCTGCCCTCATTCTGAAACCACTGCATTATTCGTAAACAATCGTGGTGGAAGATTGACGCCTTCAGCTGTGCAAAAATTGATAAAAAAGTCTCGGCAATTACTTGGACTTTCGGGGAAGGTCACAGTGCACGCTCTTCGGCACAGTTGCGCTACACATTTGATGGAAAGCAGCGGCGATTTACGTGGTATTCAGGAACTACTGGGACATTCATCTATTTCATCGACACAAATATATGCAGATGTCGCTAAAAAATACATTGCAGAAATTTATGATAAATGCCATCCTCTATCCGGAGACTATGCAACGGTAAGGTCTGGAACCAAGGAGAAGTAGTGCGAGAAATATCACTAGACACAGAGACGACTGGACTTTCATTTGCGAACGGCGACAGGATAGTAGAAATTGGGTGCGTTGAAATAGTTGACAAAGGAATTACCGGTCGGAATTTACACCTGTATGTGAATCCAGGCAGAGAATTATCTGAGCAAGCCACAGAAATCAGTGGATTAACATATGATTTTTTGCAAAGTCATAAAAAATTTAATGAAATTGCTGACGAATTTCTGGATTTCATTGGAGATTCAAGGCTAGTTATTCACAATGCGCCATTTGATATTGGATTTTTGAATTTTGAGCTACAACTAGCAGGGAAATATCCGCTTAATTCTGACAATGTAGTCGATACCCTCGTTATGGCAAAAGAAAAATTTCCTGGTTCCCCTGCTACATTAGATGCCTTGTGTCGGCGATTTTCTGTCGATTCATCGGCTCGTAGTAAACATGGAGCATTGATAGATGCAGAACTTTTGGCTAAGGTGTATTTGCATATGTCGGTCGCAGTAGTGCAGAAGAGTATTTTGGGAGAAATGAGTGGCATATCAACAACAGAACCAAAAGATACTGCAATTCTCGAACACCAAGTATACGAACCACGAAAATTTGTCCCCTCTAAAGAAGAATTAACTGCCCACGCAAATTTTTTGCAAAAAATAAAAAATCCAATCTGGAATTTGATAGATTGTTGCCATGAAAAACCTCTCTGACATTTTTTTTACTAAGATCGACGCTATGGCGAGATGGGCTAGCGCAAAATCGATGTGGCCGCTTTCTTGTGGGCTCTCGTGTTGCGCAATTGAAATGATGCACGCAGCATCAAGCCGAATTGACCTAGATCGGTTTGGTTGTCTGTTTCGTTCAAGTCCAAAACAGGCTGATCTTATGATAATTGCAGGAACTATAACGAAGAAAATGTTACCACAACTTTTGACATTATATGAGCAAATGCTATCGCCTAAGTACGTTATCGCCATGGGAAGTTGTGCAATTAGTGGTGGACTTTATGCGGAATCTCAAGATGTTATTTCGAATATTAGCGAATATTTAACGATAGATGCTATGGTTCAAGGGTGCCCCCCTCCGCCAGAAAAACTGACCGAAGCTATCTTATACTTGCAATCGAGAGTTATTAAGCGCCCGTCATCTACTTGAGAATCCCCTGATTATAAATTTTTCCAATTTCTTGTATCACTTTGTTATAAACGTTGGGATTATATTTATATTTGATAACGTCCATAATTGCACTCAATTTTTTTGGCATTTCTGCGTCTGCTCCAATCAATTTTAATGAAGCCTCTATTTTTGCTTCGTCATAATTTGCCATTTTTTGTATGGCTTTCAGTGTTGTATCCAATGCAAACTTAACAAGTTCATCATCAGTCGCGTCTACTTCTTGCGTTTCGTGAGCGAAAACTGTATCGCTTACCTTGTTAAGGCCATGATTGTTGGAGCCTTTTTGACAGGGGGCTTGATTGGGAGTGCCCTCATCTCTAGAACCACTAGTTAGAAGACGTCCTGTTTGTGGGATTTGTGGGATTGGTCCATGCAAATATCTTCGTTGAGCATTATTGATTTGAGCATGACTTGTCGCCTGATGATAGTTCTTAGGTTGATGCTCAATAGTTGCTTGAGCGTAATTCTTCTCCAGGTTTTCAAGCCGCCAATTCCCTTTTG
Organism: uncultured Pseudomonadota bacterium; assembly: GCA_902798535.1. GTDB lineage: Bacteria > Pseudomonadota > Alphaproteobacteria > RUG11792 > RUG11792 > RUG11420. Next base: position 20,897 of record CADBWU010000001.1, read on the forward strand.
ATTTATCATTTTGCTGTAATTGAGTATATTCATTTTCCAATTGTCTCAATTGCGCATTGCTTGGCAAAGTTGCGGAAGTCAAATGCCCAAAGGGATCTTCTCGTCTAGAATAACCTTGTTCAGGAGAATTGTGCCCCTGACCTGAGGCATTATATCTATAATCAATCGGGATATTTCCACTCATCAAAATGGAAGGTTTTACCACAGCAGGATTATTTTTTATCGCCAGTTTTTCAACTGTCCATCTTCTGCTATCATCGTATTTTTGTAGTAGTTTTGCATACTTTTCCCCTGCAGCTTTTATTTCGGTTGTTAATGATTGAATTTCATTTTGTAACTTTGCACTATTATCTAATTCTGCTTTTTTTAGATTATTTATATATTTTGTTGTTATTCCGATATTTTTGACAAGATTTTCATTTTTCTGGGTAGCCTTGTTCAATTCATGCTTCAGATTTTCGATTTTCAAAAGCAGATTTGTTTCCATTTTTGAATCTGCAATATCTTCAGCTCGCCTCTCTTTGTTTAAATGGTTTGCCAATGTTAACAAAGAACGGTTTTTCACTACCGCACTACTTAGTTCTTGTTTTAAATGATCTATAGCAACTAGATTTTGCGATTCTGCTCTCGCATATGCATCTTGAAGCAATTTATACCGTTGTTCACTCTGCGCCTGACGTTTTTTAAGTCTCTGGATTTTGGCCATCAATCTTATTTCAAGAACTTTTCCCGCTTTTTCCAAGTTTTGATTTTTTGCTATAAGTCGTTGAATTAAATTATTTAATTTGTCTATTCTCAGCAAATTTTGCACGTCAGCTTCCTGTATCGCCCTTATTTGTTCGGCGAAATTTTGTGTTTCAGTGGCTATTTGATCCTTTATAGTTTTAATGCGTTGCATTCTGTCAAGATCCATAAATTTAGCTTGCGTAACCAGCGCCTTCAATTCTGACTGAAGCGTTCGTATTGTGCCTTTTAAAACCTCAACATCGCTGTATATCTTAGCTTCTGCCTTATATAGGTTAGTGCGTTGGGCATCAAAAGATGAATTTAAATTTTTTAACTGTGTTGTTTTTGATTTCAATTGGCTAGACTTTTGAGTGATTTTTTTATTGAGCGAATTTATTTTTGAATTATATTGTTTTATTGTGTTCTCTAATTCTTTTTTCGATTTATCCTCCGAATCTTTTTTAGCTTTCTCGGTCTCTGTTAGGCGTTTATTTAGAGCTTCGTGTTCTTGTGTATTTTTCTCAATCTCCTTCTTAAGATTGTCTATGGAAGTAGACAAATTTTTCTTCGTGTTTTCAAATTCGCTCTTAGCCTTATTCAGTTCCGAAACAGCATCATTCTTTTCTTTAGTCAGCTTATCTAGATCTGCTTTTGCCTTTTGTTCATATGAAGTTTTTTCTGAAGTTAGCTTTTTTGAATCCTCCTGCGCTTTTATTAGATTGTCATTCAAATTTTTTATTCTTTTTTCATTGTCATCTACTTTCTTCTGCCAATAATTATGTTCCTTATTTACAGCAGCATCTATACTTTTGTTTATTTTATCCGTCGTAGTTAACACGGGTCTTGCTTCGATCACAGAAAGCGTATCTATTATTATCCCTAGGATCGCAAATGATGGTATATTGATGAATATCCTCTGCCATTTTGAATCAAATTTCATCGTAATCTTCTCGTCATAATAGCCACGCTATGTAAGCCTATCAAACAAAAATTAAAAAACAGTAAATATTATATATAACATCACTGCATAAAATTTTTATACGCACTTATTTTGTGTAAAAATATATGCAAGTATTTTTTACAAAAGATGAGCAATAATGTAACTTATCGGAAAGATTATTACAAATGACCACAGCATATACCCAACAAATGACGGCATTGCTATTCCTTTTCTATTAGCAATAGATTTGACCATCATATTAGGGGCATTACCTATATAGGTCATCGACCCCATCACAACAGAGCTAATCGAAATTGCAGTTAAAATCTTTGGATAAACATACATCAATTCCTCCGGATTGCCACCAGCCATGTTAAAAAATAGAAGATATGATGGAGCATTGTCAAGAAATGACGAAGCGAGTGAACATAGCCAAAAATATACCATTGCTCCATCTCCTCCGTTGCTTATACTAAGTATGTATTTATGTATGCTATCTGAATGAATATTTAAAATAAAAAGCACAGGAGCTATTACAATAAAGATTACTAAAAATGTTCTGGCAACTTCCCAAAAGGGGGCAAAATCAATCTTTTCACCAATCTGTCGATTTCTATACAACGAAAATCCGCAAAATGACAATAGCAGGATATCTTTGAGATAAATATTGATTTCAAAACCTAGGACGCAAACTGTGGCAATAATTAAACAAATATTCAGATATCCACCAATTTTTATAGAAAATTTTCTCCGTTCTAAGGCAAGTTCCACATTTTCCTTCCTTAAGGCTATTTTATCTACGATATATAAGATAGCCAGGCACGTAACCAGATAACCTATCCAATATGGAAAAAGATTGCGTAATTCCCAAAAAAAATCTATTCCATGCAAATATCCAAGAAGAAGAGGCGGGTCACCTAAAGGAGTAAGCAATCCACCTATATTTGATACTAAAAATATAAAAAAGATTATAAGATGCGATTTATTATTCCGTCCTTTGTTCATTTCAAGGAATGGTCGAAGAAACAGCATAGAAGCGCCTGTCGTGCCGATCACCGATGAAAAAAGACTGCAACATGCCAAAAATACTATATTCGACAAGGTGTCGGAGTGGGCTCTGAGCTTTATGTGTATACCATGACTTAAGGCATACAACGTAAAGAGCATAATTATAAAAGGGATGTAGTCATCAATAAGAGCATCCTTTAGAATATGATTTGCTTCGGGTAACAAACTGTAAAGCGCAATTATGGAAATTGCCGAAACAATTGCTAATACCGCACCTTCATTTTTATGCCAGAATTTCGGAGCTATTAGCGGCATAAAAGCCAGTGATAGCAAAACTATTGCTAAGGGAACAGATAGAACAACTATCTCTGTCAAACTCACGAATGCGCTCTTCCTAAAGAATTTCTCATTCGATTATACCATCTCCTGAATTATATGTTGTCCTATCAAAAACGCTCGCTATTATAGCGAACCATATTTAGCTCAAATGTTTTATTTTTTTTAAGATACGCCGTCATAGGGAACTTTGTTGTCATTCGATATCTATCGAGGTGTAGCGCTTGATAATTTAAGCTACACCTCGCAGCATATCTCGCTTATGTGTTATATACCGTTTTCATTAAAGTTTTTATTTATCAGTCCGCCTTTATGAATAAATTGTGAAGTGTCTCTGTAAATCTTGGACAATCTTTGCAACCCGCTATCGCATTGACAAATTTTTCACTTGGCATATTTGTATAAAATGATATCATCTCCAAATTTTGACAACCACTGATGAAATCAGCCATCATCGTTGATAAAGGTATTTTTACATCACTAAAATCTAGCTTTTCAAGTTCTTGGCAATTTTGGAACATACTCTGCATAGTGGTCAATTTTTGTATATCAGAAAATGGAAGCGTGATAGATTTGATACTTTCACAGCCTTCAAACATACTTTGCATAGTCTGAACTTCCCCCATATCGTAATTCTTCAAATTCACACACGACAATGAATGACAGTTCAGGAACATTTTTTCCATGTTTTGTACATTTGCAACACTACATAAGCTCATATCGAAATGTTTTAATTGATAGCAATTAGCTAACATTTCTCTCATAGTCCTCACTCGCGAAGTATTTAACAGATTTAAATTCAAGTTTTCGAGACTTTTGCAATCTTTAAACAGGCAGTCCATACGTGTAACTTTGCTTGCGTTAAACTTACCCCACCTGATCGATTTCACTCTTGTACATCCCTCAAACATACTCGTCATTAAATATTTGTTACGATGGGAATGTTTTTTCCAGCCCTTCTTAACGCATTTTGCATTTTTTGAATCAATCCCCCTCATATCGATTAAAACTAATGAGCTTGAGCCTTGAAAAAATCCACTCTTATCTCCAACAATTTTCACATAATCGTAACCTTGTTGATGAGACTTTCTTTTCTTGAAAAGAAAAAGGTTTATTTTTATGTTTTCATTGTTCAATCCTGAACAAGCTCTTTGATTTAGGACAACGTTATATCCTTTTTTCGTCCTAGCAGGAATAACTAAATTCACAACTGAGTTTGCAGGTATATTGTTCTTTAGAGAAATTTTTCCTATTCTACATTCATCGTTCGAATATCTTTTTGCTTCTTTAAATCTAAAAAATGGATATTCTGTCTTAAAGTCGTCAAATTTTACTGTTATTGGTTTTATGTCGACCATCGATTGAGCTTGCATTGTCAATGTTGCTATAAGAATTGCTATTTGAGTTTTTTTGTTCATAGGATATATCCTGATACAAACCTTCCTATGCAATAGGATATCAAATACAAAAAATTTTATATAATTTTTTTATATTTTCTTCGGAATAGAGACGCCTCCGGCATTCTTATTTAGTGCTCGCAATCCACATAAAATGACACAACTTGCTTCAGTAACAATGCGTTCTGTAATCACCCTCTGTTCTTGTCTGTCCCTAAGTAAAAACTTACATGGTTCGCCGAAAATTTTATTGATTTTTATAAAAAGGTTATGAAACACTCTTTACAGAGTTACCGAACTCCAAAGAAATATAATGCACTTTAAATTCATTTTTAAAATAATGTTTGTCTTAAGCTCAATCACCACATTAGTGCATGCAAAACTTGACTGCCGAAACTTCGAATTACGTGGAATTTACGTTGGGGCATCTGACAATATATTGAATAAAGTAAGGAAAGCAAAAAACTTGAACATCAATGCCGTTGTAATAGATATAAAAAATGATGATGGAGAAATAACTTGTAACTTGGACAACCCCAAAATTAAATATACCCCTTATATAAAAAACATAAAACCTCTGTTGAGAAAATTACAATCTATGGGATTCTACACAATCGCACGCATTGTTACTTTTAAGGACAAGTTTATATCAGGTTTTACCGATAATAAATTTGCGATCAAAAACAAAAACGAGACAATTTATGTGGATGAAGAAAAAATGAGCTGGATCAACCCATATGATAAAAAAGTTTGGAAATATCTAGGAGAAATAGCTGAAGCAACCGCTAAACTCGGGTTTAATGAAATTCAGTTTGATTATATCCGGTTGCCACAGTATAAATCACTTGAGAAAACATCAATCAGTCAAGAACTACGAACAAAAAGTAAAACACAAATCATAAATGAATTTCTGGATTTTATTATTCCCAAGATTCATGCATATGGAGTAAAAATTTCAGCAGATGTTTTTGGTTGCATTATCCCCGAATCGCTAAAACAAAGCGCATCAAGCTCAGAAAAATTGGGACAAAACTATATCAACATCGCCGAAAAAGTTGATTATATTTGTCCGATGATTTATCCATCCCATTGGCCGGCTGGTTCATTTGGCGTGAAGAAACCTGATATAAATCCTGGAAAAATAGTGCAGTATGCGATGCAATATTCCAACAAGGCGCTGAAAGACAAAAAAAATAAGGCTCGCCCATGGATACAAGCTTTTACAGCTACTTGGCTAAAAAAAGCCTATTGGAAAAAATATAAATCGCAAGAACTTCAAGAACAGGTAAACGCGCTAAGAATGCTCGGGATACGGCAATTCTGTTTTTGGAATCCAACGACAAAGTATGAATTTTAAGCTATGAGACAGATGAGTAACTTTCCGATATCAGCGGTATAATTTCCGATATATCATCAATTTTATTGAGGTTTACTGTTATCCAGTTATGTTTATTCATGTGGTAAGCGGGGAAAAATTTTATTTTATCAACAATTTTAGCAATGATTGCGGATTTTACCTTTAAATTGAGTATTTCGATATAGGCCTCATCATCAATCCCCAGCTTTCGCGCAGGAATTTTCATAAAAAGTGCATACCATTTATGAGAAATTTTATGTCGCAAAATCGCTGCTGTAGGCGCCTTATCCCATAAAAATTCCAATTGGCCTCCAAATCTTTCCCGCACAAAACTGATTACATCTGCTGCTACTTGCGTTTTAAATACATGCGGAGAAAAACATTTATCTCGAATATTTTTTAAAATTTGTTCATATGTTGTTCTTACTCTACCTATAAATTTTCCATCCGCTCCAGGTATATTATGCAAGCAATATTCCGTTTTCGATTGTGCATCAATGATATTCGTGAATACGCTCTCCTCATCCACCCAAACATATAAGATAAATACACCGTCTAAAATCGATTGCCGATAAAGATATTTTTGTCCTTCCTGAGCAAAGCCAAAAGATATCAATTGTTTCGTATCCGCCTTTGTATCTTTAAAAAATTCTGTTGCGTCATGCATCATTACGCCAAAATTTCAGCTAAGTTTCCGTGAAGCGCCATATGCCTTCATAACCTTGCGATAGTAGAGGTTGCTATATTGTTCCTTGCTACTATGATATTTTTTTATAGCGATTTCCCAACTTCCAAACTTGTCATACAAGCTCCTTAGTAACATAGCGGCATAGGCTACATTGTTCTTTGGAGAGAGCATATCATCAACTGAGGCAAAATTTTTTTGATGAGTACCGTAGTGTAGCTGTAGGCAACCTACACTGATATTTTTCTCTCCAGATTTTGCAGTACTTTTTATAAATGAAACCGCTTCAGCTTTGGTTTTGAATTTATGCGATTTTCTTTTAGCGTTCACCACATATGCACTGTGCTGGGACTCAACCGCAGCCATAGAATTCAAAATCCCTTTTGGAATGCCTTTTGCTTTTTCTTCAGAGGCTATCAGACTTCTTATATCCGAACTAACAAATTTTTCATCTCGCTGAAAATCCTCAACTTGCGCTCCTGATTTTTTTTTGTCTACATCACTATCGCGCACAGAAGAACAGCCCGTAAACAAAAAAACTAAAAATATACCCCAATGTAACAGTTGTTTTTCAGCGCTCAATGCAATTCTCTTCGATAAATCCCATGAAGCTAGTTTAGCAAAGAGTTCGCATAACCGTCAATTGGACACCATGTTGTGTACTCCCATTCCTTTCAAGAGACCGCCATATGATAGAAAAGTTGATAGGCAATATGCCTATTATAGGCTTTCTTCAGTAGAGCAAAACCCAACAAAACGTTTACAAAATTTATCGACGTAATTTGACTCGCTATGAGATAGTAAGCGCGTTACGATTGCAGCCTTACTCAAATTGTGCTAGGCTGAACTTATATTTCTATTCCGGTTAAAAGCCTTCTAGTGCAAAATAAAAATAAGAAAATTTTCGAAAATATTCCCGTTGGGAAAATTGTCCCGAATTTAGCAACGCTTTCCGCGCTAGTATTCGGCATGATGCAGGTCAAATTTGCACTAGCATCAAACTGGGAATATGCTGTCATAGCAGTCGTTATTGCCGCATTTTTTGACGCGACTGATGGTCGTTTAGCCCGTCTATTTAACTCATGCAGTCGTTTCGGGGCAGAACTTGATTCTCTTTCTGATTTTGCTGTTTTTGGAGTATGTCCATCCATCGTAATTTATCTTTATAGTCTTTCATCTCTCAATCGTGTTGGATGGATGATATCAGCATTTTTTGCCGTATGTATGTGTCTTAGATTAGCTCGATTTAACACCCATGATATCGAAAATATCAAAACGCCTCTTTCGGGCAAATTTTTTACCGGCGTACCAGCCCCAGCTGGTGCTGTACTGGCACTTTTCCCTATAATTTTATTCAACGTATACGAGCTTGAAATTTTTAAAAATGAATATTTCTGCGCAATCGATGTTGTAATTTCCGGACTTCTGTGCATATCAAAAATTCCTACCCCTTCAATAAAAAAATTCCATATCAAGCGCTCTCAATTCACAATCTTCATGATTGGCGCCTTTCTTGCAATAGGTATTACATTTGCCTATACATGGAGGGTGTTTTGTGTGATTGTTATCTTATACATCATAAGCATATTCTTTTGCATAAGAAAAATGAAACACATTATGAAAGAACAGAACGATAACGTTTATGCTAAGAACATTACAAATAAATAATTTTAGAAATTATATTACGTTAAGATTGACATTACGTTCTGATAAACGGATAGTTGTTTTGTATAGCCAAAATGGCACAGGCAAAACAAACATCTTGGAAAGCATATCATTACTATACTCCAGCAATGGTTTAAGGAAAGCAAGATATGACGACATGATAAATAACAAAGGACAACCGCACTATTGGAACATCACGATGGAAACCGATAACGGAGAATTTTCATCAGGATACGTCAAAAACGATAACTCCGGAAGAAGAATATACAAAATAAACGGCAAGAATGTCAGAAACTTGGAGGAATTTCGAAAAGACAATCGGGTGCTTTGGATGACATATGAAACAGATCGCCTTTTTATGCAAGCGCCATCCGAAAGACGCGATTTCATCGATATGTTTTGTGATATATCTTATCCTCAACATAACAGCACATTAAAAGATTACGAAAAACTCACAAGAGAACGTCTGAAAATTTTGAAACAATTTTGTGAAAATGGGACAAATGAAACTATATCAAAATGGCTTGATATAGTTGAGGAGAAAATCGCAATTCTAGGCACACAAATAGTGACAACAAGAAGTCAAGTAGTCGCAGAATTGGAAAAATCACAAATCCGCAATGGTGATTTTCCATCATTTCGTACCACAATGTCTGGAAAAATAGAAGAGGAAATTTTAGGGAAAAGCAATTGCAATGAACTATACAAACTTAAATTGAAAACTCAACGACAAAAGGATGCTTTCTCAGGATCCACAACGTTCGGAGCAAACAGAAGTGACTGGCTTGTATTTCATGAAGCAAAACAAATAAACGCGGAACAATGCTCTGCTGGTGAACAAAAAATGTTGATCCTTGCCATTTTTTTCGATTTCATTTTGCAACATATAAAATCAGATAACCGAAATTTGATTATCCTGCTGGACGATGTCATAACCCATCTAGATACCACTCATCGCAATTTGTTGTTTAGGTATATCAACTCGTTTGTCCAGAGTTCCCCTAATGTCTCGATTTGGTTATCTGGAACAGACAAAGAACTATTTCGTGAATTAGAAGGTTATGCACTGTTTTTCGATATATCTGAAATAAAAGCTGGTGCTGAAGAGAGGAGTTGAACCTCCGACCTACTGATTACGAATCAGTTGCTCTACCAACTGAGCTACTTCAGCACTCACATTACATCTATCATCTTACACCAGTATCTATATGAATTTCTAGAAGGAATTTGCACAAGATCTTCGTAATCCAGATAACGCTATTATTTTGTGCAACAATGTTGCAAATCCCGATTACGATACCTTATCGATATGCTCGAAATGGATAATTAACCGTCACATGCGCACGCCCTATAAACATTTGGTCTATATTCTGCATCAAACTTGGTCTAAAAAGACACATATCTATAAATTTTAAGGCATTGCAATTTTTAAACATTCCATTTATATCTTTTACATTTGATGCATCAAGCTTTCTTAAATCTAATGATTTTAATTTATGGCAAGAGCTAAACATATGATTCATTGTTTCCACTCTCGTTGTCTTAAAATTAGATAAATCTATTTCCTCAATGGCTTCGCACCCCCTAAACATGCTGTCCATTGCAATAACATTACTTGTATCAAGATCTCCCCAAAAGATTTGTTTCAACCTACTACATCCTTCAAACATACCGGTCATCTTTTTGATAAATGGTTTGCAACTAACCCCCTCAAAATTAACAGAAACTAGTGAGCAAGAATTATAAAACATTCTTGTCCAATCTGTCTGTGACTCGCAGAATTTGTGACCATCTCGTCTAAAGTCTAGCACAACATCTGTGTTTGGGGCATTCATCCATGAAAAAGCCTGAGGAGCGAACTTTATTGTTTCCTTGCCGATTGTCGGAGGAACAATAAGATTTAGTTTCGTCGGAATTAAGTAATCATTTATTCTAACTTCAGCTATGTCGTATTGCCTTGATGAAACAAACTTAATGCGATCGCTCGATGCGTGTGCATCAAATACAATCTGCTCATGTAATTCTGTCTGTGCCTCGACACACATCGTTGTTGCGCTCAAAAGAATTGCCACTTTTGTTTGTGATTTCATAAGAAGGAAGCCCGATAAATATTATTTGATATAGATAGTAGCAAAAATTTAAAATTTTATGCAACTTTATGATACTCCGTTTAGCATAAAGTTGCATATCTTAAGCGATGTTGCATAAAGTTTTATAGAACCAAATTTACAATTCTGTTTTTCACGACTATAACCTTTTTGCACATTTCTCTTGTGATATTTTTTTCAAGCAACGCTAACGCGTGCTCTTCTAATGCAACAGTATCTGCGTCCTTCTCTATTTCGAATGTGCCGCGAAGTTTACCATTAACCTGAACGGCTATTGTCACCGTCTCAATAGATGCCAGCTTTTCATCTATTGTCACCCATTCTTCGTCGCGTATGGCTTTCGATTTCTTCATAACATCCCACATTTCATGGCATATGTATGGCGTTATTGGAGAAAATATTTTGATGAAGCATTCAAAAGCGAATTGTAATGCCTTGGACGATGTTATGTTTAGATTCGTTTCTATCTCGTTAAACAGTTCGCGTGCTAATGCTACAGTTTTATTCAAAGCAATTATATTGTAACTGTCCGTTATCTTTTTCAAGTATATATGTGTTGTTTTTATTAAGTCATCAGATCCAGGTGCATTTTCCTTAGACTTTTCCAGGATTTTGTTGAAGACCTTCCAGACACGATTCAAGAAGCGCCAGCATCCATCCAGAGCATCGGTATTCCAGTCCAAATCCTTCTCCGGCGGCGTGTCTGAAACAATGAATAGTCTCACAGCATCAACGCCATGTGAATCTATGATTTTCTGAGGATCGACAATATTTTTCTTTGATTTGCTCATTTTTTCAGCTGAAAACTCAGTGACTTCTTTGCCATCTTGATCAACCAATCGACCATCCTCAGTCTTCGAAACGTCTTCTGGATATACCCAATCTCCGTCGGAGTTTTTGTAGGACTTATGGCAAACCATGCCCTGCGTTAATAGGCGCTTAAATGGTATTCCGCAAGTTGTATATCCCATATCGCGCAATACTAGCATAAAAAAACGCGCGTATAGCAGATGCAATACCGCGTGCTCAACTCCCCCGATGCAAATATCCACAGGCATAGCTATATCAGCAATTTCCTTATTCACCGGCGTTTTGCAGTGTGGATCAAGATATCGCAAATAATACCAAGACGACTCAAAGAACGTGTCTAATGTATCGGTTTCGCGCAACGCATCTTTGCCACAAATCGGACACTTTGTGTGTTTCCAGGTCAGATGTTTTTCCAGCGGATTGCCCTTGCCATCAAAAGTCACATCATCAGGCAACAAAACTGGCAATGGCGCCGGAACGTCTCCGCAATGCTCACAGTGAATTATCGGGATAGGACATCCCCAATACCTTTGCCTCGAAACTAACCAATCGCGCAGACGGTATGTCACTTGTCCTTTGCCAATGCCCATTTCTTCGAGACGTTTAATCATATATGATTTTGCCTGCGCTGTATCCATTCCGTCGAGATATTCGGAATTCATATGCTTTCCATCACCCGTGTATGGCAAATTTTCGGAAGTTTCAATAACTGGAATTATCGGCAGATTATATTTTTTTGCAAAGTCATAATCGCGTTCATCGTGCGCCGGGCAGGCAAATACCGCGCCAGTACCGTAATCAATCAAGACAAAATTCGCTATATAAACAGGCAATTTTTCGCCTTCTTTTACCGGATGCTTAACGTAAATGCCGGTAAACATACCTTTCTTTTCAGCTTTTTCCAACGCTTCTTCTGTTGTCGCAGTCTGCTTACATTCCGCTATAAAGTCAGCTATTTTGGTATTATTTTTAGCCAACTCTTGCGAAATGACATGGTCTGGTGAAATAGCTATAAATGACACACCGAACAAAGTATCAGGTCGAGTTGTATAAACCTGTATTTTTTCCGAATTATCCAGACGTTCAAAATTTATCAATGCACCCTTGGACTTTCCAATCCAGTTTTCCTGCATTTTCAAAACTTTGTCAGGCCAAAAGCCTTCCAGCTCCCTCAGTCCTTCTAGTAATTCTTCAGCATAAGCTGTTATCTTCACTGACCATTGTTCCAGCATTTTCTTCTCAACAACGGCGCCAGAACGCCAGCCACGACCATTTATTACCTGCTCATTTGCCAGAACGGTTTGGTCAACTGGATCCCAATTTACGTATGATTTCTTGCGATAAACCAAACCCTTTTTATACAAATCCAAGAAAATTTGTTGCTCTTTTGAGTAATATTCTTCAGAGCACGTGCTGACTTCGCGAGCCCAGTCATACATCAATCCCAGAGATTGTAATTGAGCTTTCATACTCGCGATATTAGCGTTTGTCCAATGTTTCGGATGCCCGCCATCTTTCATTGCTGCGTTTTCTGCAGGCATACCGAAACTGTCCCAGCCCATCGGCTGAATCACAGAACATCCCTGCATCTTCTTGAGACGCGCAACAATATCGCCTATCGTATAATTCCTGACATGTCCCATATGCAATTTTCCCGATGGATATGGAAGCATTTCAAGAACGTAATAAAGCTTATCTTTGTTTTTCCTAAGCTCATCATTTGAGAGCGAATACTCTTGAAAAAACTTTTTCCATTTCTTTTCCACCGCATGGAAATTGTATATGTTATCGGACATAACAGACCATTACTAATATTTACTTGTATGAGCATACCTTAATAACTTCGCTTCCTCAATGAGAATTTTTATCGAAACAATGCCCCACAGTTCTTTTCACAAATTGTTATGCGTGTGATTTTATCATCAAATTACCTATGGTAGTAAGCTCCATTATTTAGTGCTTGAATTTCCGCCTATGATGTGTAACAATCTTTGGGTTATTACATTAGCAAACATAAACCGCAGAGACTAGATGATAAAGGTATTTTCAAAAATACCTCGAACTATAAAAACTGTTGGAGTTGTATCATTTCTTATCAATACATCAACTCTGATGATTTTCAGTTTGTTCGGGCTATATCTTCACGAACAGCTACATATTGACTTCTCCAAAATTGGACTTCTCGATGGCGCTGTTGAAGCATTTTCATTCGTGATGAAAATATTTTCCGGAGTTATGAGTGATTTTCTCATGAACCGAAAATTGATTTTTCTGATTGGGGCAATTTTCTTATTCATTGCAAAGCCAATGGAAGCCATTGCAACAAGTTATTGGCCACTTTTTCACGCAAAAATTCTTGAACGTATAGGCAACGGTCTGCAATCAACTCCCAGAGATGCCATAGTGGGAGACTGGGCACCAGCAGAATACAAAGCAACTTGCTTTGGTATGAGACAATCCCTAGCTGCCTCTGGAGCTGTCATGGGTTCTATTTTGGCGACAATTCTTTTCAAACAATCAGGAGAAAATTTCCAATTCGTTTTCTGGATGGCGTCTATTCCATCATTTTTTGCGGTATGGTTGATTGCCATATTTGTGAAAGATAAAAAGTCCTTAACTGAGCAAAATTCAGTTGTTGTGAAGCGCTTCCAATATAGAAAAATAACAATAAACGATATAAAAAGTCTCGGTACGGAATACTGGATACTAATAGGAGTGGCCTGTACATATATGATTTCAAAGGTTTCTGAATCAATAGTGATTTTGTATGTAGTAGAAGCCCTGGGATTGCCGAAGCATATTGCCCCTATCTGCATGATAATATATCAAATTGGTAATAGCTTTATATCGTTGCCAGCCGGAATAATCTCAGACAAAATTAAAAGTCGAGAAAACATATTTATTCTAGGAATAATAATTTTTTTGCTTTCAGATATACTATTTATATTTGGAGCAAATATTTTTATAATGGGATTCGCTCTTCTGTGTTTAGGAATGTATATTGGCATAACTCAAAGTATATTCCCTGCAAAAATTATCGACATAGTTCCGGCTGATTTAAAAGGCACCGGAATAGGCATATTTAATCTAGTATGTGCATTATCATTGCTGGCTGGAGGCTCTATGGCCGGTTATATTGCGGATACATACTCACCACGCCACTCATTTATTGCAAGTTCGGCTTTAGCAACTTTTTCACTTATTATATTATTTATTTCAAAGAAATTAACAAAAAAAATTAAGAGCGTGTAGCCTGTAAAATTCATTACGCGTTAACTATTCGTTAACCATTTTTTTATAGCCTTAATACAAGGATACTTTCTTTAAGGTTTTACAATGTTACCATTTCTAGCAATTCTAATGAATCCATTCTTTCTTCAAGATGGAATAATCGTTGATGTTCCATATTGTCAACAAATGAATCTTGAAGATGAATCTGATGAAAACGACAATACTGGTGTTTTGCTAACATACAACAGTTCAGAAACTCCAGCAGGTCAAATTATGACAATATCACAAGATTCTTTCGCATCATCAGACTCTATGGAAGACTGTGACCAGCAAATAGATGTTGATGAAGGCATCGAACAAACGCCAGATGAAGGATATAAAGAAGATGAACCAGAAATTCTGGAAACTAGCGCACAACAAATTTCTCAAGATATGGAAAAAGAATTTGGGGAAATGCGAATGATACAGCTCGCTAATTCTATCGCTGGAGATATGGGAATGGTAACAAAGGTCACATTGGTTGGATAGTGTCATTCCTTTCATTTCTTCACAAAAAGGCCATAATTGATGAAGACTTGTACGAAATCGCACAGAAAAAATCTGATGAAGAATCATACATATGTGATGTCCTCATCAGTTCTGGCGAATATGACGAAGAGGATATTGCTAAATTAAAATCTGAATTTTTTGGGTTACAATATACTGATCTTTCGGAATTTTCTGAATACGATGGATTTGACTATTCTATTTTCGAGCAATTTACTGCAATTCCATTTCAAATATCAGACAGCATTATAAAAATCGCAATAAGTTCTCCAACCAATCTGGAAACAAAAGGGAACATAGAATATAACTTAGCTCTTTGTGAAGAAACAAAAAACGCTAGAACGCTCTACTACATAGCTTCTCGTTCAAAAATTAAGAAAAAATTTAAAGAACTTATCGAACAACCAAGTTTAAATATAGAACAAATTCTTCTAAAAGCAATTTCTTTATCAGCCTCTGATATTCACATAACACCATTTGAAAAAATGCTACAAATAATGTTTAGAATTGATGGAATTTTAGAAAAATATAAGACATTAGACATAGATAACTTCGAGCAAATATGCATATCAATAAAGGTCATGGCAAAACTTGACATCTCCGAAAGCAGAAGACCTCAATCTGGTAGCTTTCAAAAATTTAATATCGATTTTCGAGTATCCACTCATCCGACATTGTTCGGCGAAAACATAGTGATTAGAATTTTAAACAAAGATAAATCTATGATTTCGATTGATAAAATTGGATTTTTACAAGAGCAAGTAGATTATCTAAAACGAATTTGCACATTTTCAAATGGCATGATCATTTTTTGTGGCCCAACAGGGTCTGGAAAAACAACTTCAATATACTCTCTAATAGAAACGATTGATAAAAAAAGTAGAAATATTATGACTCTCGAAGATCCGATAGAATACAAAATAGCAGGCATTAGACAAACAGAAATTCTACCCGGGGTTATCAGTTTTGCAGATGGAATTCGCTCGATACTGCGACAAGATCCTGATGTTATTCTTATTGGAGAAATCAGAGACAAAGAAACAGCACAAATGGCAATTCGTGCATCTATGACAGGACACTTGGTCTTGACAACCGTCCATGCTAGTAACAGTTTTGGAGCTATATCAAGATTACGAGAATTCGAAATTCCAGATTCACTGATATCTGAAAATATTATTTCGATAATTGCGCAACGACTAGTACGTAAAAAAAATGGTGTAGGACGAACAGTTATATCGGAAATCTTAAAAATTACTCCAAAACTAAAAGAGCTTATCGGTATGGGATACAATCATTCACAACTCAATGCGCAGGCTGAGCAAGAAAACTTTAAAAATCTTTATGAAGACTGCAAAATCAAACTTCATAATGGAATTATCTTTAAACAAGATGCGGAGAATTTGTTGTTAACAAATTGTGGATAAAGTATAAAAAATTCACAAAATGGATTGCGATAAAAAAGTTATTAACACACATTAAAAAGTTATTAACATATTCACAAAGTTATCCACAATATGTTGATAACTAATAAGATAAACCAAAATCAGTATGTCACATGTTGATAATTGGGTGAAAAAATTCTTTTCACCCAATCCACAACAACCAATATAAAAATAAAAAAGATATTAAAAATATTTTTTATATGATGAAGTTGATGCTATCGTCAAACAAAAAATTTTTGAACATTGGTGATGTTTTAAAATGTTTGCACATTCGTTTAATGTTGCTCCTGTTGTCATAACGTCATCAATTAAAATAATTGTTTTTCTTGACAATTCAGTGTTTTTAGAACAAGAAAAAGCATTTTTAACATTATTAAATCTTTCGTCAATATTTTTTCCTTTTTGATAATCAGTTTTCTTTGCTCTTTTTAGAATTTTAAATATTGGTAAATTGGAAATTTTGGAAAATTCAATTGCTATAATATCTGCAGGATTAAAACCTCGTTTTAAAAATCTGCTCCAATGTGAAGGAACTGGAACCAAACAATCAGCTTGCCTGAAAAGATCTTTATATTTCGAAAACATCATTACAGCGCATAAGTGTGCAACAAAATTATCGGCATGATTTTTAATCTTCATTACAACATTTTTTGAAACGTCATCATATTGAAATAATGCTCTTGCTTTATCAAAATATCTGGGATACGTTTGACAAGTATCGCATAAAAAATCATCATTAGAGTTTCCATACGAACTTTCAAGCATTTTTCCACAAATTTTGCAAAAAGGGTAATCAATAAAGGTAACCTTTGAGAAACATTTTACGCAAAAAATTGAATCATGGATAATTTCACATCCACACATTAGGCACTTTTTCGGAAATAACCAATTGAAGATGTCATATATCAGCATCGCTAAAATTCATTTCCAGGTGGCAAGAGGATTGTAATAATATTTTATTAAGAAACCTTTAACTTCGAGACCACATGAAATTTCTGAAAAGTTTGCTGCTTGTCTATATCGCATTGGTAGGATGTGACAAAATGGTCAAAGGTAAATATACATCCTCAGATTTAGACAGTTCTGTTGTCCGTAAGATGATGGATCCTATTGAAGATGAACGAGAAACTCCGTCAAAAAATATTGCTCCGAAACAGCTTTCTGAAATTCCCGATAATTTAAAACAAAATGTTTCATTGGTATTGAATGAAAATGTATCGGTACGTTCTATCCTTTGTGAGACTGCAAAAAAACTGAATATTAATTTTCAAATGACGCCGCAAATTAAGTCGAAACTTATTTTTAGAGCGCATGATAAACCGTTTATAGAAATATTGGATGCTATTTGTGACATGGCAAACTTGAGGTATAACATTACTAATGGCGTGGTAAAAGTCGTTGTTGATGATCCTTATTCCGAGACGTATGATATACAATTCTTAAATCTTTCACGTGATAGTGAAAATAAAATATCAATAGAAACTGAGGTGGCTACTACTGAAAAGGATGATAAGAAAAAAAACGTTAATCCTGATAGCAACGTTGTTGTTAAAACAAAAAGCGATTTTTGGAAAGAGCTAGATGACGCTTTGAAAATTATGTTGGGATGTGATGAAGAAAATAGGTTTAAATATTCAATTAATAAACAGTCTGGAATTGTGAGTGTATTTGCGAGCTCTAAATTTCAGCGTAGCGTTAGAGAATATATCGAAAAAGTTAAGAGATCAATAACCAGCCAAGTGTTGATTGAAGCAAAAATTATTGAAGTGACACTGAACAATGAATATAGACGTGGTATTGATTGGGGAATTGTCGGTTCAAGACTTAGTGTCGCAAGCAAATTTGGGACAAATTCAGCTAATGGAGTTGGTGTTTTAGCAAAAAATGGCATTGTTAGTTTCACAGCATCTAGACCATTCGGGGTAGACAATAAGAAGGATGATATTAAGGCGGTGTTGCAGCTTCTTGAAGAATTTGGTTCAACAAGGACTATTTCAAATCCAAGAATTACAGCTATGAATAATCAAGCAGCTGTTTTAAAAGTGGCTCAAAATCATGTATATTTTCGCTTAAATTATGACAAAACATATACATCAACTCAAAATAACAATATGGATATTTCTGTTTCAAGTGATATACAAACAGTGCCTATTGGACTAGTTATGTTTGTGCAACCATCGATTGATATGAGCGATAATACGATAACACTCTTTCTAAGACCGACTCTCACTCGACTTTCCAGCCAAGTAAGTGATCCAGCCGTTGATATAGCAATGAAAGCAAATGGAAATACTAATGCTAATTATGAGCAATCAAAAGTTCCTGTTACGGAGGTAAGAGAAGTTACATCAATTTTAAAATTGCAAGATGGAGAGATAGCTGTTTTAGGAGGGTTTATGGAATCGCGTTCTTCAAAAAATAAAACAGGACTGCCATGGATTCAGGACAAGCCAATCATTGGTGAAATTACATCGTCTAATGGAATGGGGGATGAGATTGTCGAGCTTGTTATTTTGATTAAAGTTAAGTTAGCCAATGAGCCAAGACGTCAAAAAGCCGCAGATATAAGACTTCAGCGTTTTGTCATGGATCCAAGACCATTTTAGATGTACAATCTTACAAAATTGTCGTTTTTGGGATTTCTCATGTCTGAATTAACTTTTGAGCAAGCGGTTGTTGAACTTGAGGCTATTATTAAAAAATTAGAAGATGGAAGAATGCCATTGGAAGATGCGGTCAAAGCATTTGAACGTGGCTCAGAACTAAAAAAAATTTGCGAAAAAAAACTGAAAGATGCCCAGCTAAAAATTGATATATTATCTGAGAAAAGTGAATAAATGTTGTTGTGTCATTTCTGCCTGAATTTGAGAATTAAGCTGGTTATGTTATTTGAAGAGGAATTGTATATTTAACAATTTTTTAACAAATTTTTCCAAAATCTTATAAACTAGACTTGGACGATCTCAGATTCTCGCCCAATGTAGGGAAAAGATTATGGCAAATGGCATTAAAAAAGTAGTTCCAATACCATACAATATAAATTGGCACGAAGGTATGCTGTTGTCACAACATCATTTTCAGCAAAACGACCTTCGGAATTTTCGTGTGCTAGCTAGTCAACTAAAGTTGCTATCGTCAAATCATTTTGGTGTGAGGCATTTGAGAACAGATGCAGTAGCGCTAAGCGAGGGGGTATACCGGATTCGTGAAATTGAAGCCGTATTTCCAGATGGATTGATTCTTAGTTATTTTCCGTCAAAAAATAGTTCTGCAATAAAAGGTTCACTAAAACCTCTGGAAATAAATCTAAATGCGGTAATGGAACGTGGGCAAAATGAATGTACGATTTATCTTGTAATAGCAGAAAGCTCAGACGATGTTTCACCAATTTTGGGAAGTCCTGCTAGGTATTATTCCATAGAGGGTGATCTAGTTTCGGATGACAACATCAAGGAAAATGAAATACGAATCCCGCGTTTGTTTCCTAATGCTTTTTTATATGCTGGCGAAGATATTCCTGAACTTTGTATCGGGTTTCCATTATGCAAGATAATTAGGTTGGATGGAGTTTTTCAGATAAAGAACTGGACGCCGCCTTGTTTTTTTATAGAGCGTCACTTTCCACTTTGGGAACGATGTGAAAGGCTAGCGATTTCGGTTAGGGAAAAGGCTGTATATTTGGCGGAAAGAATGAGATATTCAGCATCTGAAGCCTCTGTTTTTGACAGTAAGAGGATACTTGAACAAATCATAACGATAATGCCGGGATTTGAATCACTGGTATACAGCAATGAGATACGACCATATGAGCTTTATCAAGAATTATCACGGGTTTTAGGCGCAGTTTCGGTGTTAATTCCGACTGATATAATTCCTGTAATGCAACCGTATAATCATAACGATATAGACTCCTGTCTTTATCAAGTGATCAATTTGATTGAACATTACTTATCTTCTATAGAGCGTGGATTTGCTATTTCTGCGTTTAAGAAAAAGGAACGTTTTTTCTATCGCTATATGTCCACTGAAGATATCGAAAGTTATGTGTCAGGCAAACTTTATGTCGGTATTAGAGCAGAGAACGCCTCAGTTTCAGATGTGGAAATTTGGATGAACGAAGCGATTATAGTTTCGGATTTTGCATTAGAAAAAGTCAGAAATAAGCGCATTAAAGGATGTCAGCGTAGTATCTTGAGTCAAGATATGATAGCAAAAATTTTGCCTGGAATTGGGATCGTGTTATTTGAAATAGAGATAGATAAAGACTTTATTAAAGGTGAAGAAAACTTGCATATTTTTAATCCTGGCAACAAGACAACTGTACATCCTAGCGAAATGACACTGTATATACCTCGTGGAGGAGGCAATAAATGAGTTTTCGGGCAAGTGAAAGCGCTTTAGTGCATGGTTTCCAAGCTTTTTATTACGAGCTTTTACGACAAAAAGAAAAAGCTCTTAGTATGTTTTTTGCGCCCGTGAAAGATAATAAAGATAATACTGAAAACGAGAATAGCGAAGTCGAAGGGTATGTTGTTAGTATTCAGAAAAAATTGATCGCAATCATCGAAAATGTTACTGATACAATACATTCACAGTCACGTATCAATCCGAAATTTTTCGCCGATGTAAAGTACGTTATGGCGATCTTGGCAGATGAAATATTTTTGAATTTGCAATGGGAAGGTGCGAGGTTTTGGAGATATTCTTTGCTCGAAAAGCAATTATTCCAAACGGAAATCGCTGGAGATAAATTCTTTTTAATGCTTGATGAGATCGTCACTGATTTTGATAATGAAGAAATGGCGTTTTTGTATTTAATGGCACTCAGCCTTGGATTCAAAGGACGATATCGTGATATTGAAAATTCAGACAAGCATATCGGATGGTATAAAGATCGTCTATATTCGATGTTGAATATCAAATCAGCCAGGCTATATTTTCCAGGACGTTCGCATATGATTGAATCTTGTTACGATTATACTTATATCGAAAATGATAATTCGCAGTTACCGGATTATAAGTTTTGGACATATTGTGTTTTATGGGTAATTTTTGCATACATCATTATTTCATACTTTGTGTGGGCGGATATTACTGACGATATCGGTGAAATCTTGACTAAAATAGCGGAACAGACGCGACAAGGAGCCTTGATATGACCGTGTTTTTAGCGAATATTTTTGAATATGTGACAAATAGTCTTAGAGAGGGTGGATTTTCGCTTCCTGTAATCATTGCTTTAGTTTTATCTGTGGCATTTATCGCAATGTTGCTGGTGACTATTTTTACGTTGCTTTCTATAAAGCGAGCAGAAATGAAGGCGCGGAAAGTTATTGATATTCCACCATCGGCTATGAAAGATGAATCCAAAATTGAAATTCCTGAAAATGTGAATAATTCAAAACCGTTACCAATTGGCGAATGGCTGAATAGTTATCTAATTTCTAAAGGCTATATCAGGGTTAATAGTATCGTTAAATCATTCTTTAAAGCGCTTGACTTTTTAAAAACTTCCCTGGGGGGTGGATATAAATATAAGTTGCCGTGGTATATGATAATCGGTACCGAGAATTCCGGTAAATCTTCACTTATGAGCGGTTTTACTCACGACGAAATATACGACGATGAAAGCGAGGAGGCACCATGCACCTGGTGGTTTTTGAAAAATGGTGTTGTACTTGATATAAAAGGCTCAATGTTTCTTCCAAAATCTGGATTTAATGCTGATGAAGATAGCTGGAATATCGTATTAAATATGCTTTCCAGGTATCGTCCATCTCGTCCCTTAAACGGCATAGTCTTGACTATTCCGGCAGATGAGCTTTATGGAAAAACAAAATTGCCAATAGAAGAAATAAAGAAGAGAGCACAGTATGTTGCAAGAAAATTAAACTTTGCGCAGAACTATTTAGGAATGCGGTTGCCGGTTTATATTGTTGTAACCAAAACAGATATTGTTCCTGGATTTCAGAGTTTTTGCTCAGAACTTCCGGTGCGGAATCGTGGCAATATGCTTGGTTGGTCGTCTCCGTATTCTGTTGATATTCCGTATTCTCCACGAATGCTTGATGAGGGATTTGCTTCATTTGAAAATGAACTGAATGAAATAAGGATGGAAATATTTTCTGGCAACTCTGTTTCGTTAACACGAGATGGCATATTTGTTTTTCCTAGCGAATTGTTAACGATAAAAGAGGCGTTGAGTTTATACATTGATGCAATATTTAAATCATCATCTGTGGATGAGAGATTTTTTTTTAGAGGGTTTTATTTTACTGGCGATAGCAAAATGATGCCACTGCTGTCGTTTGATGGAAGTTTAGTGCAGAACGATGCAATGGCGATAGTAGGCACTCCGGATGCAGATATCAATGAAGTCGGAAGTGTTTCTGCGTCGTACAACGAAGAAACAGTGAAAAAGATTTTCTTTTTTGAAGATTTGTTGCTTAAGAAAATATTTGCTGAAGAGGGAGTAGCTTCGCCTATGAAGACGAAAGTTAATCAAGCTAACAAATCGATTTTAATAGCAAAAATTTCGACAGCTACCTTTGTCGTTATTGGTAGTTATGGTTTATTCAGCACTAGCGATAAACTAAAGGAGAGCCAACAGATAATATATCCATCTTTATACAAAATTTCCTCATTGATAAAAAATGCGAGTGATTTAACGTATAAGAACCTTGAGTTAAACGGTAACGAAATATTGGCTGACTGTTCAAGTCAGTTGCTTTCTATGATGCAACAGATAAATAGCGCAAAATTTTCGTCGATATTTGTGCCAGCTTCTTGGTTTAGTTCAATACATAATGACTTGACACAAACGTTGAAATCATCGTATCAACGCGTGGTAGTTCGGACAATTTATATGAATTTAATGCTAAAAGCGCGAGAATTGTTGACGATGCGAGCAGATGCCAAATCGAAGAGCATAGCAGAAGTACTAAATCCACAAAATAGCGCAGAGTATGTTCAGATGAAAAATTATGTTTTTGGGTTAATTGAGCTTGAAAAGAACATAAAAAAATTCGACTCGCTGCGAACTTCTGGTGATCCGAAAGATTTAAATGATTTAATTGAATATACATTCAAAGGCTCATTGCCACGAGAGTTTTTGGACAATTATCAACAATTTAGACTAATACTTATGAATACGCCATTTCCAGCAATAAATTTATCTCCATATAAACAAACGGCATACAATGTTTTGATGAATTTATTTCAGGGGTATCTGGATGCAGTATTTACAACGCGTTCTGAAAGCAGCATTATCTCCTTTTTGAACAAATTCATACTACAATTATCAAGGCAAAATCTGAAAGAAAAACCAAATTGTAAGGATTTTATAAAGTTTTCTAAAGATTTGACAACGGTGTGTAATGAAATCGGTAAAGAAGGTGAAACTTGGCTGGACAAAGATATATTCGAGCCTGACAAAGAATTTGATGCTTTCTTGGATGGCATAGAAACGTTATTTGGGAAAGAAGAAGCGCAAAAAATTTTGGATATAGTTGCCGTAAATTTTGGATATTTGCGGGCAAAGCTTAACGAATTTAATAATGCGCTAAAAAATGACATACCTGGGAAGAAATTGCAAAACAACGTGGAAAATGATGCTCCGTCCAGTGGTATATTTTTGATGGAGCGTTGCTTGTCTTCGCTTTGCGCAGAGCCCTTTATGGAGGCTCCTGGAGATTATCAGCTTATAACGGACATACCTGCCGGAAAGATGATTTTTTGGGATGATGAACTTGTCAAATATGCATATGAGATCGGCAAAAGCTTTGAGCAATTTACTGCAACTAAAATCAAGGACTTTCCACGCAAAATGCAGGAAGGAGTGCTTTTGTTGGCGCGTTCAAATTTATGCGCTGTAATTGCCAGCACTGTTGCTAAGGCGCAAAGTTTGGTTGACGAACCAAGTGGAATAACTTCTGAAATAACATCTGAAGAAATTTTGCAAAAACAAGTAAGCGAATTAAAAGGAGTGGTACCAAAGCTCGTAAGTTTGTTGAATATTCTGCGTGGTGATAAATTCAGTTTTGTGTTTGGAAATTTGCGAGCTATTTTAAATAAAATTGGTTTTTCTCTTTTGGGGCACATTGATAAATTGCTAGAAAATCAAAAGCCCTATTATCCAAATAATATGAAATTCGATTTTTGGAATGGTGAGCCTGGGGCCGGACTGCAAGCTTATTCATCAACTGATGCTGAAGAATTGGATTTATATTTGCAACTGCAACGTAGCATTATAACGAGATTGGCATTGGACTTTGCTGATACCATAGTTGAGTTTTTGAATGCAGATGCCGTATATGACCATAACTACGGCTCGCATGCACAATTAACAAAGTGGACTAGGATTGTTGAGAATGTAAAAAAAGTCGCTAAAAAAGATCCGACAAGCACAGTTGCTATGGCTGAAAATTTTATAAGGACTACGTTTAATAGCTACGACTTGGATACGATAACAAAAAAGGTAAAACAAAAAGATATATATGGCACTTCAGGGGATTACTTTCAAAATATTGTGCAAAGCATTAAAAGGGGACTCATGTCTCGTGCAGAAGTGCTTTTACGGCAGAGGAATATAGAAAGGTATAATACTCTTAGAGATTATTATATGAAGCATTTAGAAAATAAGTATCCATTTGAAAATTATGGAAAATCACAGCGAATGGCCACGGATGCCGATCTCGATGCGGTTCGAGAATTTTTCAAAATGTATGATGCATTTGGTGGTTCGCCTGAGGCAATTTTAGATCAAATATATCAACTTGGAGATGACGCTAAGGAAGTCTATGAGTTTATGCAAAAATTGCATACTATAAGGGCATTTTTGGGCGATTCATTATCTGATCCGAACGGAGCTATAAAAATAAGACTTGAGGCAAATTTCGAAATAAATAAACGAGAAGAAAAAAATACAGATTATTTGGTAGACCGTGTGTTTAGCCCGAATAACGATGCAAACATTGAGCCCATAAGTTCCGATAAGTCAGGGATTTGGTATTTTGGGGATTCAATAGAGCTCAGTTTACGTTGGGCTGAAGGAGACGAACAAGCAGATAGACCTGTGTATGATCAAAATGATCCAGATTTGATTTTGGACGAAAAAAAAATACGAATACAATGCGTTGGAAATTGGGCGGCGATTAGGTTTTTGCAGAAATATAAATCAGAAACAATAAACAGTGATCAGTTGCTACCAAATCAAACCGTGCTAAGTTTTAGAGTGCCGCTTAATTCTGGGAAAATAGCCAAAATATATTTGGGGATAACGCCATCTTTGCCTAAGAGGCCGGGTGATCCATCGGTGATCAGTGTATCAGTGCCTCAAATACCGGGCAAGATGCCCGAGATGCCGTGGGCTGTAAAATCTGTTATGGATGTTCCTGTGCTAGTAAATAAATTACCGATAACGAAGTTACAAGGCGTTGAAAATGATAGTATTGCGCCAAGGCAAAAATTTGTTCGGGATACTGAAGTTAACGCAGCGAGAGCAAGTGAGACGAAACAGCTTAAAGGAATTCGAACAGATTCAGCATTAAAAAATGCGCCAAAGCAAGAAGATTATCGGGAAAAAGCAGTACAAATACTGAATTCTCAAGATGACGCTGCCATAGATGAAGAACCACTGATTGAAATGAGCGAAGAACCGATAGAATAAGTCTGTTTTTGAGGGCAAGGCAATAAGAGCAATGCAATAATTTTTATTCGTTCCGTGTTTGGAAAATAAATCACTTGAAACACTCAGGTAATTGGGCTCTTTTGGCTAAAATTTTGCCAGTCTGGGTTTGAAACGAAATTTCACCGGAGTGTAGATATAATCGCGACGCACTTTGTCCTCCATATTTCTTGTCTCCAATTATTGGGTATCCAATTGAAGCAAAGTGAACTCTTATTTGGTGCGTTCTGCCTGTTAAAGGTATCGCTTCAATTAACGTACGATTTTTATTCAAATTTTTTATAACTCTAAATTCAGTTATGGCATTTTTCCCATTTTTGAAATCCACACAAACTGTTTCCTTGTTTTTGGACAGAGGTTTATTTATTCTTCCTTCCATTATCTCTAATTTTCCAGAAACTATAGCAAAATATTTTTTATGTACTTGTTTGTTTTGAAACAAATATAGCATATATCTCGAGGTTTCAATATTTTTTGCAAGTACTGTTACTCCACTTGTTTCTTTGTCTATTCTATGAACTAAACGAGCGTTCGGATTATATGCTTTTGCCATAACATCCACGGCTAATTTTGTCTTTGAGCCTAACTGCACCGCCAGTCCTGATGGTTTGTTTATGATTATCAAATCGTTATCTTCGTATATGATCATGTTCTTGAATTGCTCAACGTAACCAGAATAATCGCGTCTTGTATGTTTTTCTTTTTCTTGAACAGAACAAATGCTTGCAAAAAGCCTACAAATTGCAGGATGGATAAAAATTTCATCTTCTTCAGAGACTCTATCTGAGGCATTTGGTTTCGAACCATTTACCAGAATATCCTTATTTCTAATTGCTTTTTCTATTAGTGATTGAGGTATACGTTTGCCATATACTCGCCTAATATACTTATCTAATCGCGCCTTATCAAATTCCGACATTGTAAACAGATGCAACTACTACTCTTCCTGAGCAGTATATATCGCCGTTTACGGTCATCGGCAAAAATAAATCAATAGCATGAACCGGAAATTGTCAGTTCTGCTCTATAAAAACAAAACTCTAATATTCTAAGTGAAGCTTACGTGATTTGCTTTATCGTTTTATGTCTCATCCATGAGCTGCGTTAGCTTCACGTATTTCATCATATTCGCCTTGTTTCAAGTTGTGCCGATTACTGGATTTTTTGCTCTTTTTTCATTAAATCTATGTTTTATTAGAACACGCGAATAATATTTGATAAATACCTTGACGTGGCGAATAAAATATGGTAAATCTAGATTATTAGATGAATAGCATTGCGGGGAATTTGACGGTGGCGAAGACTACTTTTGAAATTGGCAGTTGGGTTGTTTATCCTGCACACGGTGTTGGAAAATTAGAAAACATTGAAAAAATTGAGTTAAATGGCGAAATATTCGAATTTTTTGTAATCTCATTTGAGAAGAATAAACTAGTGTTAAAAATTCCTACAACAAAAGCTATCAGTGCGGGGTTAAGAAAAATTTTGACACAATCAGATATGGCGGGAGTGTTCGAATCGTTAAGACATAAGAGTAAAAAGAAAAAAAGTATGTGGAGCAGAAGGGCGCAAGAGTATGAGGAAAAGATCAATTCAGGCGATCCTGTTTCGCTTGCGCAGGTTATACGTGAGTTATACAAAGGAACAGGAGAAGCGACACTTTCATTTGGTGAAAAACAAGTTTATCAGCTAGCCATGGAAAGACTAGCAAAGGAAATTTCAATTATTGAAAATATAGAAGAGACTGAGGCTGTGCGAAAATTAGAAGGAGTTCTACAGGCCGCATAGATTCAATTGACTTGTTGTCTGTTACTGACAATAATTAAAACATAATTTTTGTGTAGATATTTTTGATGATAACATTAGAGGATAAAATAGAAGGCGAAATAACCCCGCTAGTGCAAGAACTTGGTTGTGAGGTAGTAAGGATTGCGCTTTTTCCAAATAGAAGGAATAAAGTTTTGCAGATAATGATAGAGCGAATCGATGGAAGTTCTGCAAATATCGACGATTGTCAAAAGATTAGTAAATCCTTGTCATTGAAACTAGATGTAATGAATGTAATTACGGATCATTATAACCTGGAAGTATCTTCTGCTGGTATAGACAGACCGCTAGTAAAACCCAAAGATTTTGTAAGATTTTGTCATAGCCATGTTGTTGTAAAAACGCGAGTTGCAAAGTTTGGATGTAAGAATTTTAAAGGAAACTTGGAATTTGCATCAGAAAATGGTATAAAATTAAGGCTGGATGTTCCTCTACAAGGTAATGAAAATGAAATTTCATTCCTTTATGAGGAAATAAGTAGTGCACATATTGATGGGAACAAGAAATAGAACTTATTTTGGAGAATTTTGTTAAGTGAGTAGAAAAATAAAGTTAGAAGAAACCGCGCAACCGATTGCTAAAAGCGAGATATTGCCGGTTGCAGACATGGTGGCAAAAGAAAAAGGCATTGAACGGGATGATGTCCTGGAAGCCATGGAACAGGCCGTGTTGAAAATAGCACAGATGAAATATGGTGAGGGGACTCAACTTGAGGCTCATATTGACAGAAAAACAGGGGAAATTGAAGTTTTCAGATTGATGGAAATCGTAGAAAAAGATCCAAAGTTTGGCAAAGAAGTCTCATTAGCAGAAGCACAGAAACAAATTGATGGAGCAAAGGTTGGGGGCATATTAAAAGATAAGTTACCTCCTCTTGATTTTAGAAGAGTGGCTGCTCAAGTTGCTCGTACTGTTATCGTGCAAAGAGTACAACTTGCCGAGAGGAACAAGCAGTACGCTGACTTTTCTGAAAAGGTGGGAGAAGTAATTACCGGGACAGTAAAGAGAATTGAATATTCCAATATCGTGTTGGATATTGGTGGAACTGAAGGAATTTTGAAGAAAACGGAAGCCATTCCTCGTGAAATTTTCAAAAACGGAGAAAGGGTTAAGTTATACCTTGTAGGATTGAATAAGGATCAAAACGCGCCTCTTCTCAATTTATCGCGAACTGCTCCAGAATTTATGAAAAAGCTATTTGAACAGGAGGTTCCAGAAGTGTATGACGGAACAGTAGCAATCAAAGCGGTGGCGAGAGATCCCGGCAGCAAAGCAAAAGTGGCTGTCACTACAAAGGAACCCAATTTAGACCCTGTGGGGGCTTGCGTGGGAGTAAAAGGCGCAAGAGTGCAGGCGATTGTTGATGAGCTAAAAGGAGAAAAGATAGACGTCGTAAACTGGGATGAAAATCCTGCGATTTTTATTGTGAATAGTTTGGCTCCGGCGGAGGTAAGTAAAATCATAATGGAGGAAACTGGAGACAAGGTTACTGCGGTTGTTCCAGATAAACAACTGAGTGTCGCTATAGGTCGGCGTGGACAAAATGTGCGGCTTGCATCACAGCTCACTGGTTGGATGATAAATGTCACAACCGAGTCACAAGAAACCGAAGAGAGAAATGTAGAAAATGCACGAACACTAAAGTATTTTATGCATGGTTTAGATATAGACGAAATGATGGCTCAGCTGTTGATAAGCGAAGGATACTTCTCAATGAACGAAATTGCGACTTCTCCTGTCGAAAAACTGGCGGCAATACGAGGATTTGATGAAGATATCGCAAGTGAATTACAACAACGTGCAATCGCATATATAAGCGCCAAAAAAGAAGAAATAACGAAACTCTGTAAACAGAATAATGTTGAACCTGAATTGATGAATTATGAACTTTTAAGACCAGAATTGCTTGAGGTTTTGGTGAAGGCCGGATTGAGAACTTTAACAAATCTCGGAGAGTTATCTACGGATGAACTGATGGAGATTGCTGGAGATTTGTTGACAAAGTCCGAGGCGGAAATGTTAATAATGAAAATACGAGAGACTTGGTAAGGGGCATGGGCTAGGAGGCATTATCGGATGAGCAACAATGAAAACAAAGGCAAGATACGAAGGGTATTATCTTTGAAATCTACCGCAGATGTACAACCTGTTTCGCCTTCCAGCGGAGGGCGTACAGTTGATATCGAAGTAAGAAAAAAACGAAGCGGATTAGCTATTAACATAACAAAATCGTTAAAGGGTAGCTATGCAGTCAGCGCTCCACAAGAAGACGAACATCAGAATGGCAAATTAACTGATAAAGAATTTAAGGCAAGAGTGAAAGCCTTACAAGAAGCGATCAAGGAAGAGCAGGAGGAACAGGAACGGCATGAAAAACTGTTTCAAAATAATTCTGCAAGTGATAGGCAGGAGGAGATGGTTGCCGTAACACAAGAGGCAGAGCCTGACGTTACTAGAAAAGATGCTTCTAATGCGGAGGAACAAAACTCAAATAAATTTGAATCACGCAAGAACAAGAAAGAGAAATATGAGCTTGGTTCTAATCCTGTCATATTCAAGGCGAAGGAATATACAAAACAAAAACCTTCTCCTAAAAAACAAAATACAGAGAAAAAACAAGATGCACCAGCTAAGAAAGAACCACAACCAAAGCAGTTAGAACGGGAGGTTCCTGATATACCTTTAAAGGAGCGTGTGGCAACTCCTCACATACGCCAAAGAGATCGTTTGCTTGATGAGGCGGATTCTCCCAAAAAGATAAGGCTGGTTGTAAATACTAAGAATTCAGACCGCCGTTCGCAAAATAGCGGGAAGATCTCGCGCGCAATGATAGATCGAATAATGGATGATGATTTAGAGGAACGCTCACGTTCTATGGCATCAATTAAACGTGCGCGCCAAAAATTGAAGGGAACGGACAAGCCGAAGGAAGTTTCTAAAATTATTCGAGAAGTTGAAATTCCAGATATGATAACCGTTGGAGAGCTCGCAAACAGAATGGCTGTGCGTTCTGCAGAGGTTGTTAAGTATCTGATGTCGATAGGCACAATGGCCACGATAAATCAATCGATAGATGGAGATACGGCGGAAGTAATATGTTCGGAATTCGGTCATAAACCGAAACGGATTTCAGATGCAGATATTGAAAATGAATTATTAAATGTTACAGATGATCCTGCAGATTTATCTCCAAGGGCTCCCATTGTTGCTGTCATGGGGCATGTTGATCATGGAAAAACGACATTGCTTGATACGCTCAGAAAAACCAGTGTAGCCCAGCGAGAAGCGGGAGGCATTACGCAACATGTTGCCGCATATCAGATAGATGCCGGAGATGGTAAAAAGGTAACCTTCATAGATACTCCGGGACACGCTGCTTTCACTAAGATAAGAGAAAGGGGAGCTGTAATAACCGATATTATAGTTTTGGTTGTAGCGGCTGATGATGGGATTAAGGAACAAACGATAGAAGTTATAAAGCAAGCTAGGTCTCAAAATGTGCCATTAGTTGTAGCTATTAACAAAATTGATAAACCTGACATAAATATTGAAAAAGTCAAGACAGAACTAATGTCTCAGGAGGTCATCCTGGAAGAGTTTAGCGGAGACACGCTCAGCGTGGAAATATCGGCAAAACAGAACATAAATTTGGATAAATTGCTCGAAGCAATTTTGCTGCAAGCTGAAATGTTAGATCTAAAAGCGAATGCTAATAGGGCTCCAGTTGGAACGATTTTAGAATCAAGAATAGATAAAGGAAGGGGAGTTATCGCTTCAGTTATAATACAGCACGGAACGATTCGAAAAGGTGACGTTTTTGTTGCAGGTGGGACATTTGGAAAAGTTCGTACAATATATGATGATACTGGAAAGATATTGCCTTTTGCCACTCCATCTACTCCAGTCGAAATAGCTGGATTTGATTCTGCCCCAGAACCAGGTGATATACTTGCTGTTGTTGATAGTGAACAAAAAGCGAGAGAGATCGCTGAATACCGGAGGAACGCGCAGAAAGCAAAGACAAGCAAAGACAAAGTAAAATCAATTGATCGGTTGTTATTAGGAAGTAGCGGAGACATTAAAGAATTGAACGTATTAGTCAAAGCAGACGTGTATGGATCTCTGGAAGCTGTTGTGGCTTCACTCGAAGCTATACACCATCCTGAGGTAAGCATTAAAGTTGTTGAAAAGGGAGTGGGCATTATCAGCGAAAGCGATATAGATTTCGCAAAAACGGCTAATGCAATAGTGGTAGGATTTAACGTAAATATGTCTGTTGCTGCGAAAGATGCAGCCAAATTTTATGGCATAAAGATTTTGAATCACAACGTGATATATCATATGACGGAAGAGGTCAAAGCAATGATGGGAGCCATGCTTGCACCAATTATTGAGGAAAACTATATCGGAAATGCCGATGTAAGGAAAATATTCACAATAAGTCGGCTTGGAACAATTGCTGGTTGTTATGTTACGGATGGTATCATCAAGAAAGCAAATTCGAAGATCAAAGTTTTGAGAAGCGGAAAGTGTATTTTCGAGGGAAAAATCAAATCGATGAAGCATGAAAAAGACGAAATTAAGGAATCGCGTCAGTCGCATGAATGTGGTATTTTAGCTGAGGATTATAATGATTTCAAAGAAGGGGATCAGATTGAATGCTACGAAATAGTTTACAAATCGCGTTCGGTGGATTAGTTGCGCTGAATTTATCGGCTTGCACCAATGTGAAGCCTCTGATTGTAGACGAAACTGGGGATATGCCATTGAAAAATTTGCATATCAAGGCAGATCCCTATCTGGAATATAAATTTTTAGGAGTATTGCAACGATT
The DNA here is from genome assembly GCA_902798535.1 of uncultured Pseudomonadota bacterium. Classification (GTDB taxonomy): domain Bacteria; phylum Pseudomonadota; class Alphaproteobacteria; order RUG11792; family RUG11792; genus RUG11420. The sequence goes on from CADBWU010000001.1 coordinate 53,494, forward strand.
GTTGTCAAACTATTTGCCCGATAACTGTCAACATAATGTCACAATTGAGTTGCAAGAACATACGTCATCAGCAATATATACTCAGAAAGACATCGCAAAAGAACAAATTAGAATAACTGCACACATTGACGTGTATGATAGTGCTTATAATCACATAGGTTCAAAAATGCTGGATGCCTATTCAACTTACGAAGCATGTGACGAAATGCCACATTCAGTTGCCTCTGCAAAATTACAGGCTAGAGATACAGTGATACAAGAACTGGCTCAGGCGTCAGCTTTAGCTATCAAAGCAATAATTTTCATGAAGGAAAAATCTTCTGGCAGACCAATTTTGTCATCTTCACACAAAAAAACAATGATATTTAAAAATGGCGCGCCCTGAAGGATTCGAACCCTCGACCCACAGCTTAGAAGGCTGTTGCTCTATCCAGCTGAGCTAAGAGCGCCATCTATTCTCTAATCTACTGATAAAGTAAGATGTTGTCAATAAGATTTTAAGAAGCGCACCTTAAGTAAAAAATTTAGGCACCATTTGCAAATATCAAAGGTGCCTGGTAAAAAGGAGTTAAGAAATATAATGACTAATCCTCTTTGGAGGAGTCATCAATTTTAATTGATTTGTCTTTTTCATCTTCTGTCATTTTCTCCTCATCACACTCTTTGTCTGCATCATCGCATTTATGCTCTTTCTTCAGTTCATCCTTATTTTCGTCCTTGGCTTGCGCCTCTTCTGCAGAAATATCTTTGTTCTTAGCGTCCTCTGAATTTTCTGCTTCAATCGCAGGAACATCTTGCACTTCTTCGCCAAGTTCTGTAGCGTTTGTGCCAAAAGACAAGGAAGCAACCAACAATGACAATAAAGCAATCTTATCTACCATTTTTTCTCTCCAAAAAACAAAATCCGGGGATATCCCCAACTAAGATGTAGTGTATGCTCTAAAGATTAATTTTGTATTAAAAAAATAAGGTCAATTTCAGATTGAAGAATTTTGTAAGCTACAGAGCTTCTTAAGCAATAGGTTCTCATGGAATGATTATTTATTAAAGCCCCATAAAGTGTAAAGGCACTAATAACAAAAGTCTTCGACTAAAAAACATAGATGAGGGCCTATCTATTTATAAGCATTTGAGCAATGCTGTAACTCTGGAAATATGGCATTTTGAAAATTCGTAGTATAATTGTTTGGAAAAGCCAATTAGATGAATGCTATGCAAAAAGTTTTGTTATGTATATTGGACGGTTTTGGATACACTAAGTCCACAGTCGGGAATGCCACGTTGGAAGCTAAATACATTACTGAGCTTGTAAATTCCAATAATACTGTTTTTCTCGAGGCATCTGGAAGGCATGTCGGGCTTCCAGAGGGACAATTTGGTAATTCTGAAGTTGGTCATCTGACAATTGGCTCTGGCCAAATATTTAAGCAAAAGCTACCGATGATAACAGATGCAATAAAATCTGGCGAATTAGAGACTGAACCGAAGCTATTAAACTTTATATCGCGAATTGGCACATGTCATTTAATGGGGCTTTTTTCAAGCGGAGGCGTACATTCTGATATCGAGCATTTTTTTTGGGCGATCAAGTTTCTGCGCAAAAATAAAATAACAATCAAAGCTCATTTGTTTCTGGATGGAAGGGATGTTGGCTTTAGAGATGCATTTAAAACTCTAGAGGAAGCGATAAAAACAGATAAAATCCATTTATCCGAAATTGCTACAATTCAGGGGCGTTTCTATGCAATGGATAGGGATAATCGTCTTGATAGAACAAAATGCGCTTATGACGCCGTGATTTCAGCTATTGCTGAGTATAAAACGGCAACCCCGCTTATTACCATTAAGGATTTTTATAATCGGGATATTAGTGACGAGATGATGCCTCCCATTATTCTGGAAAATTACACCGGTGCAGATAAAAACGATGGCTTTTGGATGCTAAACTTTCGGACAGACCGTATCAAACAAATTCTTAAAATGTTGCTCGATAACGGTTTTGATGTGATGAATATGGTCGATTGTGGAGAAGAAATCAGTTCTAGATCTGTTACTCTTTTTCCGGAGCAAGAAATTAACAATACATTAGGTGAAATCCTGTCGAAAAATGGAGTAAAGCAACTTAGAATAGCTGAAACAGAAAAATACGCACATGTAACTTATTTCTTTAATGGAGGGAAGGATGTGCAATTCGAGGGAGAAGATCGTATTTTGATACCATCGCCTAAAGTTAAAGATTATTCGGAAACGCCCGATATGTCTGCATCAGCAATAACGCAAAAAGTTATTGAAGCAATGCAAACGTCATCGCATCAAGTTATAATATTGAATTTTGCAAATGCTGATATGCTCGGGCATACAGGCGATTTTGAGGCAACTAAACAGTCAATGAGACTACTTGATGCACATGTCAAGCAAATCATCGATACCGCGAAAGTCTGTGATTATGCGGTGATCTTAACAGCAGATCACGGAAATGCGGAGGAGATGATAAATGAAGACGGTTCTCCGAAAAAAACTCATACATGCGCCCCTGTGCCCTTTATAGTTATTCCTGATATGAAATTACAATTTCCGACAAAAACCATAGCTGATGTGGCACCAAATGTGTTGAAGATTTTACGAGAGACCAGCGAATAGCGCAATTGCTTTAAAAGGCACCGGTTTATCCTGCCTTTCAAAGCTTGCAATCATATTTACTCTGCACCAACTCATTCCTATTTACTGGTTTCTTTTGCGTTATATTCCCTTATTCCTTGCATCTACGCATTTATCCACTATTTTTTTATCGGTTTCGCTCGTTACTCCTCCTCCTGCCCCACTTCTTCTATCATCTCCTCCTCTCCTTCTTCTTCTTGCCCCTGGTACTGCTCCTCTGCTTCTTCGTATTGTGCATTATCTTCCTCGTAATTTTGTTCCTGCTTTTCCTCATCTTCTCGCGCATACTCTTCTTCCTCTACTTTTTCATTATCGTTTTTCCACTGTTGCAAATCGTCATCAGGAAGGTGTACTAACCCATCAAGTAAATCTAATGCATATTGACATTCTTTTTGCATATTTTCTGCAGATGTGTAGAAGATCTCAGAGCCCTCGTATTCCTCTTCCTCCATAGAGAAGATGTATTTTTTTATTTTGGAAATATATAGCTTCCCCTTAACATAGTTATAACTTGGGCGATATTGATAATAAAAATCATCGTTCACATCGCGCAGCTGCTTTATGTCATTGTTGTATGATCCAAATTCGGGCGATATGTAGTATTTAGTTGAATGATGCTGAATATAATATTGTTGTTTACATTCGGCTACAGCAGATAACCCACTACCCATATCAAGCGCTTCGATATACATACATATATCGTTTTTTGATTGAGATAATTTTTCATAAAGTTCCTTTTTTGCATTTTCATTATTATAGATATTCTTATACTTCTCCTCATAATGCCGATAAACTGTGTTTAGGCAAAATTTTAACAATTCTTGATCCGAATGGGCATCACCCGGCAAATTTATTTTTACATTCACATAGTTATATAGCATTACCGCATTCCAGTTTTCTCGACTATATTCAAGAACCTTTGGATTAGCGAATTCTATGACCTCGAGCTTACCACCAATATTCTTCCCTTTAAACTCATTCTCTTCTGTGACACAATCTCCTATAGCCTTACCAATCACTTTTACTATTGAATCCCAATAGTACCCATTTTTAATCCAGGCATGCTGAGTCTCAACTTTAGGATTTTGTATTATATTATTAGCTTTAATTCTCCACCATATTTGGTTCAGTTGATTTCTTACTTGATGAAGATCATCTTTATGAATTTTATCTTCCGTAGCTATAACATCGCTTAAAATGGAAGCAAATATAGCTATAGAACTACCTAAGCATAGCCCCCCCCCCCGAACAAACACTTCTTTTTAAACATTTCTATACACCTCTTAAAAAAACACGGGTATCAATACCCCTCTCTTAAATATTCTAACATATTTTTCATGGCTATGCAAATTATTTTCAGCTAAAGAGTATTCCGCCTGTCAAGGTCAGCTCCCAGCGGTCATTGACCGAAGGTCATTGACCGTTGGGAGCTGACCTTGACAGGCCTCGGGGCGCGATGTGGTAAAATAAAAACATACCACATCGCGCCCCCTCTTATAAATGCGGTTGCATATTTCTTCAAAATTAGATGCTGAAGTCTACATATTTTTTTGGTAACATGGACAAGATAATTTCTACGTAAAAGAAATATGGAACGAATATCTAGTTCTGTAAGAGGTTTGATCGGGAAAGTGTGCCCCGCATTTCCGCTGGGGCTGGCCGTAAAAGCAGAATGGAAAGAAATAGTTGGGGAAGAAATGTCGTCATTTTCGTCTTTTTCTGAGATTAAGTTTGATATGGATAATGAGTTATGTGTTGTCGTCGAAGTATTAAATTCGGCAAGTATCTTATTTAAGTGTCATTTTCCCGAAATAAAAGACAAGATTTCAAAAATAACAGGATATGCTTTTGATAAAATAACGCTTATAATCAAGCAGGTTTCAAACATTAGTCACGAATATAAAGATGCAGCCTAATGTTCTTCCCAATGTCAAAGGGGAATATAGATTGGATTTTGCGCTGGGCGCTCAGTCATGCTTCAAAGTCGGTGGAAATTGTGATGTGGTATTCATCCCTGCAGATATTGATGATTTATTGCAATTTTTAACAAAAAAACCAAAAGATCTGGCGATTACTGTCTTAGGCAATATGTCAAATGTTCTAATTTCGGATTATGGAATACGAGGTTGCGTAATTCGTTTAAATAACTTAAACAAGACCAATTTTTATAATAATTACGTCGAAGTACAAGCAGGAACGTTGCTCTCTAAATTCATATCTGATTGCACAAAGCACGAGGTTTCTTGTTGTGAAAAACTATGTTGTATTCCTGGAACTATCGGCGGCGCTATTTTTATGAATGCGGGCATTCCGGGATTTGAAATATCTGATGTGCTGATTTCTGTATCGGGTATAAATTTTTTTGGAGAAAAAAAGACATTAAATCAAGATGCACTAAACATGACATACCGAAATGGAAATATACCCAAGGATTTTATTGTAACCTCTGCTAGGTTAAAAACATTTTCAAAAGATACTAATCAGATACTCGCTGAAATTAAAGAATTACAAGCCAAAAGATTAAAATCACAGCCTATTGGGCAAGCGACTTGCGGGAGCACGTTCAAAAATCCAGATGGCGCAAAGGCTTGGGAGCTGATAAAGCGCGCTGGATGCGATAAATTGTCGGTCGGTGGAGCAATAGTCTCGGAAAAACACTGCAATTTTTTAATTAACACAGGAAATGCTAAGGCATCTGATTTTGTTAAATTAATAAACATAATAAAGTCAAAAGTATTGCAAAAAACAGGATATGAACTGCAAGAAGAAATAAAAAAAATAGGTGATAAATGGTAACTTCGTTTTGCAATAAGGTTTGGAATTTTCCTGCACAAGACAATGAAAATGTGCAGGAAATCAAATCTATAGTCAGAAGTAACTTGCTTGCAAAAATTTTGGTAAATCGTGGATTTAAGGAAGCTGGAGAAGTCAATGCCTTTACTAATGCCACGTTACGTAATACAATTCCCGACCCTTCGTTACTGTTGGACATGGATAACGCTGTTGAACGAGTTATCATGGCAATCCAAAACAAACAAAACATAATGATACTTGGGGACTATGACGTTGATGGAATAACATCGACAGCTTTGATGGTAAAATATTTGCGTCTAATTGGTATAAATCCGAAATATTATATTCCAAACAGATTTTCTGATGGATATGGAGTAAGCCAAAATGCTATATCAAAAGCTCTTGAGAACCAGTCAGAATTGGTTATAGCCGTTGATTCAGGCACAAACTCCATATATGAAATTGAAGAAGCAAAGCAACATGGCGTAGAGTTTGTGATATTGGATCACCATATGCAACTTTCGAATAAATTGCCACAGGCTACTGCTGTCGTAAATCCCAATCGACATGACCAAAGCGAAATAAAATTTTCATATATAAAGCATCTCTGTGCCGCAGGAGTTGTGTTTCTATTTTTGATAGCACTACAACGAAAACTGAAAGAAATTGGATTTTTTACCAGTCAAGCGATTCCAAATCTTTTGGATTATGCAGATATTGTGGCTTTAGGCACACTTTGTGATGTCATGGAGCTTCATGGCGTCAATCGTGCCATAGTCAAATATGTTTTAACAAATGGCGAATATTCTCTCGGTATTCGTTCGCTGATGTCACTATTTAATCTGGAACAAATAACATCGCCGGAAGATTTATCATTTTTTATAGGTCCCGCGATAAATGCGGCAGGACGTGTTGGAGAACCTCATATTGCACTGAACTTGCTTCTAGAAGAAGATCCTGTTCGCTCGCAAAAGATAGCGATGTGTCTTGTTGAATTCAATCAGCAACGCAAATCTATCGAAAGTCAACTTTTAGCCGATGCAATGAATAAGATTTCAACTCAAAACTTAGATTCAACACGAGGTATTTGCGTTTATGGAGAAAACTGGAACGAAGGAGTGATCGGAATAGTTGCAGGTAAATTGAAAGATAAATTTCAAAAACCAACATTCGTTATATCGTTCAGTGAAAATGGTATAGGGAAGGGATCTGCTAGATCTGTTAATGGCATACATCTTGGACAATTTCTGCAAAAAGCAAATATCGCAGGGATTACAAGTGCAGGTGGTGGACACGCCCTTGCTGGTGGGTTCTCTATACAGAAAGACAAAATTGAAGAATTTCAACAATTTATAGAGACGCAAATCGAAGGTGAATTCATTAACGAGCTTAATATTGACTACACACTTACAGCGATGAGTGATTTGGACACAATTTACGAAGAAATATCGCCCCTGGAACCATTCGGGAAAGGTATCGAAAAACCTATATTTTGCTTCAAACGAGTAAAAATTACTAACATCAGACAAAGCAAATCCGGAGGACATCTTTTGCTGAATTTTTCTGGAGAATTTGGTAATGGCAATATTCGGGCAATCTTGTTCCACATAAATTCCAAAAAGGAATTCGTCGCACTTCTTGAAAAGAACTCCGATGTACTACTCGATATCGCCGGCACAATAAATCCCAGCCTTCAATTTGGGTCAAGCATAATAATCGAAGATGCAAGAGTGAGCTCAGATTATATTTAACGTCCTGTCCAAAAATTATTGGGAAATGGCGGAACTTGTCTTTGTATTTGCACCACAGGGGCTACACTTTTCTGATTTTTATACGCTTCATTTATATAACGCTGTATATCGTTTATGAATTCGTTCCAGTTGACGAACTTAGCATATCCAATATCCTTGTTACGTTGAATAATATCAAAATGCGGCATTCCATTCTCATAACTATAACCGCCAAAGCTATCCGGTAGCACAAACACACAACAGAGCATTCGGTTGACTTTGTCGCCCATCTCTTGTTGTGCGCCTTAAAGAGTAAGACACTTCACACGGTATCCATTGATCTTTTTCTTCTTTACCCTCTTCTTTCATATTTGGTGAAATAAAAACAATTGTTAGCGAACTGTCAAAAATCTTTTCTTTCAGCTTCGTCCAGATGGTTTCATCTTTGAATTGTGATAAGTCTTCTCCATCCTCTTCTCCTTTATGTATTATAAGTTCCTTTTGTGTCGCAATATTTATGAACTTATCTACATAGTCTCTAACCGTGCTCGTAACATATAAAGGATACACGTCACTATCCAGATATTTGTACGAAACAAACACCTTATGTTTTGCATTATCGTTTGAATTAATCATTTTTAGTTATCCTTTCACAAAAAACAACACGATCATTAATACCATTAATGCACTATAAAATCCTCCAATAGTTTTTGTAAATACCACACTGATGAACTTCAGATACCCAAAGGCTGAAGCAGGTGGCTTCATATCAAAGTCCTTTATCTCAGTACCACTGATCACCGTATTGTACAAACGCTTATATGCTCGAGATACAGATAGTATGCATCCAACGTTCCGAAAACTAGCAAAAAAGAGATTGGAAACAAAACTATTAACAGTGACGTCTGAAATTCAGACTTCAGGAATCCAAACAATGCGCTTGTCGTGGTAATTCCCCATGTTTTTGCCTGAAATGAATTCCTCGCCATGCGCTCTATTACCGCCTGAATAAATTCTAGTTTCATGCATTTTCCACCACTTCTAATGCTCATTCTGTACACTCTTCTTTGTAATACAATATGCAAAATGGCGTAAAATTGTGTTTTTACAACAATGCTAACTATTACTCGGCGTCTCTGACAGAAAGAGGTAAAGTACAGATATTTAATCTATGGACGATGCAACGTATGAAGTGCCATTAGTGATCTGTGCTGATGCACTAAGAGTACTGTACTTAAAGGTTACTGAGCAGATCGTATGATAAACGGCATGAAGATAGAATTTCAAAAACAGGTGGATGTAGTTCGCAATACCGGATGGAAGCGGTTTGAACGATGATTAGAAATATACTCCAATAGGCTTAATCCGTGCCACGCTGAGTGTGGAACGATAGGAGTTATATTTTGGCAAAAATTTTGTGAGTGCTAGCCGGACTTCGACAATGGAATTCGCGCTGAGTTCTTCGTAAAATTCCTCTCTGAAATCTCTGTTGTTCTGAGCAAGATATATTGACTTTGCCGGCAGTAGAACAAATAGAGGAAGCCCTAAATATTTGAAAAGAGTTTGGACAATTGAGGAAAATGTATTATACGCTTGAAGTAGGTGTAGGAACATCCTCAGTTTTAAGGAACTTAATCGATAAAATAATCTAAAAGTTGTCTGCACTGATGAAAATTTTTTATACGAAGAGGCGCTGGGCGTGGATATCAAAATCAAATATGTCATCAGCAAATCTGAGACTTGTTTAGTCGAAAGTTACTTACTCTACTACCTCGCCAGATTACACCGCAAAACTAAGTGTTACAGATAAATCTATATTGATGCTCGAGTTTTCTGTCGCATTGTTTCTGCATAGCCGAATGCTTCTTTGTTACCAATCCTGCCATAACAATAGATTTGACCAAATGGATATTACAGGATAGACTGGAAATTGGGACGGAAGATTATTTTGAGGAATAGGTTATGAATTTTGGTATGTTAAAATGGAGTTTGATACTTGCGTTGGGAAATGTTCTTGCGCTCAGTTCATTTGCTAGTAGCTATACGGCTACTAAGCCTCAAACGGAAGTCAATCGTTCACAGAATAATCTTGAAAGTTCAAAATCTACAATAATATCTAATAAATTCAACGATCATATTAAGAATTTGCATGACAAAAGCGCCTGGGTTTTTCAAGAAAAATATAAATCTAGTGTCAACAACATTTTAACTGAGATAACTAATTCAATGCTTGACACAAGCTCATATGATAAATCGATGCACTACAGCGATGGTCGTACGATTGCAGAGTTTTACGAAGAAGATAATTTTCTCCCTATATCGAAATACAAAGGGGAGAATTGGAACTATGTTGTGTTGATGAATTTGTTGCAAAATATGAGGAACGCGGATATTCAAGTTATAAACGCGGATAAACAAAAACAGGACCTTTTGAACGATGTAGTGATGGACATCAGGAATGCGCATATAAGGAAAGCCAGCCAGTATGATTATGACCAAAAGCAGTACGTACAAGGTCTAACTAAAGCCGCACAAGATATTCGGCAATACTTTGATTGCTTGGATTTATGGAATTTTGTATTGCAGATAAAGAGTGATTATTATAAACTCAAAAGTCCTGTTCAAGAAAATAGAACGCAAATTCCTATGCAAATAACAAAAGATAGTCTTCCTAAGGGAATACGCAATCCAGGAACATTTTGTTATCTGATTGCTGCACTACAATGTTTATATAACAGCGCTCCGATAAGAACTGCTATACAAGATTTAAGTGAGTTACCGCAAAACAAATTAGCAAAAAGTATAAACGACATATTCATTAAACTTAAAAGAGATCAAAATGACAAAACCCCGTCCGTAAATCTTTATGATGAAGCTCTTGAAAAAAATGGACTATCGCTTCTAGCTATTGATATTTTTCAAAGGGAGACTATGTTGGGCAATCAAGACCCTTCTGAAGCTATAGGAATAATCCTAGATAAGCTTATAGACGAAGAAATAAAGGTCGATCTAGAAAGCGTAAAGAAAAAATATCAGAACCCACCAAATTCGTCAGCAAAAGCGAAGGAAGAAGAGACTTTACGTGCCAATAGCACGATCGGCAAAATATGTAATATCCAATATGGTACCGTTACAATTTGTCCCGAATGCAAGAATCGTAGTATTAAAAAAGATCCGCCAACAACAAGACTTACACTACCAACAGTATCACCAGAACAGCTAAAATTATCAAAGGAAAAACTAAGCGACTTGTTAGATACAAAGCATCCGCCACTGCAAGAACTAATAAAATGGTCCGAATATGAAAATAAGCTAGAGAAAACAGATAATTATTTGTGTGAAAAATGTAAAAACAACAAATCAGCATTGCAAAGGTCAGTACTATGTAACTTGCCCAAGGTTTTAGTCATAGAGTTAAAGAGAGCTTTTGTTTATGAACAAAACCCATATAAAGATAGTGGAGCTATATCATGTCCAGACGCGCTGAAGATAAGACAATACAAATATAGGCTTCGCTCATTCGTCTATGGTGGAGGCCTAAAAAAGGGGCATATTATGATGGAGGGCTATGCAGATGATGGAACACCATACAAGGCAGATGATAATAATGTATCAACGATGAGTAAATTAGAAGACAAAAGAAAAGCGCAAATGTTAGTTTATGAGCTCATGGAATAATAGCAACGCGAGTCGCTATTCATTTCTAAAAAAAATAATAATTTGTTAAAAAATTTACGTGTGGTATCCTTCCGATAGGGCGATTGGATTTTTCGGATAGGATGCCATATTTTTTATCTACATTAACTTTTTTCCTATTATTGGGCGTCGTTGTGGTTGTGCACGAACTCGGTCACCTGATAATAGCTCGCATGAATGGTGTTTTTTGTGAGGCATTCTCATTTGGTTTTGGAAACGTCCTTTTTAAAAAGAAAGACAGGAAGGGAACCGAATGGCGGATATCGCTATATCCTCTGGGTGGATACGTCAAGATGCTCGGGGATGCTGATGTATCAAGCGTGAGAGAAGTAATGCCCGAAGGATATACCGAAGAAGACATGGAGCGTATGTCCGTGCATCGCAAAAAGCCATGGCAAAAGTTGCTAATCGCGGCCGGTGGGCCTTTTGCTAATTTTGTATTTGCGATTTTAGTTCTTTTCACATTGTCGACAATTAACGGAGTGCCGGAATATAACAATACAATAACTGTTATGTCAGAGCAAAATTTAGCTTACAAATCTGGGCTTCGAACAGGGGATGTTATCACAAAAGCGAACGACACAGAAGTGAATAATTTCATAGACATAGCAAAGCAAGTAAAAATTTCCGCGGGAAAAGCATTGAAACTTGAATTGAAGCGAGATGGTGAAACGAAGGAATTCAATATTGAGATGTTTGGGCGAACAGATGATGGGATAAAACCAATTCAAAGTCTTGGCATTTCGCCGAAAGGCTTCAAATACAAAAAAGTTTCAATTCTACAGTCTGCAAAATTAGCGATATTGACGACCTGGCATTTAGCTTATTCGAATATAGAGGCTGTTTGCAAGATAGCCACTGGCGCAATGAGCACGAAGAATGTCGGAGGAATAATCTCGATTTTTAAGGTTTCTTCCGATAGCGCCGAGGCAGGGATTGTGAGTTTCATAACCATGATTGCAATGATATCAATCATATTGGGGGCCATAAACCTTCTGCCAATACCTGTCTTGGACGGCGGTTCGATAGCAATTGCAGCTATAGAGTGGGTTATCGGGAAACCGCTAAACAAGAAATTCGTAAATGTAATATTTACGGTTGGATTGGTAGCAGTAGTTGGTCTGATGCTGTTGGGAATGTGGAATGACCTGGTAAGTATCAAGTTTTTTAGTTGGATGGAGAGTTTGATAAAATGAAAAAAATAGTAGGAAGCATAGTTTTAGGACTAGTAATAGCGAACAATGCCGGAGCCGTGAAGGTTACGGATATAAAATACATCGGATGTGAACGTATAGAAAAAGAGACGATAAGTACGTATTTTCCAATACAAGTTGGAGATGAGTGCGATACCGAAACCATCAATGAAGCTTTGAAAGCTCTGAAAGAAACGAATTTTTTTAGAGATGTTAAAGTTAGGATGTCGGGCTCGACTGTTATAGTTGAGGTTCAAGAGGCACCGATGATAAACAAGATATCGTTTGAAGGAAATTCTAAATTGTCAGATGCAGATATAAAGAAGGCAATCAAGCTGGGCTCACATGAACCTCTGTCTCCGGCCAAGGTGAAGGAAGTGCAGCAAGGCTTATTGCAGATATACCGTAAGATGGGACGGTATAACGCAACAGTGACACCAAAAATCATCAAATTAAAAGACAATCGTGTCAATTTGGTTTATGAGATAAAGGAGGGTGTTGCAGCTGGCATTAGCAAGATAATTTTTGTTGGCAATGAAAAAATATCATCATCTGACCTAAGAGACGTCATCCATTCAAAAGTGAAAAAATGGTTCAGGTTCTTCGTCACTGACGATATATACGACGAGGATCGGCTAGAAGAAGACAAAATGATAATAACGAAATATTACCAAGAACAAGGATATATGGATGCGCGAGTGCTTTCTGCCGTGGCAGAATTGGCTCCGAATAAAGCATCTTTTGTTTTGACGTTCACGATAGATGAAGGTAAGTTATACACATTTGACAACATATCTGTTAAATCGCATCTCGCTAAAGTTACTGAAAAAGGCCTTGATAAAGATTTGTTTTGCCGAAAAGGCGATGTCTATTGCGCATCGTTTATCGAGGCTGATGCTCATAAGATAGCACGAATGGTCGGACAAAGAGGCTTTCCTACGGTTAATGTTACGCCCAGCATAAAGAGAAATTCTGCAAAAAATACTGTAGGAGTTGCGTTTAATATAACTGAAGGTGAAAAAATTTACATATCCAAAATCGTAATCAGCGGAAACACAAAAACCAGAGACCACGTCATACGCCGAGAAATAGTTCTTCAGGAAGGGGACGCATATAATCAATCGTTTGTTAAGATGTCAGAAGGCAAACTTAGAGAGTTAGGCTTTTTCGATAAAGTCGATATACAGGCAATACCCGACCCGAATTCGCCAGACAAATGCATACTTCATGTAACTGTGTCTGAAGCGCCAACTGCTGAAGCAATGGCAAATGCATCCTATTCGACCACGAGCGGTTTTGGATTTGAATTACAATACAACGAACAAAACTTTTTGGGCACTGGAAAAACATTATCGGTATTCTTAGGTTCAAGTCGTGCAGCATCAGGAAAAAGTCGAATAACAAAAGAAGATGGCTCGACGGGCAAGGATGACAAAAAGGCAAAGTTCAGGTTTTTGAACAACGTTCAACTATCAGTCTCGGATCCTCACATCTTTGATAAAGATATGGAAGGTTCAGTTTCATTCCACCGTAATGTGAATTCGATATTCGATGCCTTCAATACCAACGAGATCGGAATAGGCTTGGGGCTGAGCTATGAACTCAGTCCTCGTTGGACGCAAGATTGGGGCTATACCCTAGACAGGCGTAAGTTCCAGGATGTCAGCAAGACTGCATCTCCAATAATTTTGGCTCAAGTTCAAAAGCGTGATGGTGACAATGTTTCGACAAAAAGTGCAACGAATATACTGTCAGAGCTAAGACACACAATTGCTTATAACACATATTTCATACGCGGATTAAAAGGGTCGATGAGCGTGTCTTTGGCAACATCAATAGCTGGATTTGGTGGCAATGCTAGACATATAAAGAATGTCTTGACAGGGGTGTATGTGATGCCTGTGTTTAGACGGTCTAAGCTATCCTTCTCATTGTCTACTGGTATGATAAATAAGCTCGGAGGCAAGGATCCGAATATAATGGATAGCTTCATTTATGGAGCAGATTCTTTCCGAGGCTTTGAATATGCGGGGGTTGGTCCAATTGCTTCAACATTGATGCAGACAAATGAGAAACAGATAGCAGATCAACGGACTAAGCTCGCTCAATGGCAGGCTCTTCCACCGGCACAACAAACAGCGCAACCACAACCAGTAGTTCCAGATCCTGCATACAGATCTCAGAAGGATTTCCTTGGAGCGAAGAAGTTCTGGAAAGGCACGATAGAATACACATTTCCTCTGGGACTGCCTGAAGAATTGCAGTTCAGAGGATTTATATTCACAGATATAGGTGCTCTCTGGGATGCTCCAAACAAGAAGAACAAATTCATTGAAGCACAAGAGGGGCAACCAGCTATAGCTGACAAGGCTGGACTAGAACATGATCCCATTGCATTCAAGATGGAAGACAACACCACTGTGAAAGGACAGAAAATATTTGATAAGTGCAAGATACGGCAATCCATCGGATTGGGTATCTCATTTGTAACCCCATTCGGCCCGATAAAATTAACGTATGCAAAACCCATCACGAAAGGCAAGTATGACGAACAACAAAGGTTCTTATTTGGCTTCTCATCATCATTCTAAAAAAACAGCACTAGAGGGATCTCTGCACTCCTCTAGTGCTTTGTGAATGGGGAAGCAAATTGGCTCCGCTTATCAAACCAGTATCAAGAAACACGGAAATTTAACAGATAACCTACCAGCTAAAATCCGGTAGGTTATTTAATCAATAATTCATCCATAATCCTTTCAATTATTCGAAGCCCACGTCCCTCCAAAGACAGCATTACATCATGAGATTTTATCTCCACATTTGTCTTAGTTTCTGCATTTATATCCCCCTCTCTTCGTAACTCCGTTCACTCGTGAAGCCTTTATAGCCTCCCAACACTTTGTAAGAGCCGAATCACCATTTATGCAAAAGCCAACATACCTCCTGCTTATCCGTTGACCAGCCCAGTAAGTAAACATTTTAGGTGTTTTTTTTGATAAGGTGTGTATTGTGTCACGAAAAGCTTTTATGCCTCGCACCATTCGTAATAGGCGACTTCCAAAGAATCGGTAACTAACTGAGCTCGTATATCTTCCATAAGCCTATTCATCGTACGGATATTGTGAATCGAAATCAGTGTACCTGCCAAAATTTCCTTTGCTTTGAGCAAATGGTGTATATACGCCTTTGAAAAATTTTTACATGTATAGCAATCACAGTCTGGGCTAATTGGTGAAAAATCACTCGAAAAGATTGTTTTATTCAGATTCAAGTGTTTATGAACGGTATCATCCAGATATTTTTTCTTAACAATTGCTGCGCCATGTCGTGCAATTCTTGTTGGAGCGACACAATCAAACGTGTCTATTCCATGCTTTACTCCATTAAAAATATCTTCAATGCCTCCAATTCCAAGCAAATGAACGTAGCGAGTTCTGTCAAGCATCTTGGTTGTCATCTCAACAACTTCATACATTTGCGCCTTTGTTGTGCCTAATGAACCGCCGATTGCAAAGCCATCAAAATCATTTTGATTGGCAAAATTTGCACTTTCCGCACGTAGTTCTTCAAAAACTCCGCCTTGGATTACCGCTAATAAAGCTTGCGAACCGTCTCCTTGAGACTTAAAGATATTCAAACATCGTTTTGCCCAACGTTTGCTTTTTTCCATTGCATTTGCTGTATATAGCTTGTTGACATGATATGGAGCGCATTCATCAAAACACACGATAATATCAGCCCCCAAGTCCATTTGAATTTTCATAGATAGCTCCGGGGTCAACATAACAACTTTACCATCAATATATGACTTAAATTGAGCCCCTTCCTCCGTCAATTTCAGAAGAGTTTTTTTGCTCTCCAGTTGTTTTGCTCCTTTGATTTCTGAATCTACACTACCGTATCCAAGGCTAAATACCTGAAAGCCACCAGAATCCGTAAACATCGGTTTGTCCCAGCCGGTGAACTTATGGAGTCCCCCAGCGTTTTTTATCAATTCACTTCCCGGTTGAAGCATCAAATGATAGGTATTTGCCAAAACAATTTGGGAACCAGCTTCTTCAACTTGAGCCATAGTTACGCCCTTCACATTGGCCTTTGTTCCGCAAAATATAAATCCTGGAGTTTCCACGGTACCATGAGGAGTATGCAATCGCCCAAGTCTAGCACTGGACTTTTTACTCTGATACAAAATTTCAAACTCTAGCATTTCTAAAAACACAAAAACCAAGCGTACGCACATTGTATCAAAAAAATCCTAAAATAATATGTTTTTATCAAATAAGGGAAAAAGGATTTTGTCATCATTTTATACCTCTGCCAGTGTTCTATGACCGATGCTTAAGATAAGCATTAATCATCATCCTGCTTGCGCCTATGTTTCCCCAAACGTGTTATGAACTTATATACTAATACACTAACTCCGTTGGATTACTAACTCCGTTGGATTATATATTCTAAATATAATCCCGGAGACCATTTTTGTCTCACACATTTGTGAACTTGGACGTGAAATACAATGAAACAGATTCTGAATAAACAAATCTTATACGTTTTCTGGTCATCACAGATATAGTTAGCAAAATTTTTGTTGACGTCATCAGAACTGTGTGAGAACCTGAAAATAGGGATGGATTTTGTAGAAGGAGAAAAAATGAAGAAGTCCATGATATTGCTAGGTAGTGCATTAAGTTTTGCACTTATGTTTGGTCAAAGTTCATACGCCGCGGATGAAGAAGATAGTCGTATAGATACTGTCGAAATGCAGGATAAAGAACACGCTGATGAAAAAACACATAAGAAGAGCAAGTGTCACAAAAAGCATGATTGCAAAAATGTGAAAAAGAAATTGGAGAAAATTATCAAAAAAATAGAAGAAAGTGAATCTCTGTTTACAACAGAACCAGCAAAATATTTTAAACAAGTAAGCTTTAATGCAATGCTGCTTTTGAAGGCATACAAATGTTGTGAAAAGGCAAAGGATTGCAAAGATTGTGCCCCATCGGATCAGCATGTAGAAATCGTAAAATTACACGCAACTATGTTCGAAGCCTGGGCTAATGCGGCAAAAGAAGATAAAAAAGATGAATCTCTGTTGTCAAATGCCCACGACAAAGTTCCAGAGATAATCAAAAACGCTAAGTATTTGCTGGAGAATTGCTGTAAAAAAGCAGATAAAAATTCTAAAGAAGAGCCCGCCTCAACTTCAGAAGAAAAGGACGAATAGCAATTCGATAACATAAATCATTCAAGAGGAGCGTTTTTCTATGGATTTATTCTAGAAACATTCCTCTTGATTGCGCCTTGCGTTCTATGCTCAGTCACAAAAATTGCGTAAAACGTTGGCTCTTGACTAGCACTCCTGGGGCGGATAAGGAGAAAGTACAAGCTTTGGGGGGCATAATATATGAGATGATTTTGTGACAATAGTATTGCTGGATTTTTATCCATAAATAGCAACACAATTAATGCGTATTTTAACGAATTTCGCGTAAAAATTTTGGAAAATTCTACAAAGGAACATAGCAAAGAATTTGGCGTTCTGGAAGACAAAGTATTTTAAGCTAGATGAGAACTACTTCGGGGGACATGCAGAATTAGCGGAAGCAGAGAGTGTCTACTCCCCCAATTCCTAGTTTGCTTAAACCAAGTAGAAATGAGCTCATCACTGTTGCATCAAATTGTTCAAACAAAGAATATGGAGGACTTGAAATTGATGAGAGCTATTTCGGTGTGCGCAAAACTCGTAAAAAAATAAGACGCACTGCTGGTACTATCCCTTTTGATCTTTTTAAAAAGAAATAGGAGTTAGCTCATTGCAGTTGTGCAAAATTATTCCAGCAAAAAATATGGAAAATTT
>CADBWU010000002.1 GCA_902798535.1 uncultured Pseudomonadota bacterium
AAGTTTAACATCCCTAGATCTAAGGAACTTTGATACACAAAATGTCACTAGTATGTGGAGTATGTTTTCTTGTTGCAACAATTTAACATCCCTAGATCTAAGGAACTTTGATACAAAGAATGTCACTGATATGGAGAGTATGTTTTCTGGTTGCAAAAGTTTAATATCCCTAGATCTAAGGAACTTTGATACACAAAATGTCACTAATATGAAGAGTATGTTTTCTGGTTGCAAAAGTTTAACATCCCTAAATCTAAGTAGCTTTAATACACAGAATGTCACTAATATGTGGTATATGTTCTATGATTGCAAGAATTTAACATCCCTAGATCTAAGTAGCTTTAATACACAGAATGTCACTAATATGTGGTATATGTTCTATGATTGCAAGAATTTAACATCCCTAGATCTAAGGAACTTTGATACAAAGAATGTCACTAAGATGAGTTTTATGTTTTTTCATTGCAACAATTTAACATCTCTAGATCTAAGCAACTTTGATACAAAGAATGTTATGGATATGAGTAGTATGTTTTCTGATTGCAGAAGTTTAGCGATCGTAAATTTTGAAAAATTCGATGCAAAAAATGTACGGAATATGAGCAATATGTTTGATGGTTGCCAAAACTTATCTGTTCTGAGCTTGGGAGATACTCATTCGAAAAACATAGAAGGTACCGATGATTGCGAAAAATATAATATGTTCAAAGGGTGCACTCACATGATGTACCACGGATATTTCGCGAAATGAAAAAGTCAAATTTATTAAAGATTCTATTTAGATATAAAAGGAGAACGCCACCGAATTGAGTGGCGTTCTCTTTTTATTTCCATTTCGGAGGAATAGAAGATGCCCCATCGCCTTTATGCGAACACTTCAGTATAATGGGAGGCATGACATATAGAAGAAATTCGCATAACAAAGGCGATGTAAATTATCAAATAGACAAGTGAGATAGAGTTGATACAACTACGTGAATAATTAGCAGAAGTGACTGATTTCGGCTCCTTTGATAAATAACGCACGCTGGATTTGCGAGCGTTGTTCTTGAAGAAAAACTGAAAATAGTGCAGTACCAAACCAGGATGAAATCGCATTTATGAAGAATATATTCCATTCCATCCAAACAAAATTAGCAATGTTTCATCTGAAATATACTCCTTACTCCCGTCAAGGTCCGCGACCAACGGCTCTATCGGCGAATTAATTGCATTGCTAAAGTGCATCTCTTTGGCACACTAGTTTTTTATGCCAAGCGTTATGACGCTGTCTAGCATCAGGGTATCTTATCTCTTCAAAGCAAGATACCCTGCAACATTTTTTGAAGTTTCATATCAGCCAAAGACATGTTTCAGTCTGTCACACATCTTTTGATACAACTCCTCATCAGTTACGTCGTCAATCGGTATGTCTGTACAGAACCAAATACCGTTCCGCAAATTCTCGACATTCTCCATATGTCCAACAGTTTTGCACAAACTGTCTATAAACGTTGTCTCCAGCAGGTCATCGATTGTTTTGTAACTTTCAACTGCGTTCATTTTTACGGTTTTCAAGCAAGCCTCTATCAACTTTTTGGAATTATCTCCGTCAATATGTTCAAACTTACTAACTTCTTCCAATAATTCTTTTTCAAGGGTCAATGATTTTAACTTATCGTATAAGCGCAAATTAAGACCATCATCCCTTGCGAGTTCTTCAATCAGTTTGGCATACTCCTCTGCTCCTCGATAATCTCTTTTTGGAGAATCCGATTCCTTATAGTCCTCCGTTTTAACAAGTTTTATTATGTAATTTCCAGTAGTTAGTATATCTTTGATAGCAATTGATGTTGGTTCCGTTGTTTCAAACATTATGCTCATCTCTTTCCCATCAGGCACCGAATTGTCTGCAAAGAATTGGCTTAGCTTTCCGTAGAATACCTCCTCTTGCTTTGGCTCCAGTTGCATTACGTCAAAAGTGATTTCACGGCTTGAACTAGAGTAAGCAGAAGAAATGGCACCACTCATCAATGATGATATAACCATATATTTTATATGTCTGTTCATTTATACGTCTCCTTTTATACATCCTCACAATTATATTGTATATGTATATTATATATTTTGTCAATAACTTAATTTTGAGCTTACTTTAATAAGCTCAAATGGCAAATTTTAGCATTTGTGATTAAATCTAAAATTCTCATTCTTTTACATGCAATACAAAAGACTTGAGATTTGCCGCCAATTTTTTTAGGCAATTCTGAAACGATGCTAGTCAAGAGCCTTATTTTTAACGGTTATTACTATTGCGAACAAATGGACAATAGTGCAATTATTATCGCCTTAACCTGTCAAGGTCAGCGACCAGCGGTCATTGACCAAAGGGAGCTGAGCGTATGCGTACCTTGACAGGCTTCGGGGCGCGATGTGGTAAAATAAAAATATACCACATCGCGCCCCCCATCCAATTTATTTGGACATGTAGTATACTAACAAAGTTATAGGGTTGATTTACATGAAGTTGTGATATTTACTGGAGTTGGCGCGTTAGTACGGAAAGAATTGTTGGATTTATTAAAGGATCCGAAGAGTTCTTTTGCAATATTTTTTCCTATATTTTTGTTTTTGGTTGTTTTCGTTTTGGCTTCGAACAAGGATGTTGAGAACTCGAGTGTAGTGATTTTTAATCAAGACCGCGGAGTTCACAGCGTCAATCTTTTGGACGACATCGTGAATACGAATATTTTTAGAGAATCTATATATGTCAAATCAGAAAAAGAATTGCAAAAGAATATCAACACTGAAAAAGCGTTTATAGGCATAACTATTCCAGAAAATTTTTCGAAAAATATTGATTTAAACAGAAAAGCCAACATACTAGTCGTAACGGATGGGCGAAGAACAAATGCTGCAACGATTGTTTACAGCTATCTTTCGCAAATTTTAGCAAAATATCAATCGAAAATTTCAGATAAAACAATGTTGAATATACCAACTGTTTCGATTCGAACTTGGTATAACCCCAATAAAAATCAGAATTGGTTTTCCATAACAAATTTAGTTTGCATGATTATAATAAGTCAGGCGATTACGCTCACTGCATTGGCGATTGCTCGTGAAAAAGAGCAAGGGACATTCGACCAGCTTTTGGTTTCGCCGATAAAACCGCTTGGCATGCTCATTGGAAAAACAACGCCAAGTATCATAATCAGCCTTTTTATGGGCTTTTGCGTTATGTTTTTAGGAAGCTGGATGTATGGCGTACCAATACGTGGCAGTTTATTTTTGATGGCTATTTCAATGATTGTGTATGTTATTTCTGTTGTTGGAATTGGTGTTTGTATTGCTGCGTTTGCGAATACACAGCAACAGGCGATGTTGGGAACATTCGTGGTGCAAATGCCAATAGCGTCGCTTTCAGGCTTGATGTCGCCAGTGGAAAGCATTGAAAATCCACTGATGAAAGCTTTCACGACAGTTAACCCGATGGTTTATGGCAATAAATTAGTGAAAGGTATAATGATAAAAGATATGACGTTTTTTGACGCACTGCACAGCATTGTTCCGATAATTTTAATAGGAGTATTTGTGATATCACTTGCTTGCATCGTTTTTTCTAAGAAGCATAGGATAAAGGTTTTCTGATGGCGATGAGAAAAAATCGAAACAAGCGTCGGGTGGAACGAGAAAAAGCCATTGAAAACAAACGTTTAAGAAACGGGATGTTAGGCATTTGTTTGATACTAATTGCGATAACTGCATCAGTTGCATTGATTTACCATAATCCGAACGACAACACATTTTTGACTGCATCCCCATATCCTACAAAAAATGTACTAGGCGCTTTCGGTGCATATTTATCTGAAATAGCTCTTCAATCTTTCGGATTACTTGCTTATTTAATAACTCTTCTGTGTTTTGTTTGGGGTATAAACTATCTTAGTGGCAAAATCAGATACATACGACACCGAGTTTTAACATTTTTGTTTTTCATTATATTAGGGGCAATTGTTTTTAACGTAACCTCTGCGTATTCAACAATAGAAAAACTGCTTCAAAGATTTTCTATGGATTTTTACGCAGGAGGATGTGTTGGATATATTTTATCGAAATGGATTTTTATCGATATCTTGCATCAAGATGACACACTTTGCCAGTGGATCTATACAACGCTATCTGTAATTTGGCTTTTAATTGCAAAACGTGCGTTGTTTGTTGAATTTGATGTGATATTCAACAATATTCCAAAGTTAACTCGCAAATTAGCGGTTGTAATTCCAAAAATTCCAAAGTTATCAACAAAAAGGCAAACAGAAAGTATGGATGAAAAAAGTAATGAAAAATCTGAAGAGGCGTCTACCGAAACAACTCATGAAATGCCAAATTTTAATTTTGAAAATGGTGTGTATACGTTGCCAAATGTCGATCTTTTGGACAAGCATTCTGAGAAAGATTGGAAGCAAGATGAGGGGAAAATCAGTCTTATGTCTGCTGAGTTGTTAAATGTTTTGGAAGAGTTTGGCGTAAATGGCGAGATACTAAATGTTCGACAAGGTCCGGTTGTAACTATGTTTGAATTTCGTCCGGCACCAGGGATAAAGACTTCGCGAGTAATTAGTTTAAGTGATGATATAGCTCGTTCGATGAGTGCTATATCTGCGAGAATATCGACAATACCAGGGCAAAATGCGATAGGTATTGAGCTTCCGAATAAAAATCGTCACACGGTATATCTCAAAGAATTGCTTTTATCCGATGAATTTAAACGGATGACGACCGGTATTCCGATAGTTTTAGGAAAGGATATTAGTGGCAATCCGGTGATGGCTGACTTAGCAAAAATGCCACACCTCTTGGTTGCTGGAACAACTGGTTCGGGTAAATCTGTCTCGATAAACGACATGATTTTATCGATTTTATTCAAATTTACTCCTCAAGACTGCAAATTGATAATGATTGACCCGAAAATGCTGGAGTTATCTGTTTATGATGAGATACCGCACTTGCTAACGCCGGTTGTTACTGATCCGAAAAAA
Source organism: uncultured Pseudomonadota bacterium (assembly GCA_902798535.1). Taxonomy (GTDB): domain Bacteria; phylum Pseudomonadota; class Alphaproteobacteria; order RUG11792; family RUG11792; genus RUG11420. The sequence goes on from CADBWU010000002.1 coordinate 5,022, forward strand.
GCGGTCTTTGCATTGAAATGGGCGGTTGCTGAGATGGAAAATCGCTATAAACAGATGTCGCAGTTAGGAGTTAGAAATATTGATGGGTTTAACAAAAAGATTACTGAGGCAAAAGAAAATAGTGACTTGTTGGTGCGCAAAATACAAACTGGATTTGACCAAGAAACCGGACGTCCTATATTTGAAAATCAGCAGTTGGAATTTGCTCCTCTGCCATATATCGTCATAATAGTCGATGAAATGGCAGACTTGATGTTGGTTGCTGGCAAAGACGTTGAGGCAGCAATACAACGACTGGCGCAAATGGCGCGTGCAGCTGGTATACACCTTATAATGGCAACACAAAGACCATCCGTGGACGTTATAACAGGAACTATAAAAGCGAACTTTCCAACACGCATTAGCTTTCAGGTGACATCAAAAATCGACAGTCGCACCATCCTTGGCGAGCAGGGGGCAGAGCAACTCTTGGGGCAAGGCGATATGTTATATATGTCAGGAGCCGGAAGAATTTTGCGCGTGCACGGACCTTTCGTCAAGGATAGCGAAGTCGAAAGAATAGTGAGTTTCATCAAGGAGCAAGGTGAGCCGGATTATGTCGATGTTGTTAGCGAACAATTTGGGGAAGATGATGTCGCGGGAAATGACGATAGTGGCGGTGATGATATGTATAAAAAGGCTATCGAAATTGTTATGAATGACCGCAAATGCTCGATTAGCTACTTACAACGCAAATTGCAAATAGGCTATAACCGAGCGGCACGAATAGTCGAGGAAATGGAGCAGAAAGGCGTACTCTCTGCTCCAAATCACACAGGCAAACGCGAGATTTTGATTTAGAACAAAATTTTCCCATCTGTGTCGACTTCTTTGATATTTGATATCAGGTTGTTAATTTTCATAGCGTCATCTTTATCGAATTCGCCCTCACCAGTTGCAAGGTATACGAAACCAAAATTTTTAATTTGTTCTTCTAGTATTTGTGGATTTTTGTTCATAAAAAGCTCAGGTGTTTGTGTGAGGAGGTAGCCTGCTTTAATTTTTCCACAGCAACTTTGTATTGATAGGGCACCTCCATCAAGCATATCACCGTGTTTTACAGCCTGCACAACTTGTGTTCTAGGATGAAATAGCTCACCACTGCCCGCTGCTGATGCAAGGGGATTTATTGGAGGAATGAATATTGGATATTCACCATTTAATAGTTTTATCCTGTTTAATGCAAGAACATATAACTTAAAATTTGAACTTTTGTCGCTAATAGCAAAAGCGCTTGCTCCGGGATCAAATATAAAACCACTAAAAAGTCCATCGCTAAAACAGAGTGATTTTCTATATGCAATTTCCGGATTTAGTTGTTTAGAATTTCCTCTATAGCAATCTCCGCGATATATGACATAATCAGGATTACTATTCTCAGATAAAATTAAATTTGTCACACAGTTCTTCAGTTTTTTGCGTTTTTCTTCATTATAGTCGTTCGGTGTTTTCCAAGTGCTAATGTCTTGATCATTACCGGTCAAACCGACTAATGTGTTCATGCGTGCATTGTTGTATCCCATCAGTATGTTACACATATCAAGTGGTCTAACACTTTGGGCGCCATTTTGGTTAATTTTTGATCCAAAGTTTTCTAGCAGATAATTTGTTATTTTTGCCAAATCTCCTGCAAATTGCTCGTATAACTGCGTCGCATGGTCGTTAACTCCCCAAAAAATATCTTGTATTTCCTTGTCTTTTATAAGACGATCGCATGCCTTAGTGATGCCGTATTCTTCATTATCTTCTGTATATTCTTCAACTTGAAATTGTTTTTTTAATTTGCCATAAGTATTTCCCAATGGTTTATCAACGATAATAGCAAAATAATCATACACTATCAGTTGATAAAGACTTTTGGGTATGCCCCATAATCTCGCATTTTTGTCTATTTTATTAATCTCTTGTTTCTTAAAATCATATTCTGCTCCTTTTGTTCCAAATGTTTTTAGCAAATCATAATCTTTGTATTTGTTCTTGAATCTTAGCTTTACAGATTCAGTTGTGAGTGTCGGAATAGAAAATGACAATATGTCATTGTATACCTCTTTTTTATATTTATCGTTAAGATCAGTAACTATAAATTCTTGTGAACTTACAGTGCTTACTGATGTCGCCATTGTTAAACAAAGCATAAATTGGAATTTCATTACCTGCATACCTTACTCCTTTAAAAGAAAACATCATTTTTTCTACGATGTGTAATGCTATCATTAACGGGTAAGGAAATCAAATCCTTACCCATTAACATAGCTAATTACCGCAACAGTTCTGAAACAATCTATTTTTCCGGAACTTCCTTTATAGTGTTTATCATCGCCTTAAGTTTTTCTGCCCCATCTTTATCGAAGATGCCTTGATTTGTGTTTTCATATAAATCATTACAGTTCTTTTTTAGTAATATCTGCGGATTTTGGGTTGTGTAAAGTTCAGGTAGTTGAGTTAATGCGTAACCCACCTGAAGCGGTTCTATGATAGATTTTATTGATAAAGCAAAATTGTCAATATGTTGTTTTGTATAAGTGCAGTCAATGACCGCTTGTACAACCTTTGTCCTCGCATGGAATAGTTCACCATTGCCCGCTGCTGAGAGGAGATGAAACGCTGGTGGTATGAATATAGGATATTTGCCATTCAGCAAATCATTTCTATCTAATTCCAGTTTCCACAATTTGTTAGGACTTGCAGAATAGACATAGGCGCTTGCCCCTGCATCAAATATATATCCGCTAAACAGCCCATCACTGAAGCAAATAGACATTCTGTTTGCAATTTCAGAATTTGGGTTATCAAGTTTTCCTCCGTGATATAATGTATAATTAGAGTTTTGGGCTTCTGAAATAATACAATTGGTTGTATATTTCTTCAGTGCCAGGCGTTTTTCTTCACTAGTTTGACCAACCATGGTTTCTATACGAGATATTTCAGCGTGCATTTTGTAGAGTATTCCTTGTTGTTGCGTGAGATTCCATGCATCAAGTAATCCTTCTCTTGACTTGTCACCAGCTTGAAAAGCATCAAATATTTCATGAATTATTTCTTCTGTGTTCCCTGCGTGCTTCATATACAAATTCTTTGCATGTTCATTAACTTTCCAAAAAGCATCCTTTATTGCATCATGTGCCATAAAGTAACCACACGCTTTGGTTAATCCCCACTTCTCATTTGCTTTTGCATATTTCCTGAGATCAAATTTCTTTTTTTGTTCATTAAGATTACTCCAAAGAAGAAGGTGAATTTTTTTTGCTGGAATATCCTTAGGCGAAGATATTGTGTCAGCAAAATAGTCATACACTATAAACTGATAAAGAGATTTTGGTATTGCAAAAACTTCTGCATTTTTATCAATGTTATTTATTTCCGTTTTCAAAAAATTGTATTCTGCTTCTTTCGTTTTAAATGTATCTATTAAATTATGATTTTGATACTTTTGTTTAAACTCGTTCTGCGTAAATTGGCTTAGAATGCTTGGAAACCTGAATTTTGAAACAATGTCATAAATTTGTTCTTTGTTTTCCTCACTTGCATTAGTCACTATGTATTCATTCGAATATGCGGCTGTTATCGTCATTGCTGATGTTAAACAAAGCGCTAGTTTGTTAAATTTCTGTAACATATTTTTCCCTCCATAAAATAAAAAACATCTCTTTTTCTGAGAATAATAATATTATATCTCATAATACGAGGTTTGTGAAATAATATTTTTATAAATCCAAGATATTTAAAATATCCTTCTTATTAGAAGATGCTTAGCTTTATAACAAATAATCAAAACATATAAATCTTTCTTGCTGATAACCAGATAATCTGATTTCTGTTTCAAGCTCCATAAACTATTTTTTAATGATTGTTTGCTACGATTTAACAGTAATTCTCAGGAATCCAAAAAATAGTGGTAAGCAAAATCAGGACAGTTGCGTTTGTTGGTATGAGACCGATAGAAATAGTCGTGGAAGCGCAAATTTCTCCTGGTCTAAGCTCATTTTGCATTGTTGGATTACCCGATAAAGCGGTTGGAGAGGCTAAGGAACGTATAAGATCAACGTTTTTTCAGTTAGGCATTGGATTTCCTTTTGGAAAAGTTGTGATAAATATGGCTCCGGCAGATATTCCAAAGGCAGGCTCACATTACGACTTGCCAATTGCGTTAGCAATTTTTGGAGCAATGGAGATAATCGATATTTCCATGCTTGAAAATAGCTTATCGATTGGAGAACTGGGGCTTGACGGCACCTTGCCTTATATATCTGGGACTATATGCGCAGCCATGTTAGCAAATGAGAAGAATTTATCGCTTATCTGTCCTCAAAAATGTGAAAATGAAGCTGTGTGGAGTGGAAATAACAATATTATCGCCACCCCAAGTTTGATTGCACTGCTGAACCATATTAACGGTACCACGCAAATCAGTCCACCTGAATGCACAAAAATAAAACCTAGTGAGCCAGATTTTGGAATAGATATGGCGGATGTGTCTGGACAACTATTTGCTAAACGCGCTCTGGAGATAGCTGCATCTGGAGGACATAATGTTCTTATGATTGGAGCCCCAGGTTCTGGAAAATCAATGTTGGCTTCACGAGCGAAGACTATTCTTCCTCTTCTATCTCCAACCGAAGCCCTAGAAACTACTTGTATATACAGTCTTGCTGGAATGTTGCCGAAAGAAGGGCTAATATACTATCCTCCTTATCGAGATCCGCACAATTCCGCTTCGTTGATTTCGATAGTTGGAGGCGGAGCAGACGCGAAACCTGGTGAAATTTCTCTGGCGCATAACGGAATTTTATTTTTAGATGAATTACCGGAATTTCAGCGTTCAGTGATAGAAGCTTTGCGTCAACCATTAGAAACAAACGAGATTACAATTTCTCGCGCTAAAGAGCATATAACATATCCAGCAAATATCCAGCTAATAGCTGCAATGAATCCTTGTAAGTGCGGGTATTTCGGAGTATCAGAAAAACAATGTTCAAAAGCTCCTAAATGCGCCATGGAATACCGAAACAAAATTTCAGGCCCTATTCTGGACAGATTTGATATCGTTATTTATGTCAATAGTGTAAAAATCTCAGAACTGTTTGAAACTGCCCCCAAAGAATCTTCTGCAATTATACGGCGACGTGTGGAAAATGCGAGGACATTGCAAAAAAAGCGTGCGGAAAAATATGCAATAAATTCATGCTTTTTGAACGGCAAAACTCAGGGAAAGTATCTTGAAGAGATAACAAATCTTGACACAGATACGACAAAATTTTTTCAAAAAGCTGTCGAAAATTCTAATATATCTGCACGCAGTTGTTACAAACTTTTAAGGGTTGCAAGAACGATTGCAGATATGGAAAACGAGCAATCCATTAGGCAACAGCATATCTCTGAGGCGCTACAGTATCGACTGCTGGAATAATCACGATCCATCTATTAAAACACAAGCTACTGCATAAATTTGTTCATCGCTCACAGAGACTTGTATAGAAAAATTTTTCGCCTTCTGCTTTACATTTTCTAGAGCAATTCCTCGCAACTTAACTTCAGGGCGTCCATTAGTGTCATGACATATTTCCATATCGTGCCACTTTATTCCCTTTGCATCCGAAAGAGCTTTTATTGTTGCCTCCTTTAATGCATACATTTTTGCTAGTGAGTTAGCAACATTATGTCTTGCATAACAAAATGCGACCTCCTGCTCGGTGTATATCTTTTTTAAAAAATGCACACCAAATTTCTGGAACAAGGCATCGATACGTCTAACATCGACTATATCGATCCCTACTCCGATAATCATATTTACTTTGCAACAAATGGCAACAATGCCAGAATTCGAGCACGTTTAATCGCTTTTGCAATTTCTCTTTGCTTTTTTATAGGTTGAGAATTTATACGACTAGGAATTATCTTCCCTCTTTCTGATATAAACTTAGAGAGAGCCCTAACATCCTTGTAATCTATTACAAGCTCTGTCTTTGTCTCTGACTTCTTTTGGTCTTTATTTTCCATAGTTCCTCTCCTTTATTCCTGTATCGGCATGGCTTTATACTCTTTTTTCATCAAAGCTGAAGGTGAGTTATCCAACTTATCAACTTTGACTACTAGAGATCTAATGACGTCTTCATTTATCCTGAAACGCCTCTCAAGCTCTTTGATTGCATCGGCATTGGCAACTAAGTTCAAGAGGACATAATGTCCTTTTTGGCACTTGTTTATTGGGTATGCTAAAGTTCGCAAACCGCAAAATTCTGTCTTTGTTACATCCCCGCCAAACCCTTTTACAACAGAAATTACATCCTGAGCTACGGACTCAACATGGCTCGAAGATGCTTCTTGTCTCACTATAAATACTGCTTCGTAAAAATTCATACACTCTCTCCTTTCGGTTGATTACTGAAAACAGCAACCAGCTTGCTGACCATCAACAAGCAAGGCTATGGTAATATTCTACAGCTATATCTGAAGGCATTGCAAGTTTAAATATAAACAGCCACAAACAACAAATTGCAAAGCTCGAGCTTTGCTTTGTAGTTACAAGACTACTGAGTTCTCCAACATCTTAATTGACTCAACATAACAATCGATTCATATGCTAGAGATAGCTGTAGTATCACTTTTTCAAAAACAGAAAACTTTGTTGTTAATTTGTCGGTCAATTTAAGCATAAGCATATAATAACAAGTTGTAAAAAAAATAATTCACAGGTATTGAACACTTGATTTTTTAGCGATTAAGAATCTATAATTCATCACAGCGAAACAGAGTTGCCATTAATCCCGTGCCAAAAATAAAGTTGTTAAGCGACGATCTAATTAACCAAATAGCTGCAGGGGAAATCGTCGAAAGACCGGCTTCGGCATTAAAAGAGTTGGTGGAGAATTCTCTTGACGCCAATGCAAAAAACATAGAAATTTTTTTGCAAAATGGAGGCAAGTCGAAGATGGTAATACAAGACGATGGGGATGGGATAGACAGCACAGAGTTGCACATTGCAGTTCAACGCCATGCAACCTCAAAACTGCATAACGACAACTTGTTTGATATTAGAAGTTATGGATTTCGAGGAGAAGCTTTGCCATCCATTGCTTCAGTGAGTTTTTTCTCTCTTGAATCTAAAGGTTTCGGTATAAATGTAAATTTTTCGGAAGAATCCGATATTTTTCCCTCACCTATTACCAACGGGACACGAGTTAGCGTATCAAATCTGTTTGGGAGAACACCAGCTAGGCTGAAGTTTTTAAAAAGCGATACAGCGGAACTTACAGCATGTTTAAACGTTATAGAAAACATAGCCCTTATACGCCCGAATGTTAATTTTTCACTTAGAACTGATGAAAAGCAGATACTCTCATTTAGCAATATTCCTCTTGAAGGGAGAGTGTCTAAAATCTTTGGTTCAGCACTTTTGAAAAAGGCAATCCCCTTCGAAGAAAAAGGAGAACATATTGAAGTTTCAGGATACCTTTTCCACCCACTCGACAATCGGTACTCTCAACAGTTTCAGCGAATGTTTGTCAATGGCAGAATTGTCAAAGACAAAACTGTTTCCCTTTCCCTTAGAAATGCGTATAAGGAGCTTATCCCCGCAGGTAGATTTGCGGTTGCTGTCATTTTTATTGAAATCGATCCCTTCCATTTGGATGCCAATATTTCTCCGACAAAATCTGAAGTACGTTTTAGGGATAGCGCCTCAGTTCAAAAATTTTTAACTGAAGCATTTCGAAAAAATATGCATAAGTTTGATAAGATATCTAACGAATTTGAAATAATAAGGATTGCTGAAAAACAGGCAAGAGAAAACGACACAACGTTGGAGAAACCAAAATTTTATCAAGGATATCATCCCAAGTTCAATGTCGCCAATTTTCCGAAAATTGCAAACAAATCACCAGTTCTTTCTAGTTCAAAGGCTGATTTTAGCGAAAAAGTTGCAATGACGGATGGTTCACTCGCTCTGGCAATACAGCCCGAAAATGTTGAGATACAACAAGTTGAGCCGCTGTTGCCCCAAGACAAAAGAGAGACATCAGTGTATGGGGAACCACTCGCCCAAATTTTTGATTCATACATCATAACTGAAGTGGAAGATGGTATATTGATAATTGATCAGCACGCAGTTCATGAAAAAATAACCCAAACTAAGATTATAAACAATTTAACAAAAGAGAATAAACAGTATTTACTGAAACCCGAAATTATTGAACTAAATAATTCAGAGCAAGAAGTCGCAAAAAATATTCTTGTAAACCTGAATGAATGTGGTTTTTCTGCAGAAATTATTCAGAAATCCATTATGATTACCGCAATACCATCAATCCTAAAAATCGAAGAAGCACTGCAATTTATACATGACATTTTGGCAAGTGATGATTTTATCAATGATATGGAAACATTGGATATAATACGCAAAAAGATTGCAGATAAAGCGTGTCACAACAGCATTCGCTTTGGACGAAAGTTGTCAATCGAAGAAATGAAGGAAATACTGAAGCAAATGGAAGAGACGCCCTCCATACACCAGTGTAACCATCATCGCCCAAGTTTTTTCAAGATTTCGAAATCTCAACTTGAAAAGATGATGATGCGCGGATAGATTATTAAATGCTTTGAAAAATTTAAAAGCCGTATGAAAAATGCCCTATAATAGAATGGTTGATAATTCTTTGTGATTGGAATGAAGAGTGGTAAGAAAAGAAATAAATAGCGTGAAAGGAAAAGCATATTATGTGGCACAGAGAGCAAAGTATCTGAATTACGCTAAAGAAGCCTCAGCCACTGGAGATCGAGTTTTGAGTGAATATAATCTTCAATATGCAGAACACTTCTCAAGAATCATAGCAGAAAAATTTCCTCAGCAGTTACAGGATGATGCACAAGATGCCGATCCTACACAATCTGACGAAAATCAAGAAACAGAAACTAAAAGGACAGAAATGCCACGCAAATTGCCAATTCGACGTAAACATTTTTATAAAAAACCTCAACTGCAAGAACCTTCTGAATAAATCCTCTTTGATTATCATTAAGTAACTTAGTATTTGTATGTTTTTTATGAAATTTGCATAATATATTTTGTTTATGTTACAATGAAGTTAAGAATGTTTAGGAGAGAAATTAGTATGAATATGGAATTTAAAAAGAGAAGTGGTTCCGTTTTAGCGATTATGCTTGTGAGCGCGATGACAGAAATTTGCCTCAATGCAACGATGGCGGAGTCTAATAAAGCTGAAATTGAAAAATTAGCGAAAGAAAAAGTTAAAGGAATATATCCTGAATTTATCAATATAGTGAAGAACGGAGCAAATGAAAGCACTATGACTGAATTTGCGAAGAGAAATATGGATACAACTGCAATTTCAAAGCGGTTTTGTGGCACAGATAACGAAAAGTTGGTAAAAACCATAATCAAATTTCTAATTTGGCGATTAAAAACTGAAGCAATTCAAAGCGTTAAAGAATACTCCTTAGATGATAATATGCAAGCCGTTAGTAAAAGCAAAATAGTTGAAGTGAAATGCAAACTAAACAAAAAGACATCAGATCCTATAAATATGACAATTGCATTTTCGACAAATGGAGAAAATCTTGGAAAGATTAGAGAGATAAAAGTCCTTGAAATTCCTCTGATTGAAAGTGCAAAAACGCCTATGAAGAAATATTTTGAATCAAAAGGCATAAAGATCGATGCGATAAAAGATCCAAATGAGCGTGCGGAAAAATGTTGTTTGGGTTTGGAAGATTTTATAACAAATCATAAAAAAGGTTCAAAATGATGCCTCTAGACGATAATCTTACAGGTACAATCGAAGAAGTTTCTGGAACCGCAAAAATTATCGTTCAATATAAAAACGGAAAGAAGCACGGAATAGCTCAATACATTGCCTCGACTGGAGCCGTGTTATCCGAGATAGAATATTACGAAGACAAAATAAATGGAAACGTTGCGCAGTATTACCCATCCGGAATGAAGTTATCGCATATGGAATATAAAGATGGACAGTTAGATGGAACTGCACAAACCTTTTATGAAAATGGCATAATCCAAATGCGGGCAGAATATAAAGAAGGCAATTTAAATGGCAGATACGAGACATACGATGAATTCGGAGATAAAGTTGAAGTTTGCATCTATCAAAAAGGATTAAAACATGGAACAGACACCTTATATTACCCAAAATCACACGGAGGTGGAGTTTATGAAATATCGACATACATCAATGGGTTGCTAGAGGGAGATAAAACATCATTCGATCCTCAAGGCCACGCAATTAAAACAACGCCATATAAACGAGGTCGAGCTCAACGATATCCAATAAATTTCAAAGTCGATGAAATATAAACCGTGCTACAATAGAAATATCCATATAATTTTATAGAAACGATTTGAAAAAACTTGAAGAAGTAGCGGAGCTTATCAAGTCTGTAGCAGACAAAGCTGGAATGGCGCCAGGCGTATATAAAATGCTCAACGAAGCTGGGAAAATCATATATATTGGCAAGGCAAAACATTTAAAAAATCGCCTCAATTCATATGCGAGATTTGGACAACTTTCAAACCGTACAAAAATGATGGTTTCGAATATTAACTCTATTGAATATATTGTTGTTAATTCAGATGTAGAAGCCTTACTATTGGAAAATAATCTGATAAAAAAATTCAAACCTTTTTATAATATTCTTTTAAAGGACGATAAAACTTTTCCATATATTGTTATAGATAACAAACATGAATTTCCGAGGATTTTTAAATATAGAACATTACAACCAAAAGAAAATTTTTTTTTTGGCCCCTACCCTGCCATCTCGTCGCTAAACGATACTATAAAAGTCATTCAAAAAACTTTTTTGCTCAGAAGTTGCACCGACACCTTTTTTGCCAATCGAAAAAGGCCATGTTTACAATATTTTATAAAACGATGTTCAGCTCCCTGTATGCAAAAAATTTCAAAGGAGCAGTATGCTAAAAATGTACAGTTTGCGAAAGATTTGTTAAATGGAAAAGATGAACTTGCACGTAAAAATCTAACCAATCAGATGAACGAAGCAGCAAAAAAAATGAACTTTGAGCAGGCGGCAATAATCAGAGACCGAATAAAAGCAATAACTGAAATCCAATCGAGACAATATATACAAATCGATAATATGGCATCAATAGATTTTATTGCAATTGCAACAAACGCCGAATGCTCCGCATTTGCAGTCACCTTTTTTAGAGCAGGAAAAAACGTTGGTACAGAGACGTTTATCATGGAACATACAATTGAAGCTAGTCCTGGCGAAATGGGCGAATGCTTTATTACACAATTTTACAAAACAGTTACTCTTCCCTCAAATATTGTAACCAATTTCGAACTAACAAATATTGACGATATTAAAGAATATATAAAAATAATAACATCACAAAATGTAAACATTATCTTTGGACACAATAATATTTACAAAAAAATACTTAGCATTGCTGAAACTAATGCTCAAATACGATTAAAAAAGGAACATTTTAATCAATATGAATCTCAGTTGGCGAATTTATGTAAACTGATAGGGATAAAAAAAATCAATCGTATCGAAACTTATGACAATAGCCATATACAGGGCACGAATGCTTGTGGCGTCATGGTAGTTTTCGAAAATGGAACAATCCAGAAGAACAAAGCACGAAAATTCAATATAGACGAAACCACTGCACAAGGTGGCGATGATATACAAATGATGCAATTTTCCTTAAAAAAAAGATTTAAATCAAAAAGGATTCCGGAAATTCCAGAACTGATTGTTATAGACGGAGGAAAAACTCAAGTACATATTGCTCAAAAAGTTTTAGCAGAGCTTGGTCTTTCTGAAAATGTCAAAATTATCGGTATAGCGAAACAAAATGACAGAAAAATCGGTGATGAAAAAATAGTTTTGGAGAATGGTGAAGAAATTATTTTGGGACACAAAAATGAACTTTTATCTTTTCTAATAACTTTACGAAACGAAGCGCACAAAACCGCAATAACTTTTCACCGAAAGAAACGTTCTCAAAGCATGACGAAATCGACCCTAGATCAGATAGAGTTTGTTGGCTCTGCTCGAAAAAAGTTGTTACTAGAACATTTTGGTTCTGCAGAACTTATAAAAAAAGCTTCCATTGAAGACCTAAAAATGGTAAAAGGTATTGATAGTAAAACAGCTATATCAGTTTTTGAGTTTTTTAATAGAGTAACAAATGAATAATTTTTTCAATAAATTGCTAACTCTTCCAAATATACTAACCATTTCGAGAATGTTCTTGTTGCCACTCTTTGCTTTAGGTTTTTTCCTAAATTCCAAAATCGGGCTAATAATCTCGCTTACAGTTTTCATTTTTTGTTGCATTACCGATTATCTCGATGGCTATTATGCTCGCATGTATAAACAAACCACAAAACTTGGACAAATGCTGGATCCGCTTGCAGACAAAATCGTTGTAGCAATTGCCATTTTATTTATTGCAGGATTTCATATAATTTCAAGATTAGCCATCATACCTGCCGCAATAATTTTATGCAGAGAAATAGTCATCTCGGGGGTACGAGATGCTACCGAATTTTCTGGTAATAGTTTCAGGACACTATTCCTATCAAAATGCAAAACAGCAACGCAAATGCTAGCAATATCAACATTGATGTTCGCAACAATCATCAAATCACACATTGCCTCAGTTGCAGGAGAAACAATACTATGGTTATCTTCTTTAATAGCCATAGTATCTGGGGTCATATACTGCAAACGGCACGTCTTTTCGAAATGAGTATAGCCTCCCCCTTCATACTTACCTCATAGAAACTTGTACGACTGGTGATTCAGCTCCATTTTTCGCTACAGGTTTCTGCTTCTCCGAAACCGACATAGGATCTCTCAGATAACTGCTTGGTACCACTTCCTTGTAGTTTATAGCTATCGGTGTTGCATTGGTTGTTTTGTTGGAAGCAGCCCCCTGCTCTGTCACTTCATCCATACCAGCTGTCGTTCCATCAACTGATGCCGATTCTTGTCCCGGCTTTGCGACAACTTCTCCTTTATCATTTATGACAAAATTTTGTTCACCCAGCTCTTCTGCATTAACTTCACCCAACTCTCCTGGTTGCAGTTCTTCCGCACTAGCCCCCTGCCCTGTCACTTCATCCATACCAGCTGTCGTTCCTTCAACTGATTCCAATGCTTGTCCTGGCTTTGCGACAACTCCTCCTTTATCATTTATGATAGAATTTTGTTCACCCAGCTCTTCTGCATTAACTTCACCCAACTCTCCTGGTTGCAGTTCTTCCGCACCAGCACCCTGTCCTGTCACTTCATCCATACCAGCTGTTGTCCCTTCAACTGATTCCAATGCTTGTCCTGGCTTTGCGACAACTTCTCCTTTATCATTTATGACAAAATTCTGTTCACCTAGCTCTTCTGCATTACCTTCACCCAACTCTCCTGGGTGCAGTTCTTCCGCACCAGCACCCTGCCCTGTCACTTCATCCATACCAGCTGTCGTTCCTTCAACTGATGCCGATTCTTGTCCTGGCTTTGCGACAACTTCTCCTTTATCATTTATGACAAAATTTTGTTCACCTAGCTTTTCTGCATTACCTTCACCCAACTCTCCTGGTTGCAGTTCTTCCGCACCAGCACCCTGCCCTGTCACTTCATCCATACCAGCTGTTGTCCCTTCAACTGATGCTACCTGCCCTGCTTCATCTACTACTTCTCCATTAGCATTCACCACAGAACCTTGAGCTACTCCTGGTTGCATTCCGTCCGCAACAACACCTTCTTCAGAATTTTTAGCATCCGAATCCTTATTCTTCTGCTCTGCCTCTGTTACTGCCATAGAAAGAAGGGTATTGACCATACTATCCTTAGGAGCATCCTTCCTTTCAACTTGCATAGGAACCCCTTCTGTGTGGAAACTTATGCAATCGAATATATCATTCAAAGTTGCGCCCTTAGAAACCATATCATAGATCGCATTCACAGCATCCTGATCCGTTGAACTGACATTACCAGACAAAACAATCTCTGCTTTTGGAGCCTCTGATGCACCTTCCGATAATTCATAAAATTTTGTCACAGTTTCACTTAAATTAACCGAATTAAATGCCACGTTCAAACCATAAAAAGCATATTTCTGAAATTTTGATTTTTCAACTTCTGAAATAACCTCTTCCGTCTTCCTAGTAGCTATTTTTTCCTTTAAGTTATCTAACTTTTCTTGAATTTCTTTCTCGTTTTTGCCTGTCTGTATATCTTGAACTATGTCGTGAAAGTCGCTCTTTTCAACTTCATTCATTTCCTTCATAATTTCGGCATTCGGTTTTCCATTTACCAATTTTTCCTTAATAGATTTCGGACTGAGATGTTGTGCAATCAGGTTCATTCCATTTTTAAAAACAGAAGCATACACTTCAGAAGTAGAACCGGAATTGCCATCACTTAGTTTTGAAGACAGCAACTCCATCCCCCCCTTAGCTAAATTGCCGAGAAAGCCCCCTACTGAACTTAATTTAGATGACATATTGTCTTTCTTTTTCAACTTATCAATTTCGGCTTTATTTTTTGCAGCTTCCAAATTTTGTTGCTCATTTAATTCTTTTTGCTCTTCCCATTTTTCATTCAACTTTAATACAGCTTGAGTTAATTCTTCTATATCTTTTTTATTTGTTTCTTCCTCACCATTTGGCTGAGAATTAACATTTGTTTTTAAAGCTTCTATTTTTTCGTTGCTACTAGCCTGCGCTCCCTCCAGCTGTTCAACTTTTTCTTGCAGACCAAGCACTGTTTCTGAACTTTTTTTGGCTTTATCAATTTCAGTTTTTAACGAGTCGCGAGTTTCAAGAAATTCATCCTTTTGAACTTTCAACTTTTCTTCAATTCCTTGCGCTCTTACATCAAGTTGCTTATCTGTCTCCCTCATTTCGTTTATTTGTCCTTCAAGCTTCTTAATTTGCTCTTTTAATTGAACCAATTCAGGATCCTCTCCTGCGTATTGAGCCCAAACGTTGCCTGAATTTATAACACTGAGACAAACACCACTTAATACATACTTCGCGAATTTCATGACTACTCCTCCCCAGAAGAAATCAAAATGGTACATCAATCCAATATCAGGCTATCATATCGTTATCACAATATCAACAAAAAAAATCTAAAATTGTTCTTTTAAGCAAATCAGAAAAATATTTTCTGACCGCAAACTCAATAGATCATATACCCTACTGACAATACATATTTGTTGAAGCGTTATATACACGGTACATCTAAATATGATGTTTAAGGACTTATAAATACAAAAAATACATCCTTCGATATCCTGAAGAGTGTGTAATTTTCGATATAATGACCGATTTAACGAAAAGCGTGTTCTGAGATAAAAGTAAACATAATATCGCGAGTGTTCACACAAAGGCGAATGTGTCCCATACCGCAAAAATTATAGGGGGCATAAAATTGTTTGCCCCCCATAGATTTGTGCCTAATCTTTCAGCGTATGTATGAATTTTTTAACAACATCTTCACTCTCAGATGCTTCGCTTCCTTTTATAACCAGCGCAGGCAAGACTTTTTTGCAACCGGATGCTTTCTGCATCGATTCTCCAATCCCGCTTTCTCCACTTCCTTCATGAGTTATGAATGGGATAACAATTTTTCCGACTAAATTAGCCTTTTGTAAAAAGGAAGCCACTGGCAAACTTACCGTTCCCCACCAAACCGGAGTCCCTATAAAAATAACATCGTATTCAGCAATATCAGGAACATCTTTCAGTTCTGGTAAAATTTGCTTTTCCTGTTGCTCTTTGACATATTGCGTCATTTCATCATATTTTTCTGGATACTTATCCACTGTTTCCAATTTGAACAGCGTCGCTTCTTTAACATTTTTTTTTGATGTTCTCAGCGACAAGCGCTGTGTTGCCCTGCTTCAAATTTTTGTATTCTCCTGTTGAAGAATACGTTTCTCCAGAATGCGAATAGTAGACAATCGCAACTTTTTTGCCGTCAAGAAAACCCTTGTCATCCCCATCCACGCCATTTTCCTGGGCTTCCAAGAGGCCACTAAAAAGGGCAAAAGCAAAGAAAAATGTTGTCACACTTCTGAACATGTTCATAATCAAAACTCAAAACAAACTACCTATTACCAGGTTCAGCAAAAAAACTCCCTCTGTCAATCTTTTTTAGTTACTTTGGTTTTCAAAATAACTTTTCACAAAATTTATAAATATGGGAAAAGCGACCTTAGCACCTGTCATATGATTTCCAAGAGTTTGCGGTTTTGCATAACCCACATATGTGCATACTAGTAATGTGCGCTTGTGATCTTGAACTGCCCCCAGGAACCAAGCATCTTTATAATCATTTGTCGTGCCAGTTTTGCCATAAATTTTTATATTATATTTTTTTTCAATGTCTTCCACTTCTCTATTAGTACCTTTTATAACGGCATCGTGAAGTATACCTTGCATGGTCTCGACAGTTTTAGTCGAAAATATTCGCTTGGTCACGGAACTATCGTTTGGCATAAACTCATCTGCAATTGTAAATTTGGGCAAGACTGGAATTCCATCATTAAAAAACACTGAAAAAGCCTCCATCAATTTTAATGGACAAACTTCAATCGCTCCTAATACAGCAGATATCGGCACCTTATTTTTTGCTAATCCCAGCACTTTGAGTGTATCTCCAATCTTATTTAAACCGACATCCAGAGCTAAATTAACAGTAGATAAATTTCTTGAATATATAAGTCCGTCACGCAAATACGTCTTGCCATGCGATTTGCCATCATAATTTTTTGGAGAATATTTCTCGCCAGTTGATAGCATTATATTTACAGGTTTATCTTCTATGAAATCATACTCATCTTTCCCATTCTCAAGAGCTGTCGCATAAACAAATGGCTTTATGGTAGAACCGGGCTGTCGTAGAGCTTGCGTCATACAATTAAAAACGCTTAAATATGGGCTATAACCACCAACGAGGGCTAAAACCTCGCCTGTATGAGCATCCATGACAACTATGCCACCGGTCACTTTCGGTTCTTGATAAAGTTCTGTCAAATTTTTTCCTACTGTACGACAAAGCACAATATCTCCTTTTTTTAAAATTGCTGAAGTATATCCAGAACCATTTAGTGCAACTTTGATACATTCGCCACTCGCTACTTTGCAAATCAAATATTTTGTTGTTATTTTTTCAACAATTCCCGCTTGCACTTCGTTTATAGTCGTAAATATCTGGCTGTCAAGTTGCTTTAAATCTATTTTTTGATTTTTATTAATGTTTCCTAACACGCCATGGTACCGAGTCCGTTTGGTATATTCGATAATTCCATTTTCTAGCGCTAGTTGCGCATGATGTTGTGTAAACTTGTCTAATGTTGTTCGAATTACATAACCATTTCTAAAAAAATCATTCCTAGACACATGCTTTGTCACTAATCTAAAAATTTCATCCGCAAAATATGGAGCATACAATTTTTGTTTTTTATGATTTATTTTTAGAGGCTTATTGAAATATTTTTTTAACTGAGATCTGTCTATGTATCCGGACTCGTACATTTGCAACAAAACAGAATTCCTTTTTCGCAATAATTTTCGAGAATTCTTATCATTTATGTAAAGAGTGGGGGCATTCGGAATAGAGGCCAAAAACGCAGCTTCATGTGGCTCTATTTCGTTTAGTGATTTGCCAAAATAATAGCGACATGCTTCAGCAATACCGTAACAACCTTTTCCTAAATATAAGTGATTTAAGTAGATTTCCAATATTTTATCCTTGGAAATAGTAGTCTCTATGCGAAATGCCATAATTGCCTCTCGTATTTTTCGAGTTACAGTGCGAGCATTACCCACCAGAAGATTTTTCGCTATTTGCTGCGTAATCGTTGAGCCTCCAGCCGGATGTTTATTCCAAGATTTCCTTGCAGTATTGTCTATTACTGCTCGTATTAAGCTGTTCGCACTTATTCCTGAATGCTTATAAAATTCTCTGTCTTCAGCCATGATGAATGCACCTTTTATTATTGCTGGTATTTCAGCAAATTTTACAATTACTCGATGTTCTGTGGCGTATTCCTCCATTAATTCTCCGTCCCTTGTCTTTACCTGAGTTGTTCTTGGCGGAGTATATTCCAACAAAGTCAACTCGCTAGGCAAATCTGTCCCGAAGTAATACAATACCGAAAACGACACCGTGGCGACCACAAAAACAAGACTAATGATGTGAAAAAATATAGTCTTAAGCCTCTTTAAGAGCATTTTTAATATCTATGCGACTTCACTACCTTGTGCTTATTTACGGTCAAGCCAACAACCTGAAGATTTATCCTTCGTTTAAATTGATTGAATTTATACAACCTGTCTCCGGTTAATCGCTGAGGTTCTTGTGCAACAAACTTTAATGGATTTATTGGTTTTCCCTGCATATGTACTTCGTAATGTACATGCGCAGCTGTCGTTTGTCCACTATTACCTGAATATGCTATGATTTGTCCTTTCTTAACATATTGCCCACGTCTGACAACAATACGGCTTAAATGAGCATAAGCTGTCTCGATTTTGCCGTAATGGCTTATGAGAACATATCTACCATATCCGGAGTAATACATCGCCTTTGTGACAATTCCATCCGCTGTAGCTCTCACTGGCGTTCCGACTGGTGCAGATATATCAATTCCATTGTGAGCTCTAATTTGTCCAGTTATCGGATGTCTCCTTACTCCAAATTTGGATGTCACCTTCATCAATCCCACAGGTTTGTCAAGCATCGACTTAGTTTTTGATAAAGAACTTAAAACCGTTCCATTATTATCAACAAACTCACTCAAATCCCCATATGTAAATTTATATATCCTTCGTATCTTGCCACCGATAAAAACTGAAGCATACAACAACTCAGGTCTTCTAACTACTCTCCCGTCATTATCGTAATATTCCTGGTATAAAAACTCGAAATCCACAGGAGTTTTCGAGGATCTGATGTTCACTATTTGGGACAATCCCCTAAGTGCATCAGTAGCTACATTGGCCTTCATACCACATTTTTTCAATGAATATAGCGGAGATTTCGGAGATATACTTCCAGAAATGCTACGGATCACCTTTTTCACGGGTACATCTAGCCTCTCTGCGTTGTAACCTGTTTCATTTTTGGAAACAACGATCTTTTCATGATAGTTAGGGCGAATTTCTATTCCAGTTAAGGTAAGCTCTCCTGAACTGTCACGTTTTCCTTTTACGATTAGCTTTTGCCCAACTTTTAAAGTTTTTACGTTAAAAATTTTAGACAAAGATTTCGATGCCAGATATACATCCGTTTTGTCAAATCCTAACTTGCCAATAACCGTCGCGAAAGTGTCACCGCTATTTAAAACAATCTCTTTCTCTCCGGATGGTGAGAATGGATCTGTTTGGATTGATGTTTCTGCCACGCCTTGCTCTTGCGCATTCTCATCAGTCCCGACAACATCATCAACTTTATCGTTCACATCAACATCATCAGCCTCTGTTTCATCGGAGACACTAGAATTTTCGTCCGTCGAAACATCGTCTTCAATGCCATCAGGTAATATCACTGGTGTGTATGTTGCATACTCAGTTATGGCAATAGCTGATGCCAAAGCCATCAAACATACACTTACAAAATGCGATCTCCGTATTACCAATTGACATTTTTATGAACCGTAACTATGAGATGAGTTTACTAAAAAGCTAGCAGCATGTCAAACTCTTTTTATACCTAAGAGTAACTCAATTAAGTTTATTCGTCACTTATACGTTTAGTATATAAAATCGAAATGACTTTTTTATAAACATTTGTTACTACCATATATTTAATTTATATAAAAATAATCGTAAATTTGATATTTGCCATGAGTTCAATTGATATCACAATCCCTTTCTCTTTAAGTCTTTGCTCCGAAATTGAGTTCAAGGCAAAACAATACCAAACACAAAGAGTGTGCTCTCTATTTGAGTATCCATGACACATTTTTTTCGAAAAGGTGATAGCCGTGATAAAAATTCAGACTATTTTTCTAGTCAAAATATCATGAATATGAACCAATCCAATTGGTGTTTTATCTTCATTTACGACAAAAATGTTGGTGATTTTTTTTGCCTCCATCGTATGAAGAAGTTCAGATGCCGTAATATTTTTGCTTACCGAAATGGGGTTTTCAGTCATAACTTCAACGACACATTTCCTAAGGACATCTGGGCTCATTTTGCGACGCAGATCCCCATCTGTTATAATTCCAACAAGTTCAGTCTTGTTGTTAACAACTCCAACACATCCAAAACCAAACTTCGTCATTTCTATCAGAGCATTCTGCATATTGTCACTAGCTTTTACAAGGGGTATTTCACGATGCATTATGTCGAAAATAAGCGACAATCCTCTACCAAGCGCACCTCCCGGATGTAATATCTTGAATTGCTCTTTAGTAAATCCGCGATAAGATAAAAGCGCCATGGCGAGTGCATCGCCAAGGGCTAGTGTATTTGTTGAAGAGATAGTTGGTGCAATTCCAAATGCCCCCGCTTCCCCCAAGTTTTGCAAAATCAGAGGTATATCTGAATTTTTTGCCAGAGTGGAATTTTCACTTTTTGAAATTGATACAATTTTATTACCGAAACGTTTCGCGAAATCAATTACTGGCAACAATTCCACAGCCTCTCCAGAATAAGAAATCAAGAGCAAAATGTCCCGCTTATCCAACATTCCAAGATCGCCGTGTTGCGCTTCGCTGGGGTGTAAAAAAAATGACTTTTGTCCCAATGATGCCATGGTTGACGATATCTTCCGCCCGATATGCCCACTTTTTCCTATTCCCGAAACAACCAACCGCCCTTCAGAGTTCGCTATAGCTTCAACAGCATCACTAAAATGCGCCGGCAAATTATCAGCCAAAATTTGCAAAGCCTTAGCTTCTTCTAGAATGACGCGTTTAGCTTCGTCTAAAAAATTCGCACCGACCATCCATCAAGCTCCGTGAGCAAAAATGTCATAATTATCTCCAGCCATTATGTCCAACTGAACCCTAGTTTCCAGAAAATCAAAACAGCTTTTAGCCAGTTCTAAACGCCCTTCTCTCTTCAGAAGTACATCAAGTTTCTCTTTCAGCTGATGCAAATACAAGACATCATTGGCAGCGTATTCCTTTTGCTCTTCAGTTAAACTTTCACTTCCCCAGTCGGTACATGTCTGCTCCTTCGAAATCTCAACATTCAAAACTTCTTTGCATAAGTCTAAAAGGCTATGTTTTTGAGCATAAGTCCTCGATAATTTTGAAGCAATTTTGGTACAATACACATTCTTCGCCATCGCTCCAAGATATTTGTATAGCATCATAATATCGAATCTAGCATAGTGAAATATCTTTAAAATTTTTGCATCAGAAAGCAGTCGCATTATATTGTTCGCTTTTGAATAATCAAAAAATTGCACCAAATATGCATTTCCGTCACCCAATGAGAACTGAGCTAAGCATAAACGATCCCTATGTGGCATAAGTCCCATAGTTTCGGTATCTACCGCAACCGATGTTTTTATCGCTTGCAGAAACTCATCAGGCAAATCATTTTTATAAAGAAATATCATCTAAAAAATCAGAGAGTAACAACGTCAGAGGTAATTATAACACACATACCGCCTTCTCATTCTACCCCTATAGCATCTATCTGCTCGCTGATAACTCCCTTTATATCTTTGCCACTGCTTTTATCTGATATAATTTTCTCTAGTTCTTTAATGTATTCATCGAGCTGTATTTGCCATGTCTCTTGCATCGCTTTTAGGAAATCAACATCTTCAGTATAAGATTTAAACTTCCATATATCAGGCAATCCACATATCGGTGTGTCCCAAGTCATCAGTGGGTTATTCTTTGGTGTTAGTGGCAATTCATCCAATATGCTATTCAGATTTATGATAAATTTGTATCTCGTCACATCACGACCTTCCTCTGCTTGGCAACGTATATATTTCATTGCTTTTCTTATTTTTTGCCGTAGATTTTCGTCATTTTTTAGCTCATTGTAAAAAACGTATTTTCGCTCCCGAAGTTGCTCATATATAGTAAAAAAAATGCCATCTTTTACCAATTTCCATCCCCGTTTTACGTATAAATACATGTGTGGAAACAACATACCACCAACCTCTATCCGATAGGTTAAATCGATACTCCATTTACTATGGTCACAAATCTCACTTAAGTAATGAATACTTAACTCAGGTATATAGTCCCCAGAATATTGGGGTATCGAACCTTCACCCAATTCATTCGTTATTTCAAGCCAAGCCGCCATCTCTTTAGATAAATTAACATTTTGCACCCAAGAATCCTCAAATGTATGAGAATTTTTAGCCTTTTCCACTCTACTTTCTGCCAATTCATCTATATTTGCCAGAGCATTCTTTACCTTTCTCATCCGCTCTAGATAGTTTTCGAATAAAAGAATACGGACATATTGCTTAATATCTTGTTTAGCTTCTTCTAATAATTGTTCACACCTCTTTGTCCATTCACCTTTATTTTTGTACGTATTTTTGATCCTATCGTATACGCTATTCAGCAAATTTATATCCGCTTTCTCAGCAGAATTCATAGCTGTGTTTATTAAATTGACCAGCAGAATATAATTCCAATTCGAGCGACTATATGCACCGATTGGCTTATAGTTATCACCTATACATTCCAAAACATCTGCGCTATTATTTGTGTACTCCACAGCGCCACCTTTAATGCCGAAAACAGCGCGAGCTAGCTCTGTAGGGATCAAATTATATACGGTTCTGTAAAAGTAGAGGTTCTTGTAGTCTACTACTTTACACTCTTCTTTAGTAAAGCTATCTTTAGCAGCATAATAATTCCGTATTTTCCACATGTGAGCACGGTAATTTTCAGTAAAAGCATCGACCCCATTTGCAATATTTGCATCGTTATCCGCTATTTTACTAAATTGGTCAAAGTCCCTATACTCTAAATCTATTTCAAAATTAGGCATAACCAGAGCAGATAATTCAGCTCTACTTATCAGCAGAATAATCGAACACATAAATTTCCAGTTCATATTACACCAAACCAATATTTTCTGATATTTAGAATATCACTGCCTAATATGTGTTGTCACGTTAACTTATAGCAAGATAAAAATAAAGAATATCTTAAGATATTCTTAGTATAGCTAGTCATTAGATTGTTAATTTTTTGCATTGTCTCCTACTCATATATTTTGTAGGTTATAGATTATAAAGACACAATATTCCCGAAATATAATTCACAATATAAAAATCTTTTTCCAAACTAACACATTAGCAAAACTAAGCTAAAAATATATCTATATTAAGTACACATAAAATAATAAAAACATTTATTGCAAATATATTCTTGCAAAGAATATTCTTGTATGCTCCACGCGCAAATGCTATCATCGGGTTGCTTAGGGAAGAACTTTGGTAGGCAAAAATGATCGGAAATGAACAGTTAAAAAATTCAAAGTCTTGGGCTTTTGAGGAAGCAAAGAAGCTTGCAGATAGAATAGAACGAAGTGGCAAAAGTGAGGCTATCCTGGAGACTGGATACGGACCTTCTGGATTGCCACATATTGGGACTTTTGGCGAGGTTTTGCGCACAACGTTCGTGATGCGAGCGTTTAGGCTTTTGACTGGGATGCCGGCGAAGATTATTGTGTTTTCAGACGATATGGATGGATTTCGCAAAGTTCCGACCAATGTTCCAAATCAAGAAATGCTCGCGAAAAACCTTGAGAAACCGCTGACTGCAGTGCCAGATCCGTTTGGTAAATACGAAAGTTTTGCGCATCACAACAACGCGATGTTGCGACGTTTCTTGGATTCTTTTGGTTTTGAATATGAATTTAAGAGCTCGACGGAGGCGTATAGATCTGGACAATTTAATGATTGTCTGCAAAGGATATTGGAACACTATGACGAAATAATGAACATAATGTTGCCATCGCTTCGTGAAGAAAGGCGCGAGACTTATAGTCCATTTTTCCCGATTTGTAAGCGTACCGGAAAGGTTCTGCAAGTTCCGATTGTGGAAACTCACCCGGAAAATTCAACAATAGTTTATAAAGATCCTGAGACTGAAGAGCTCGTTGAAACATCTGTTTTGGATGGAAATTGCAAGTTGCAGTGGAAGGCTGACTGGGGAATGCGCTGGGCAGCACTTGGGGTCGACTATGAGATGAACGGCAAAGATTTGATAGATTCGTTCAAATTGTCATCGAAGATTTGCCGAACGATTGGTGGTATACCTCCAGAAAATCTAACGTATGAGCTGTTTTTGGATGAGGAGGGAAAGAAGATTTCGAAATCCAAAGGCAATGGGTTATCGATGGATGAGTGGCTAAAATACGCACCCTCTGAGAGCTTGGCATATTATATGTATCAGGCGCCGAAAAGAGCGAAGAGACTGTATTTCGACGTTATACCAAACGCTATGGATGAGTATATCGATGCTTTGGCGAAATATCGGTGTGAACCGGATGAGAAAAAGCATGATAATCCAGTGTTTCATATACACAATGGGAATCCGCCGAAGTATGATGGATGCTTGAAATTTTCGATGTTATTGAATTTGGCTCAGGCGTGTAATACTGCGGACAAGGAGGTTTTGATTGAGTTTATAAAAAAATATGCTAAAGATTGCTCGAACGATACTTTGGAATATATGAAAAAAATGGCGAGCTATGCCATAAACTATTATAACGATTTCATAATCGGAACGCGGACGCCTGAAAAACCAACCGAACCACAAAAACAGGCGATGTTGGAATTGCTTGATAAGCTAAAGGATATGCCGAAAGATGCTGGTGCAGATGAAATACAAAACGTCATTTTCGAAGTTGGAAAGAAATTTTATTCAGAAAACCTTAGAGATTGGTTTTTGACGCTTTATAAGGTTTTGTTTGGGACAGAGAGTGGACCAAGAATGGGGTCGTTTGTTAGCCTTTATGGGATTGAAAATACAATAAAATTGATAGAGGAGAGGTTGAAATGATGAATAATACATATGATATAAAATTTGTAATCAAACGTGACGGAACTTTTTCTCCGTTTGAAATAGAAAAAATAACAAATGCCATACATGGCGCAGCAACAGCGACAGAGGAATTTGGTATATCTGAATCAAGGGCTTTGACTTATAAAGTAGTAGATAAGCTATTATCGAAGCATCCTAGATCAGCGCCGAGAATAGAGGATATACAGGATATCGTGGAGGAAGTCCTTATCGAAAATAATCATATAAAAACCGCAAAAGCGTATATCCTATATCGCGAACAACATGCAAAGATGAGGGCGGAGCAAAAGTCGTTTGTGAATGCTGTCTCAGCGGTTGATGAATATGTCGATCAGCTGGATTGGCGAGTGAAGGCAAATGCAAACCTTGGATACTCGCTAGGAGGCTTGATATTAAATCTATCCGGAAAAGTTGTCGCAAATTATTGGTTAAATAGAATATACACATCTAAAATAGCAGAAGCGCATATCAATGGATATTTACATATTCATGACCTGGATATGCTTTGCGGATACTGTGCTGGGTGGTCTTTGCGTACGCTGTTGCAAGAAGGATTTAATGGCGTCGGAGGAAAAGCTGAGGCATCACCGGCAAAGCATATGTCAACGGCATTTTCGCAAGTTGTAAATTTCCTGGGGACGTTGCAAAACGAGTGGGCTGGTGCACAGGCGTTTAGTTCGTTTGACACGTATATGGCGCCGTTTATCAGAAAAGATAATTTGAGTTACGACAATGTTTATCAGGAAATGCAGTCGTTTATATACAACCTTAATGTGCCAACACGTTGGGGAACGCAAACGCCATTCACGAACCTAACATTCGACTGGGTTTGCCCGGATGACCTGAAGGGCGATCATCCGATCATTGGTGGCGAAGAAATGGATTTCACATATGGCGATTTGCAAAAAGAAATGAATATGATAAATCGCGCGTATATTGAAGTTATGACAAGAGGA
Organism: uncultured Pseudomonadota bacterium; assembly: GCA_902798535.1. GTDB lineage: Bacteria > Pseudomonadota > Alphaproteobacteria > RUG11792 > RUG11792 > RUG11420. The sequence continues at coordinate 31,059 of CADBWU010000002.1, forward strand.
GATGCTAAAGGACGCGTCTTTACATTTCCAATCCCTACATACAACATAACAAAAGATTTCGATTGGGATGGCGAAAATGTCGACAAACTTTTCGAAATGACTGCAAAATACGGAACTCCATATTTTCAAAACTTTGTGAACTCAGACTTAAGTCCGAATATGATACGGTCCATGTGTTGTCGATTGCAGCTTGATTTACGTGAGCTCTTGAAGCGTGGAAACAGCCTTTTTGGTTCGGCTGAGCAAACTGGTTCTATAGGTGTTGTGACGATAAATTGCGCGAGATTGGGGTACCTTCATAAAGGTGACGAGATGGGGCTTATCGCTCACTTGGATGACCTAATGAAGACGGCTAAGAACAGCTTGGAGATAAAGCGTAAAGTGATTTCTCGGCTTATGGATGGGGGGTTATATCCATTCACGAAACGCTACCTTGGAACATTTAAAAATCATTTTTCCACAATCGGCGTTAATGGAATGAACGAGATGGTCAGGAATTTCACAAATGACAAGTATGATATCGCTCATCCGGATGGAAAGGAACTCGCCATACGCATTTTGGATCATATAAGACAGCGCCTAGTTGAATTTCAGGTTGAAACTGGACATATGTATAATCTTGAAGCCACACCTGCAGAGGGAGCGATGTACCGCTTCGCTCGTGAGGACGCGAAACGTTATCCGGATATCATTCAAGCTGGCTCAAAAGAGGCTCCATATTACACAAACTCCTCGCAACTTCCTGCAAATTATACAGATGATATATTTGAAGCACTTGACCATCAGGAAGTCTTGCAACGTAAATATACCGGTGGTACCGTCATACACCTCTTTATGGGAGAACGCATTTCAGACTATTCAGTCTGTAAAAACTTAATCCGAAAAGTTCTGACAAAATATAAAATCCCATACGTCACTATAACTCCGACGTTTTCGATATGCCCAATACATGGCTATCTTGAAGGTGCACATGAGTATTGCCCGAAATGCGACGAAGAATTGCTAAAAAAGAAAGTCTTAGAAATGGGTATCCTCGGAGAAAAGTGTTGTAACTGATGAGAGAGAATGATCCAAATATTCGGGCAAAAAGAGTATGGAAATTACATCGCAGCCGAAGGAGTATGGATTGATTTAACCAATCCAACTCCCGAAGAAATTACCAAAATAACCCATGTACTGAATTTAGAATATGATGATTTGATAGCAGCTATGGATCTGAACGAAAAGAACAGAGTTGAAATGTCCAATAATTATATCTTAATCATTATTGATACACCAAATAAATACAGTGAACTTGATTACAAGTCTATCCCGTTGGGTATTATTATAACCGGTAACAATATAATTACTGTTTGTTTTACTGAAAATCAAATTCTGAATAAATTGCATAGCAATTACGAGGATAAATACGCGAAGACCAGTAAAATAGAATTTGTATATGATATATTGATGAAAACAACGATTGCTTATCAAGTTGCACTTCTTTCCATAAATAAAACACGGGAAAACCTGGAGAAAAATGTACAAAAAATAACTGGAGAAGCAGAATTGATAAGCTTGCACAAATTAGAATCGACATTGGTGCATTTCTTCACGTCCATAAAAGGAAATACTACCGTGATAACCAAAATGATGAAATACAAAGAAGTTCACAACATATCGGACGCACAAGATGTGCTCGACAACCTATTTATCGAAAGTCAACAAAATCTGGAAATGGTGCAAATATACCGTGAGATTATCAGTAGCACTCGAGAATTATTTTCGTCAATAATTGATTCACGTTTAAACAACGTCATGAAGCGTCTTACGTCAATCACGGTTATCTTATCAATCCCAACTATTATTTCAGGAATATATGGCATGAATTTGAATCCGGTCGGTATGCCGTTTTCACAAATTGCACATGGATTTACGATAATATCGGGCATAATAGCAATGACCTGTCTGATTTTAGCTTTATTGTTAAAAACAAAAAAATTGCTATAAAAGAATACAAAACAAATTTTTGGATTTTTAGAAAAAAATTCTAAACGTCTAGGTTTAGAGTAGTACATTTGCAATTTGCGATATAATGCTGAAATGCACCTGAGCTTAATATTTGTGGCCATTCGATTAGGCATATACATTCATGCATAGCTTCGAGTAAACCTAGCTCGAATACCTCGCGTTCATCCTTTATTCGGTATAAATCAACATGCCAAATCGAACCTTTAGTTGTGTCATATATCTGTACGATATTGAACGTAGGGCTCGAGACAGATTGTTGCTTATCGTTCAATAATCTTTGTATAAAAAACTGAACAAAAGTTGTCTTCCCTGCCCCTAATCCTCCTTCAAGAAAAATGGAACATGGCGACGAAACACCATCAGCCATATCCTCTGCCATTTTTTGTAATTGCTCTAAAGGATATTTATACACAAACCTAATCTTTTTGATATTGCTTACGATACTTTCCAAGACCGCCAAAGATTTCGTTGGTAATGCCAGTGCCCTTTCCGGAAGTATCGGTATGATCCTTCACGATATCTATATGACGTTCATTTGTATTCTCAGAAATAGAAGTAACGATTCCTTTCGAATTAAAAGTAATCACCATAGTCTTTGCATCAAGAACTTTTGCGTCTAGAAAGCCATTTTTTTCAGTACGCTTATAGACATAATACCAGCTATATCCGCCATTCTCATTTTCAACTGAGGAACGTACCGTTGGTGACCCCACTTTTTCAAAAACCGCTTGCGCATCATCTTTTCCTATCTTAATTTTGTTAAAATCGGAAAAATCCATAGCATAACCTCTTGTATAAACCGTCTTCTCACAAGCGGTCGTACAGACAAAAACCAACAATAATGCGCAAGCAACTCTCATAAATCTACTCCGCCACTTCCTCTGCCACTACATCGCTCACTTTTGCCAAATCAGGATTTGCCTTTCTATCAACAAATTCTATTATAGCCATAGGAGCGCAATCACCATAGCGGTATCCAGCCTTCATTATTCGAATATACCCGCCAGGTCTTTTTGCAAATCTTGGAGCTATATCTTCAAACAACTTTTGCACAACCTTATTATCTTGCAGTCTTGAAATAGCTGTCCTACGCGCGTGTAATGAACCGCGACGAGCCATCGTTACCAGCTTTTCCACTATAGGACGTAACTCTTTCGCTTTCGGCAACGTTGTTTTTATCTGTTCATGTTTTATAAGCGAACAAGATAATGCTCTAAACAAAGCCTTTCTATGCGAACTTGTTCTATTTAACCTACGTTTCGTAAACCCATGTCTCATTTTCTATTCTCCATAAACTAACTATATCTGTCATCAATCTTTCTTGATAACTCATCCAAATTCTCAGGAGGCCAATTCGAAATGCTCATTCCGAATGATAAATCCATGCTGGCTAACAAAGCCTTTATTTCATTTAAGGACTTTCGTCCGAAATTTGGCGTCCTCAACATGTCTGCTTCCGTCCTTTGGACTAAATCTCCCAAGTAGAATATATTTTCATTCTTTAAGCAGTTTGCAGACCGCACTGAAAGCTCTAATTCATCTACCTTCTTCAGCAAATTCTCATTAAAAGGAAGCTTTTCGATATCTGACTTAGAATCTTCAACCTGCATCTCCTCAAAGTTAACGAACAAAGAAAAATGATCTCTCAAAATAGCACCGGCTTGAGCCAACGCATCTTCAGGACGCAATGAACCATCCGTTCTTATCTTAAGGATCAACTTATCGTAATCAGTTTTTTGTCCAACTCTGGTAGATTGAACTTTGAAATCAACCAGCTCCACCGGACTAAAAATCGAATCTATCGCTATATGCCCGATTACTCCATCCTGATCAGCGTGTTCAGATGCAGGAACATATCCTTTGCCATTCTCAATTGTTAATTCCATATTGAGCTTCGCCGAATCCCCCAGAGTACAGATAAAGTGATCAGGATCCAAAATCTCAACATCCGACGGACAGTCAATATCCTTAGCAGTCACAACTTTCGCTCCTTCGGCAACAATCTTTACCTTACGAGCTCTCTCAGAACAAAGATGTAACCTCAATGCCTTCAGATTAAGAATTATTTCAGTAACATCTTCTTTTATGCCCGGTATGGTCGAAAACTCGTGAGCCACACCCTCTATCTTCACAGAAGTTATTGCGCTCCCGGCTATAGACGACAACAAAACTCGCCTTAATGAATTGCCGATCGTCGTACCGAAACCTCTTTCGAGAGGCTCAACGACTATGGTCGCCTCTCGCAACTTAGGGTCTGAATACTGTACCTCTATCTTACCTGGCTTTATCAACTTTTCCCAAGTATTCACTTGTTCTACTCCAAACTTAAAAACTAATTCCTGCGTGCTTTCGGTGGTCTGCAACCGTTATGTGGCAATGGGGTCACATCCTTTATCGATGTCACCGCAAAGCCAGCGGATTGCAGTGACCTGATTGCGGTTTCTCTGCCAGCTCCTGGCCCCCTAACAACAACTGATACACTTTTCACCCCATGTTCAGCAGCCTTTTTAGCCGCATCTTCAGCAGCCAATTGAGCTGCATATGGAGTTGATTTTCTAGAACCTTTAAAACCAACAACTCCACCAGAACCAGAAGCTATTGTATTGCCTGCCTCATCAGTGATCGTCACAATAGTGTTGTTAAATGTCGCATTGATGTGAGCAACAGCATTTGCAATATTCTTCTTCTCTTTTTTCTTCACTCTTCCAACAGTCTTCTGTGCCATAAAAATCCCTATCTCAAAAAAATTATCTCGTAGCTATCTTTTTACCTGCAATAGGTATAGCCTTACCTTTTCTCGTCCTCGCATTTGTATGCGTTCTCTGTCCTCTAACTGGCAGTCCTTTTCTATGACGCAATCCGCGGTATGTGCCAAGATCAACTATACGCTTGATATTCATAGACACTTCACGTCTCTTATCTCCTTCAACGGTATAATCTTTGTCTATTATTTCTCTGATTTTTAGAATCTCAGCATCTGTTAAATCAGCCACACGCCTACTCTCAGGAATACCGGCCTTCTCTATAATACATTTAGCATTATAATGACCAATTCCATAAATCGATGTTAGACCAACAGCGACTTTTTTCTGTGTTGGAATGTTTACACCAGCAATACGAGCCACTCCGTTCCTCTCCTTCCTAATTTAAAATCAAACTTTCCAAAACCGACTTTTTCACGGTTTCAAAATCAGCGTCCGCATTTATTTCCTTCAGCACGCCCATCTTGGAATAGTAATCCACGACCGCAACGGTTGTGGTGTGATACTCTTTCAGACGCATCTTTAACGATTCCTCGTTATCATCAGCGCGTCTGTCGAACTCAGTTCCACCGCACACATCGCAAATTCCATCCTGAACTGGCTTTAAGAAATAATCGTTGTATATTTTACCACATTTTGAACATTTATATCTGCCCATTATACGTTTTGTAACAATATCATCGTCTATAACAAATCTTAAGACGCAATCGATCTGCTTTCCAAAAGCTCCTGCGATCTTGTTCAAAGCTTCAGCCTGTCCAGGCGTCCTAGGAAAACCATCGAACAAAACGTTTTTAGATGCGACATTGTCTATCTTTTCTAATTCAGTTTTGACCAAATCTAGTACCACCCCATCAGGAAGAAGTGCTCCACTTGTTATAACTCGACCTATTGTCTCGCCCGAGTTATCTATAACTTTATCCTTGTTACTTCTGAGCAACTCGCCAACAGAAATCACAACAAAGTTGTGGTCTCGAGCTAGATACTCGGACTGTGTCCCTTTGCCAGAACCAGCAACGCCCATCAAAACTATCCATTTGCTCGCCATCATATTAGCCCCCTGGCTTTACCACGCCTAAACAGCCCCTCATATTGAGTTGCTATTAAGTGCGATTGGAACTGCGACACAGTATCAATAGACACGTTAACAACAATCAAAAGACTTGTTCCTCCAAAATAGAATGGCAACGACACCTGCGACAACAGCACCTCAGGCAACACACAAATCGCACACAAATACAACGAACCAACAGCTGTTAACTTAGTCAACATATTGTCTATATAATCTGCTGTAGCTGCTCCAGGACGAATACCTGGAATATAACTTCCAGACTTTTTGAGATTATCCGCCGTTTCTTCGGGCGCAAACATTATCGCTGTATAGAAATAAGCGAAAAATATTATTGCTGCACAGAATGACACTATATATATCGGTTGTCCATGAGCAAATATGCGTGATATATGCCCCAATATCGAATTAGGGTCCACGGTCATAAATCCTGCTATTGTCATAGGCAAAAGCAAGACTGATGAAGCAAATATGGGTGGGATAACCCCCGCGCTATTCAGCTTCAACGGCAAATGCGAGCCCTGCTGTTGAGCCGGCATTCCAACCATTGTCACACGCTTTGGATATTGAATCGGTATTTTTCTGTTCGCTTTCTCCATAAACACAATAAAGGCTATGACAGCAATCACCATGACCAACAGCCCTATCAAGGCAGTTATCGACAAGGCTCCTTGTTTCCCCATAGCAAAAGTGTTAAATAACGCCGCAGGCAAGTTTGCTACGATACCAGAATAGATGATGATCGATGAGCCATTTCCAATTCCTCGCGATGATATCTGCTCACCGAGCCACATGATGAACAACGTGCCGCCAGTGAGCGAGGTCATTGTTGTAAATCTGAAAAGCATGCCTGGATCCAGCACAGCCGAACCAGAATGCCCCATCATTCGCTCTAATCCAACTGCTATGCCATAGCCCTGCATCATAGCAAGAGCTACAGTTCCATAACGCGTATACTGATTTATCTTGCGTCGCCCAGCTTCACCTTCTTTCTTCAAGGCAGTCAGTTGAGGAGACATAGCAGTCAGCAACTGTACGATGATGCTAGCAGATATATACGGCATGATGTTTAAAGAAAACACTGTCATACGTCCAATAGCACCACCAGAGAACATATCCAAAATTCCGAACAAACCGCCAGCATGGCTTCGCGTGAATTCAGAAACCACTGCGGGGTTTATGCTAGGAAGAGGAATATATGTTCCAAGCCTGTAAATAACCAAAATGAAAAGCGTAAACCATATACGCTTTTTCAAATCTTTTGCCCTCTTAAACGACGACAGGCTAAAGTTTTTAGCAAGTTGTTCTATAGGAGAAGCCATCATCGCCCCTTATTCCAAAACCAACGTTCCACCAGCTTTTTCAAGCATCTCTTTTGCTTTCGCGCTAGCGCGCGTCACAGCAACTTTCACAGGAGTGTCTATTTTGCCGTTGGCAATCAAAGATATCCCATCAGCCGTTCTCGGCATGTATCCGATTTTAATAAGCAAATCCTTATCTATCGACGCATCCTTTGCCAAAAGCCCGTTTTTCAATATACGAGAAATCTTGAAAAAGTCCAGCTCATACATCTTCGCTCTATGGACGTTCACGAAACCTCTTTTTGGTAAACGTCTGTATAAAGGAGTTTGACCTCCCTCAAAGCCATTCAAGCTGACACCAGAACGCGCCGTCTGACCTTTGCCTCCGCGTCCGGATGTTTTCCCCAATCCGGAACCAATACCACGTCCAAGCAACTTCGTCTTCTGCCTGGCACCATGATTATCGCGTATATTATTTAATTTCAATCCAGTCGCCATGATAACCTCACGATATAACTTCAACCATGTGGCGCACTTTCTCGATCAATTTCAAAACCGAGTTATTTGCCACAAGTTCTCGCTCAGAACCAATCTTCTTCAAGCCGAGAGATTTGAGATACAAGCCCTGACGCTTATCTCTTCTGATAGGACTCCCGATCTGTCTTATTCTGATTTTCTTTTCAGTCTTAGCCATCTTATCTCTCCAACTTATTCTTCCTCAGAAGCCACAGCACGCGGTTGCCCAGCAAAACGTCTCTCAAGAATATCAGTATATTTCTTGCCAAGCTTCGACGCAACTTGCTTCGGCGGAATAATGCTCTTCAATGCCTCAAATGTTGCTCTAACAACGTTGTGATAATTCCCTGAACCAACCGATTTGCTCACGATATCTTGAATACCAATTGCCTCAAAAACTGAACGCATAGCGCCACCAGCAATGACACCAGTCCCTGCAGGAGCTGTTCTCAAAAACACATGCCCAGCTCCAACTCTTGCTGAAATATCATGTCGGATAGTTCGTCCTTCACGAAGAGAAACCCTGATCATCCTCTTCTTTGCCTTTTCGGCCGCTTTTTTCACTGCATCAGGAACTTCGCGTGCCTTCGCAGTTGCATAGCCCGCACGCCCTTTTCCATCCCCTATTATAACCAAGGCAGAAAAGCGCATATTCTTACCACCCTTAACAACTTTGGTCACACGACGAACACTCACTAGGCGCTCAATGAACTGCTCTTGAACTTCGTTGCTAGCAGCAGCCTGGCGCTTATTGTTCTTCTCTATTCTTGCCATATTCATTTCTCCTAAAACTTAAGCCCGTTCTCTCTCGCGCTATCGGCAAGAACCTTTACTCGTCCGTGGTACAAAAAACCAGATCTGTCAAAGACAACACTCGAAATATTTTTCGCTTTTGCTTTCTCCGCTATCACCTTTCCAACATACAGCGCTGCTTCTTTATTCCCACCGGTTTTCACAGCATCCCTAACCTCTTTTGACAAAGTCGAAACATGAACCACGGTCTTCGCACCGCTTTCGTCTAGAATTTGAGCATAAATATGATTATTAGTCCTATGGATAACCATCCTGTTCTTGCCCTTAACGGAAGCAGAAATCTTGAAACGTTGCCTTGATTTGCGTCTCTCGCGCAATTGTGCTGATGTTTTCATCTTACTTCTTCTTCCCTTCTTTTCTATAAACAAACTCGCCAGACTTCATTATCCCTTTTCCTTTGTAAGGCTCAGGTTTTCTATAGCTTCTCAAAAATGCAGCTATATCGCCAATCTGCTTTTTAGAGTGCCCACTTATAGTGATCGTTGTGGGTTTCGGACAAGCTATCGTCACACCTTCGGGAATGTCATATTCCACATCGTGACTAAATCCAAGCTGCATGACCAATTTCTTTCCAGAAACGCTAGCCTTGTATCCTACTCCAACCATCTCGAGCTCTATCTTAAAACCTTTATCAAGTCCAGTTATTATATTGCTCACATTGCGTTGAGATGTTCCCCAAATCGACCTTGTTTCTTTTTCAGAATTAGATGGAATAAATTTCACTCCATCCGCAGAGCACTCAACCTTTATGCAAGAAGGAACTTCGTATATTTTCTCGACATTTCCCTTCTTCACAGTCAAGACATTTCCAGCGCACGAGACATTAACCCCAGCTGGAATTGCTACTGTATGTTTACCAACTCTAGACATAACTCATCACCTAGAAAACCGAACAAATAATCTCGCCGCCAATAGCCTGCTTCCGTGCATCAACATCGGACATAACGCCTTTACTAGTTGAAAGAATGTTTATTCCTAACCCATTCCTGACAAGTGGCAAATCTTTTACGGAAGAATAAACTCTCCGTCCTGGCTTTGAAATACGCTTTATCTCGCAAATGACAGGCTTACCATCAAAGTATTTCAGCTCTATGCGAAGAACTTTATATCCATGTTCTTCACTGTCAACTATCGTATACCCCCTGATATACCCCTCAGCTTGCAAAACCTTCAACAAGTCCTCGCGAGCTCTCGACATCGGGGAATCCACCGTCTTTTTACGAGCCATCTGTCCATTTCTTATTCTTGTTATCAAATCGCTTATAGAATCAACCACGCTCATAATTCCCTCACCAACTTGCCTTCGTCACGCCCGGAAGCATACCTGCCGATGCGAGCTCTCTCAGTGCTATGCGCGACATAGCAAACTTTCTGTAATATCCCCTAGGCCTTCCTGTCAAAACGCAACGGTTTCTCACACGCGTCTTTGAAGAATTTCTCGGCATTTCCGCTAATTTATGAACCGCCTTCATGCGCTCTTCAAAAGAAGTCTCCTTATTTTTTATAATCGCACGTAAAGCATCTCTCGACACCTTCTTGTTCGCAACAAGCCTCTTTCTTCTATTATTCGTCTCAATAGCACTTTTATTCGCCATTCGTCTTATCCTCTAAAAAACATCAACTAGTAAACGGGAATCTCAGTGCTTTCAGCAAAGCCAAAGCTGACTTATCATCCCTCGCTGTAGTACAAATAGTTATATCAAAGCCTCTAACTTTGTCTATCTTATCATAATTTATCTCCGGGAACACGATTTGCTCCTTTATTCCCATCGAAAAATTTCCTCTTCCGTCAAATCCGCGACTGGATAAGCCTCTAAAGTCACGCACCTTCGGCAGTGCCATAAAGACCAATCTGTCTATAAATTCATACATACGGTCTCTACGCAATGTAACTTTAGCCCCCATCTTCGCTCCTTCTCTCAACTTAAAAGAAGCTATGGATTTCTTCGCCTTCGTTATGACTGGCTTTTGACCAGCGATAGCCATCAGCTCATCCGCAATTGCTTGAGCAACCTTTCCATCATGCGCTGCATCGGAAGATGTGCAATTCAAGACAATTTTATCCAGCTTTGGAATCATGAATTCATTCGTTATACCAAGCTCTTTTTTCAAAGACGCCCGGATTTCTGAAAAGTATTTATCCTTCGTATAGCTCATATTCCATCACCTTATAAAACAGTCCCTGACTTTTTGAAATAACGCACCTTCTTGCCATCCTCATTCAGTTTGTAGCCAACTTTTGCAGGTCTATCCGTCGTCGGGTCAACCAAGGATACGTTCGAAATGTGTATCGGCATCTCTTTTTCATAAGAACCTTCCGGATGTCTATAGTCCGGTCTCGTGTTTCTTACAACAACGTTAATACCTTCGACAACAACCTTTGCCTCATCGAGCAAAACCTTTTTCACTGTGCCTCTTTGCCCTTTGTTCCTTCCGGCTGTGACCTGCACAGTATCTCCTCTTTTTATCTTAAATTTCGGTTGAGTCATAGTTACAACACCTCCGGTGCTAAAGATATAATTTTCATATAACCAGCACTACGCAATTCTCTCGTCACTGGCCCAAATATACGACTTCCAATCGGTTCACCTTGCTTGTCTATCAAGACAACAGCGTTACGGTCAAATGCAATCTGCATCCCATCAGGACGACGTATCGGAGCTTTTGTCCTCACGATAACCGCCTTATGCACATCGCCTTTCTTTACCTTGCCCTTCGGAATGGCATCTTTAATTGTCACAACAATAACGTCACCAACCCCGGCGTATCTGCGCTTAGAACCACCAAGCACCTTAATACACAAAACCTCTTTAGCCCCTGAGTTATCGGCAACGCTCATACGAGACTCTGACTGTATCATGCTCGCACTCCTTCCTTCTCCTCAACAACCCACTTTTTTGTTTTCGAAATAGGGCGCGATTCGATTATTTTTACCGTTTCTCCCATCTTATATGTGTTGTTCTCATCATGAGCTGAGTATTTTCTATGCACCTTCACATATTTCTTATATTTTGGATGCATAAATCTTTTCTCAACTTTGACAACAACAGTCTTATCGTTTTTGTCACTAACAACGACACCTTGTAATACTCTGCGTGGCATTGCTTACTCCTTATTTTCCAACTGCGTTAAGCGAATTTTTACCCTCGCTATATTTTTTTTACAAGCGCGTATTGCAGAAGTTTTCACATCTTGAGTCGTCTTTGATAGAAAGCGCAAATTCATATGCTCTTTCTTCAATTCACGACACATTTGCACAAGCTCCTTCGCGTCTTTATTTAACAATTCACTGAACTTCATCTTACCATCCATCACACAATACGCTTCACGAACTTCGTATGAATTGGAAGCTTAGCAGAAGCTGACTCAAAAGCTTCACGTGCCGTATCCTCTGGGATACCATCCAACTCAAACATTATCCTTCCCGGACTAACTCTGCATGCCCAATATTCAGGGGAACCTTTTCCGCTTCCCATACGAACTTCAGCAGGTTTCTTCGAAACAGGCAAATCTGGAAATATCCTGATCCACATACGCCCAGTTCTCTTGACATAACGAGTTATCGCTCTTCGGGCGGCTTCAATCTGCCTTGCCGTTATCCTCGCCGGATCCAACGCCTTTAAACCAAAGCTACCAAAGCTCACCTCAGCACCAGCCTTGGTTATGCCCCTCACTTTTCCCTTAAAGGCTTTTCTAAATTTCGTTTTCTTAGGAGACAACATTTTTCACAATCCTCACATCTTCTTTTCTCTGGAGAAAACGTCTCCAACTTCGTAATCGCCTTTGTATATCCAAACCTTTATTCCGCACGTTCCGTAAGTTGTCTTCGCAACACCAAGGCTGAAATCAACATCAGAACGCAAAGTATGCAATGGAACACGACCTTCGCGATACCACTCCATTCTGGCTATTTCGGCGCCATTAAGCCTGCCCGAAACGTTAACCCTTATACCAAGCGCTCCATATTTCATAGCGGACTGTATCGCCTTCTTCATTGCTCTTCTAAAAGAAACGCGCTTCTCTATCTGAAATGCAATGCCCTCAGCTATGAGATATGCATCTAGCTCAGGTTTTCTGACATTGGATATATTTATAGCCACTTCAGTACCAGCTATTTTAGAAAGTATCTTCCTCAACTTTTCTAAATCAGCACCACCTTTCCCAATCAAGGAACCAGGTCGCGATGCGTATATCTCAACACAAACCTTCTTCGCCGGGCGCTCAACCACAACTTTTGCAACACCAGCAGACTTATAGTTTTTTAAAACGTAATCTCTGATCTGAATATCCTTATACAACTGATCAGCGTATTCCTTCCTGGCATACCACCTGGACTCCCAGGTTCTCAGTATCCCAAGTCTCATTCCAACAGGATTTACCTTCTGTCCCATATCAACCCCTCGCTTCCACAACTATTGTGAGATGGCTAAACGGCTTCGTTATAACCTCCCCTCTTCCACGTCCTCTTGGACGATATCTACGTAACTTTATGCTATAGCCAACATAAGCCTCTTTGACATGCAACAACTCAGGATCCCATCCATTGTTGTTTTCAGCATTTGCTATTGCCGACATTAAAGTTTTTCTCACTTCGTTAGCTATTCTCTTTTTCGAATACAGCAGAACATCCAAAGCCTTCTGCGCTTTCATTCCTCGTATCATCGAAGCAACAACATTCAACTTCTGAGGGCTTACTCGTATTTTCCTTAATACTGCCTTTGCTATATTGTTCTGCATAATTACTTCTTCACTTTCTTATCCGCACCATGCCCGTAATATGTGCGAGTAGGAGCAAATTCACCTAACTTATGTCCAACCATATTTTCAGAGACAGAAACCGGAATAAACTTCTTTCCGTTATGCACGCCGAATGTTACCCCAACAAATTGAGGCAAAATAGTCGAACGGCGCGACCACGTTTTAATAACATCAGAACGACCAGAAGCTTTCACCGCTTCGGCTTTCTTTAACAAGTATCGGTCGAAAAATGGACCTTTCCAAACTGATCTAGGCACGTTTCAATCTCCTCACTTTCGCTTTGATATTATATAACGATTCGTACGCTTATTTCTACGAGTTTTTTTACCTTTTGTAGAAATTCCCCAAGGCGTTACTGGATGACGACCTCCAGAGGTCTTACCCTCACCACCTCCATGCGGGTGATCAACAGGGTTCATCGCAACACCTCTGACACATGGACGCTTGCCGAGCCAACGATTACGCCCTGCTTTTCCATAGCTTCTGTTCTGGTGATCTGGATTTGACACAACACCAACAGTCGCAGTGCACATTCCATGCACTAATCTCTGTTCACCTGACGGCAATCTCAATATAACATGCACTCCATCGCGACCAACTAACTGAACAGAAGAACCAGCAGAACGAGCCATCTGCGCCCCCTTGCCGATTTTTAACTCGATGTTATGAATAACAGTACCAACTGGTATATTCTTCAAAAGCATCGTATTTCCTGGCTTCACATCAGCTTTATCAGATGAAATTATAGTATCTCCGACTTTCAGCTTTTGTGGAGCAATGATATACCTTAATTCACCATCGGTATACTTGACAAGGGCTATAAAGGAACTGCGATTTGGATCGTATTCAATTCTCTCAACAACCGCTTCCATATCTTTTTTATCACGCAAAAAATCAATAATTCTATAGCGTTGCTTATGACCACCACCTCTGTTCCAAACCGTCACATGACCATGATTGTTCCGCCCCGCTCTATCGATTTTTTTGCGGGTTAATTTTTTGACTGGACGACCTTTCCAAAGCTCAGACCTATCTATATTGACAAGCTGTCTTTGCGATGTCGTCACTGATTTATATTGCTTTAACGCCATGATTACACTCCAACACCAAGATCGATCTTATCTCCGGCATTTAGTCTCACTATCGCCTTCTTAATATCGGATCTCTTTCCGTATCTTCCTCTAAATCCCTTGGTTTTTCCTTTGCTTACGATTGTATTGACCTTATCAACCTTAACTCCGAAAACCCTTTCAACCGCATTCTTCACATCCTGCTTCGTCGCATTTATGTCGACAATAAAAACATATGCGTTCGATGTTTCAAGAGTTTTTGTTGACTTTTCCGTTAAGACTGGATACCTCAATATATCGTAATCCTTGGAATAAGCTTGCATATTATCGCTCATGCCAACCTCCCTTCTAATTCCTTCACAGCATCAACCGAAATAACCAACTTGTCTTTCCTTATAATGTCGTATACGTTCGCACCAATCTGCGGAATAAAATCGTATCCGACTATATTCGACATGGCATAAAACATATTGTCATCATAATCACTGTCTATGAACAAGGCAGACCGCTTTCCATCAAATCTTTTCAAGAAATCTTTTGTCTTAACACGATCAGCATATTTCAGAGAGTCAACTATGACTAAATTCCCATTTTTTACTTTATCCGAAAGTGCCATCCGTAAGCCTAATTTGCGGACTTTCTTCTGCAAATCGTGACTATGATCCCTCATGACTGGCCCGAAAACAATCCCACCATGTCTGAATTGCGCGGCTTTCTTCGAACCGTGACGAGCGCCCCCTGAGCCTTTTTGTCTCACAAACTTTCTCGTCGTTCCATGAACATCAGACTTGTCCTTAACCGTGTGCGTTCCAGCACGTCTTTTCGCTAATTGCCACAACACAACTCGCGTTATTATATCTTTTCGTGGCAACACGCCAAAAACAGCATCAGAGAGTTCAATTTCTCCCGAGACGTTGTTTTGATTATCTAAAATACTCAACTTCATAACTTCACCATCGTTTATTTAGACTTCTTAACGGCGTCGCGTATATAAACGATGCCACTCTTACATCCAGGAACAGCACCTCTAACAAATATAACGCCCTTATCCTTGTCAACTGAATGCACCTTCAAATTCAAGATAGTCACTTTTGTGCTTCCCATATGTCCAGCCATACGCTTTCCCTTGAAAACACGCCCAGGGAGCGTTCTGTTTCCAGTCGAACCGTGGCTCCTGTGAGATATAGACACACCATGTGTTGCCCTTAATCCTCCAAAGCCGTGCCTTTTCATAGCGCCAGCAAAACCTTTTCCTTTGGTAACTCCACTGACATCAACAAACTGCCCAGCTTCAAAATGCGTCGCATCAAAGACATCTCCAACGTTATACGTCGAAGAATCTTCAACTCGGAACTCTTTCAAAATCCTAAACAACTTTGAATTTACCTTCTTAAAATATCCCAGTTGTGGCTTATTTATGTGCTTTTCCTTATCTTCTCTCGTTCCAAGTTGTACGGCGCTATAACCATCTTTTTCTTTTGTCCTAAGAGAAACAACTGTGCACGGATCAACTTTCAGAACCGTTATTGGAATTTGCACACCATTGTCGTCAAACAACTGAGTCATACCGACCTTTTCGGCAATTAACCCTACTCTCATCATTCCCTACTCTCTATAGTTTAATCTCAACATCAACACCTGCAGCCAAATCGAGCTTCATCAAAGCATCAACTGTCTGCGGTAGCCAATCTTTTATATCGATCATTCGCTTGTGTGTCCTCATCTCAAATTGCTCTCGCGATTCTTTGTCTATATGAGGCGAACGATTGACCGTATATCTCTCTATACGCATCGGAAGAGGGATAGGACCTACGACCGCCGCTCCGGTTCTCTTCGCGGTGTTAACTATTTCCTTCACAGATTGATCTAGCAATCTGTGATCGTAGGCCTTTAACTTAATCCTGATACTACGAGTTTCCATTTTGAAATATCCCTCTTTCTCTACACTTACGCTATTATCTTTGAAACGACACCAGCTCCAACTGTCCTTCCGCCTTCACGGATAGCGAACCTGAGGTTCTCTTCCATAGCGATAGGAGCAATCAGCTCAACTGTCATCTTTATGTTATCTCCAGGCATGACCATCTCGACTCCAGAAGGAAGAGAAACAGTTCCAGTCACATCAGTCGTCCTAAAATAGAACTGAGGTCTGTAGTTTGCGAAGAATGGAGTATGACGTCCACCTTCTTCCTTAGTAAGAACATAAACCTCAGCCTCAAATTTTGTGTGAGGAGTAATCGTTCCCGGGGCAGCCAAAACCTGTCCTCTTTCAACTTCCTCTCTCTTGGTACCACGGAGCAAAGCGCCTATGTTGTCTCCTGCTTCACCTTGATCCAGCAATTTTCTGAACATCTCAACTCCAGTAACGGTAGTCTTTTGAGTTGGCTTAATTCCAACGATTTCAACTTCATCACCAACTTTTAAGACGCCTCTTTCAACACGTCCGGTTACAACCGTTCCACGCCCCGAAATTGAAAAGACATCTTCGATAGGGAGCAAAAACGGCTTATCAATTGCTCTTTGAGGTTGTGGAATATAGCTATCAATAGCTTCCATCAACTTCATAATCGAATCCTCACCAAGCTCTTTATCACGCCCTTCCAAAGCAGCTAATGCAGAGCCTCTGATAATTGGAGTGTCATTTCCAGGGAAGTTATATGAATTCAACAAATCTCTAACTTCCATCTCGACCAAGTCGACCAACTCAGGGTCATCGACCAAATCCATCTTATTGAGATAAACAATCAGCGCAGGAACGCCCACTTGTCGAGCTAATAGAACATGCTCTCTAGTTTGTGGCTTAGGTCCATCCGCAGCAGACACAACCAAGATTGCACCATCCATCTGTGCTGCACCAGTAATCATGTT
The DNA here is from genome assembly GCA_902798535.1 of uncultured Pseudomonadota bacterium. Classification (GTDB taxonomy): domain Bacteria; phylum Pseudomonadota; class Alphaproteobacteria; order RUG11792; family RUG11792; genus RUG11420. The sequence continues at coordinate 48,226 of CADBWU010000002.1, forward strand.
TTTGACATAGTCAGCGTGACCTGGGCAGTCAACGTGCGCATAGTGTCTCTTATCCGTCTCATATTCAACGTGAGCAGTCGAAATCGTGATTCCTCTTGCTTTTTCTTCAGGCGCACCATCGATTTGGTCATAAGCTCTAGCCTCAGCTTTTCCTTGCTTTGCCAAAACTGTGGTAATTGCCGCCGTCAACGTTGTCTTTCCATGGTCAACGTGACCGATTGTTCCAATATTACAATGTGGCTTTGATCTCTCAAACTTTTCTTTCGCCATTTTTTACTCCTCTTTCTTTCAAACCAATAACATACTTGTCATTCTATGACATTTTGCTTTTAATTTCATCAGATATTTGTTGTGGAACCTGATCGTAATGATCAAAAACCATCGAGAACTGAGCTCTTCCTTGGCTCATAGAACGCAGGATATTAACATACCCGAACATATTTGCCAACGGAACCATAGCCGAAATCTCTCGTGCGTTTCCACGCTGATCCATACCTGAAACTTGTCCTCTGCGACTATTCAAGTCACCAATGATATCCCCCATGTAATCTTCAGGAGTCACAACATCAACTTTCATGATAGGTTCAAGCAATCTTGGTGCACATTTTGCTATTCCTTCTCTAAAAGCAGCGCGTGCAGCAATTTCGAATGCCAAAACGCTTGAGTCAACATCATGAAAAGCCCCATCAATCAAGGTTGCTTTGAAATCTATCATCGGAAACCCAGCTACAACCCCAGTACCCATCGCTGATTGCAACCCTTTGATAACGCCAGGGATATATTCCTTTGGAACGACACCACCAACGATTTTGTTGTCGAAAACAAATCCTGATCCTGGCTCCAGCGGCTCGAAGATTATCTTAACTCGAGCAAACTGACCAGCACCACCAGATTGTTTCTTGTGAGTGTAATCAATTTCACCTTGCTTTGTGATAGTTTCCCTATAGGCAACTTGAGGCGCACCAACCTTGGCATCAACCTTGTATTCTCTCTTCAGAATATCAACCTTGATTTCGAGGTGAAGCTCCCCCATACCTTTTATGATAGTTTGCCCAGTTTCCGTGTCCGAAGATACCTTAAACGAAGGATCCTCAGCTGCCATTCGAGACAAAGCTATGCCCATCTTCTCCTGATCAGCCTTCGTGTTCGGCTCAATAGCAATCTCGATAACAGGCTCTGGGAATTCCATTTTCTCAAGTATCACCGGCTTTGATGGAGAACAAAGCGTCTCACCAGTGGTTGTGTATTTTAGACCACAAAGCGCGACTATATCACCAGCTGCAGCATACTTGATGTCTTCACGATTATTTGCGTGCATCAAGAGCATACGCCCTATCCTCTCCTGCTTGTCCTTAACCGAATTCAAAACCGAAGTCCCAGACTCGAGAACACCAGAATACACTCTAAAGAATGTGATGCTACCAACAAATGGATCAGTCATTATTTTGAACGCCAGACCAGCCATCGGCTCCGCATCATCAGGCTTTCTTGTTGTCTCTTCGCCTTTCATATCAGTACAATGAACTTCACCAATATCCAAGGGAGAAGGCAAATAATCAACGACAGCGTCCAATAATGGCTGAATACCTTTGTTCTTAAAAGCTGTTCCGCAAAGAACGGGGACAAACATGCCCTTGATTGTCCCTTTGCGAATACAAGTTTTCATGAGTTCTAAAGGAATTTCCTT
>CADBWU010000003.1 GCA_902798535.1 uncultured Pseudomonadota bacterium
TCTGGCGTGAAACAAGTGAGGATTCTTGGATCCTAGATGATAAGTATAAAGATTCTAGGACAAAAGTCATCGGCAAAGCTATAGGAGATTGTGTTGCTGAAAAGGGAGCGTTTGCAAATAAAAAACCTGAGGATATTATAACCTTTAAGAATACAGAGCCTCAAGATTATAAACCAGAAAACTGGAATGCAGTTATTTTGTATAACTATGTCCATGAAGCGATTAATGGAGAATATCCTTATCCTTTGGATGATGTAAGTGTGGCATTGGATGATAAATTGGATGGAATAAAGAAATTTTATAAAAATCACTACCATATAGAAAATGACAAGCTAGATAGAGCTATTAAGAATGCTGTCAATGATATACAAAAGTATGTGAAGGCTCTGCGGTTATCTTCTTCTTTGCTAATTCACAGAAATAGAAAACTGGAGTATAAGCAAAATTTATCGCCTAGTTCACTTTCGCCTATAGCTATTGAAGGTGACGCTAATTACTCGATCTTCGATAAGAGCTTCTATAAAGTAGCCGACTCCATAGTACAGTACAAGGTAAACTTTGGATATTTTGAAGGTAACTTATACATTGTCGATCTAGATATATTGAATGCATATAGGCTGGATAAGACTGGGGCCTCTTATTGGCGTCGCGCAAATGACTTCACTGTTAACAGTATCGATGAACTCGAAAACAAGAGCAAATGGCTACGGGAACTGTTGGGCGAAATAGTCAAATTGCCTGCAAAAGATTTGTGGAAAAAGTTGCGACAACAAAAAGAAGATTTGTTGAAAAAACAAGAAAAGGCTCACGGAACAAAGGATGAAGATCAGATTTGATAGTCAGATTCCTATTGTTCTATAGCAGTGGATTGAGCTACTGCCTATCGTGAACCTCCTTAATATCGTGTTTGATGGAGCATAGCCGTTATATATTGGTTTTATAGGGGAGCAGGACGCACGGAAAAATTTCCAAATCTTCAAGTGAATTTTTTCAAAATCTGTCTCACATCTTTCTGGTCCAACAAGCACTTGATAGTGTGTCAATGAATGTATTGGCGTGAATTAAATTTTTAGGCCGGAAACTTTTTTATCTGTTTTTTTTTGCTTTAAGTAGCTTAACTCAATCTCATATCGGTCTTAATTCTAGTGAACTTGTGTGGTTTAGCGAAACTTGACAGGCAAAGGATTATCCCATAATAATGGACTATCGTTGCTATACAGAGATTGCCTCATGTTTTGCCAGAATATGGAAAAGCTTTACGAAAAATACGATACATTTTTGATCGATATGTACGGAGTTTTGTGGGATGGTCGAGATTTTTTCGACGGGGCTTTATTATTACTAAACAAAATGAGAGTATCCGGTAAAAAAATCATTATTCTATCAAACACAACATTGACGGCGACGAAATGTTGTGAAAGATATTTGTCCAGGGGGATGATTGCGGGAATACATTTTGATAAATTCATTAGTTCTGGAGAAGTTTTGAAAAATACCATAACAAAATGCTTCGGCAATGAGCAAACTTATTTCGCGGCATTTTCTTGTGCTGATGATATTTTTAAAGGTATTGGTTTCCGCTGTGTCCAATCTATAGAGCAATCTGATTTTGTTTTTGTTGGGAATATAAATTGTCATGCTCCGTACTTTGCTGATAGTTTAGAGGATAAAAACGGCAAATCGATTGCTGTAGAGGAGCTGACTTCGCTTGATTACCGCGATATTGCAAATTTTGATGAAATAACATCGTTTATTGATTTATGCCTCAAATACAAAAAAACGTTGGTAATTTCAAATTCCGATTTATTCGCTATCGAGGCCTGGAAATCTGGGGCTAGACCAATAATTTGCCCAGGATACATTGGCGCATTATATGAAAACGCAGGAGGCAAGGTCATGTATTTTGGCAAGCCGTATCCGATAATTTTTGACTACGCTAAGCAATTTGTTTCTCCGAATGAAAAAGTTGCGATGATAGGTGATACACCATGGACAGATATTCTTGGCGGCAATGTAGCGAGAATAGATACTATTCTAACATTGTCCGGTGTCGCAAGAATGTTTATAAAAAATAATTCAGAAGCTGAAATTAGCCATTTTATCGAACACATTTCCCCAAAAATGGCGCATATGGCTATGAAGGATTTTTCATGCAAACCAACACACGTTGTAGTATCATTTGCATGATAAACTAATTGTGTGATATCCTAAACGATAGGAGTGGTTGTTTTTTTTGTGTGAACTAAAAATGAAGTGTAAATTAAAGAAAAGTGCATTTAATAGGCGAAGGCCATATTTAAACTATAGTTTAGTTATACCTCTCATTGCATCATGTTCTTATGCAGAAATGTCAAAAGAGGTGTTAACAGAGATACATAATAAATTGTGTTATATAGACTGGGCTATTACAGCACATGAAAAAATTCAAAACGCAAAGGATGACGATTTTTTCAAAGAGCAGCAATTCAAAGTATCAAAATACCGAGAATCCATTGTCAACGTTATTGGACATGCAATTGCAGATTGCGTAACTCATCAGAACGAATTCCATCTCACAAAAGATGATGGCAGTGCACGCTTGATAGTATTTACTGCTGAGCCGAAGCATTATTCCCGAGAAAACTTTAACGCCGTTCTTTTATACAACTTAGTGGAGCAAATTTTACACAATGATGAAGTGAATGCAGAAAATGAGGACTTTAATATAGGGCAACTGCTTAATAATATACAAACTAATTTTATAAAGGAGTATGAATCTGATATAGAGGAATATAGTGACAACGAAATAGACGCATTATTTAGTAATCTAAATAATGCAATAAAAGATATGCTTCAATACAATGCACGACTAGATCTAGCAAGAAATATACAAAAATTTTGGACATCAGGTGATCTTAGCAAAACAATGAAAGTAGCAAGTCAAGAATATTCCATAGCTAAACTGGAAAATGAGTATGAAAAAGTAGAGCAAGATAAGACTGCATTAGAATTTCCTCTAAACCGGATTGTATGTTTGAATCCAGGTCACCGCACAGCACCTGAAGTACAGTTTAATGTCACATTGCGGTATGATCCGAACGCTACCATTGGCGAAGAATGGAGTTTAACCGATTCGGGTGATCTGAAAATTGGAACTGGAGAATTTGCAAAAAAGGGATATTTCCATACAGTGATTCCGTTTTATTGGAATATTAACAGCATAAATTATTTTATACAATTTGTAGAGTGTGATCTTGAACTGGACGCATCGGCGCTGAGAGATTGTAGATACTGGCGCGATCGCCAAAATGAGGAGTATTTTGGAAAAATATTGAGTTTTAACTCGATGGAGCAAACCGGAAGCGTTCAATACGAGCGGACACATTACCGTGATTTAATCAAAAACAAAGATATTCTGGAACAATATTTTACAAGTTACAAGCGTATGGAGCCAAGCAAAAGAGCTCTGAAGCCCCAAGGCTAAAATCTGCTTTGTTTACGTTCCTTTGCTCCCCCATCCTGTATTTGATATTTTAAGTGCAGGATGATTTTTTATACGTCATAACATATTTCATATGGTGCCACAGGAGGGAATCGAACCCTCGACCTCTCCCTTACCAAGGGAGTGCTCTACCTCTAAGCTACTGTGGCAAAGACCTAGTAATGGTACCATAGAATGAGCAAAGTTGCAAAGGATAAAAGGACGCAGTATGGTCTATCACTGGAAACCAAGCGTAATGTGTTGTATCATAAATAAATGAGGTTTGGAGTGAGATGGCTTGTGAAACTTCTTGTCGCTAAAAGGTGTGTTTTGCGTATTTCGATATTTCTATTGTTTGTTGCTGTCGTCGCATATATTCTGTTTGATAACTTAAAACACGCTTTTGTATACAACATACAGATTAATTCAATAATACTAACTTGTTTTATTTCTGGAGTTATTTTTATATACAGACGAATTTTCTTATACAATGCGGAATATTCGAAGTTAATCTTATATGACAAGTTGAATAAGAAAGATATTGAGCAATTAAAATTGCTATCTCCAATTTCGTTGTATATTTCTCGAGCAAATAATCTAGCTTCACAGTCAAAGTTGAATTCTGTTATGTGGAGTGTTGAAAAACGCGTAGATGATTATGGCGCCTTTCCGAAATATCTTTCGGGGATACTGATTTTTTTGGGACTTTTCGGAACTTTTTGGGGATTATCTCAAACTATAGGCAATGTGGCTAACATCATTGATAATCTCGGGATTGATCAGGCTGATGCAACAGAGTCTTTTGCAAAGCTGAAAGATAGCTTAAAAATTCCGCTTTCAGGAATGGGAATAGCATTTGGTTGCTCCCTCTTTGGATTGTCTGGTTCGCTGATACTAGGTTTTTTAAACGTTAACCAAAAGCAAGTTGCTGATAATTTTTTGTATAAAGTGGAGGAATGGATAACAAAGCGTACGATAAGTTTATCAACGCTGGAAAGAGATGCTAGTGATTACCACGGGCAAATTTTCTCAATGGGATTGCTGGAAAAGACGATTGAAATGATATACGCGTTTCAAAATCAGCTAAAGGAATTTGAAGGCAACCGCATAACTTTGGTAAGTATGCAAAAAGAATTTTCCAATAAGATTTCTCAATTGGCTGATTCAGTTCTAAAACATCAAGAATTAGTCCAGACGCTTGGAGCAGGACAAATTGAATTGAGCAATATGACAAAAAAAGTAAATGAAACTGTTTGGACTGAGATGTTGCGCAAACTTGATGGTATCGATAAGTCCTTAACTGATTTAGTTCAAGGCACTTATAACAATAGGGATTACATAGTAGAAAATCTTGGCAAAGATATAAGATTAATCTCCAAGACTTTGTCTTCTTTGATGAGAGAATAATGGATGCATTTAGAGAAAAGCTGAATTCAATTCTCGATCATTATGAAATGATACGTGAGAAAATGAATAATCAAACTGAATTCGATTCTAAAGAGTATGCAAAACTATCCAAAGAGTTTTCTGATTTAAGGGAAATAGCAAAGGAAGTGCGTCTACTTTTTGCAAAGGAAAAAGAATTAAATGACACTAATGAGCTTGCTGTAAATTCGGATGATGCGGAAATAAAACATATGGCTGAAGAAGAAATACCTACGTTAAAGTCCGAGATTGCGAATATTGAGCAAACGATCAAAATACTACTTTTGCCGAAAGATATTGATGACGAAAAAGGTGCCATATTAGAAATACGCGCCGGAACCGGAGGAGATGAAGCCGGATTATTTGCTGCGGATTTGTTCAGGATGTATGAAATGTATGCCGAAATGCACGGCTGGAAATTCGAGATTTTGGAATTTTCAGAAAGTGGGATCGGTGCAATAAAAGAAGCCAGCGTTTCTATATCTGGAAAAGGGGTTTTTTCCAGACTGAAATTTGAATCTGGAGTCCATCGTGTACAACGCGTACCTGAAACTGAAGCATCAGGCAGAATACATACCTCCGCAGCCACAGTTGCAGTCTTGCCCGAAGCCGAGGAAGTCGATGTGCATATAGAGGAAAAAGATCTGCAGATAGATACCTATCGTGCATCCGGCGCAGGGGGGCAACACGTGAACAAAACAGATAGCGCTGTGAGAATAACGCATATACCTACAGGAACGGTTGTCGCTGTGCAAGATGAGCGTTCTCAATACAAAAACAAGGCAAAAGCTATGAAAATTCTACGCGCCAAAATATATGAAAATGAGCGCATGAAACAAGAATCTTCTCGTTCTGCTGATAGGAGAACACAGGTTGGGACAGGAGATAGATCGGAACGCATTAGAACCTATAACTTTCCGCAGGGGCGTGTTTCTGACCATAGGATAAATCTGACTCTGTATAAAATTGATAAAATTATGGATGGGTCGGCTCTTGATGAAATAATTGATAAACTTATTGAAAACGATCAAGCAGAGAAGCTGAAGGGGTCCGAATAAAGATGCCAAAGAAAAGAGCAAGATCGAAATTTTTAATATACATAGTGATTTTTGGCATCATAACACTTAGCTTATATTGTTCAAGACACGTTATACAAAGCTTTTATAATAAAACCTGTGAAAAATTTACAAAAATTTCCGGTTCTAATTTGACTAAAGTTGATATTTTAGGAGTTTCTCCCCGTGTGACTAAAATGATATCTGCAAAAATAGCGATAAAAACAAATGATTCGATATTTAGTTGCTCGAGCGCTGAAATATATAATCGAATAACCGACATTCCTTGGATAAAGCGAGCTATCGTAAAAAAGATTTTACCGAACATTATAAAAATAGAGGCAGAAGAAACTAAACCAATAGCTGTTTATCAACATGACGCAAAATCCATTTTGATAGATAGTGACGGAAAATTTATTGAAGAAGTGTCCACGAAACCTACTGGTTTGCCTCTGGTGTCAGGAGCGAATGCGAACAAGAGTGCACATAAAATCCTAAATGAAATAGCTAAATTTAGAGATGTTTCGGATAAATTAGATGCAATTTCATATATTCGTGAACGTCGATGGAATATAACGATTGCTGGTGTAAAGGTAAAATTACCTGAAGAAAATGTAACAAATGCATTGAATACTTTGGATGTCCTTATAAAAAACAATAAATTAAATAAAAATGAAGTGCGCAGTGTAGATTTGCGACTGCCTGGTCAGATCATCTTTAATGGATTGAAAGCGCAAAATGCTTTGATTACCTGAGCAAGCAAATTGCCTCATCCGACACAACGCCTCCAAGTGTTCGGCGTCGGTCTATTTTCAGCAATTTGCTTTATTCACCTAATGAAACAAGCTTTTCCACTAGTTCTTCAAGCTCTTCACATGATTTGCATATAAGGGTGAAGACTCCACCTTTTCTCGTCACCTTAAGTTTTGTCTCGACTTTAAGTGCTTCAGCTACGCGTATGGCGATATCGGCAGACTCGCTATCTTCTCTTATATCAATCGGAGTTCCTGAATTTGTTTTCGGGTCATCTCCTCGAATGGGCATGCCAGGTTGTATAGAACCAGCTTTTATATCTTTCATGGCCATCTCAAGTTGTCGCACGTTCCAATTATTTTCCACGGCTAAATTAGCAACTTCCTCTGCATTTTGCACTCCGATCAAATTTCGAGCATGTCCAGCTGTCAATCTTCCATCGCGTATAAGTTCACGTACCCTGGGAGGAAGCGACAACAATCTCAATGCGTTCGAAACATAACTACGGCTTTTAGACAGCATCGTTCCTAAATCCTCTTGTCGGCACTCACAGGCTATCATCAGGTTACGCATAGCTTCAGCTTCTTCGATCGGGTTTAGATCTGATCTTTGCAGATTTTCTATCAGAGCCAGTGTCATAACATTACGATCATCGCAATCAACGATATACACCGGAACCTCTTTTAGCCCAGCTAGCTTTGAAGCTCTCCAGCGTCGTTCCCCTGCGATGATTTCATATCCGTTATCTTTTCGGCGAACTGCTAATGGTTGCAAAACGCCATGTAGAGCAATTGAACCGGCAAGCTCTCGAAGTTTGTCTTCATCAAACATTTTTCGAGGCTGATTTTCATTTGGAAACACCAAATCGATATCGACCTTATTAGATACCGGTTTTTCTTCTTGATTGCTTGCGATATTTTCCCCTAATAATGCCGATAATCCACGCCCTAACTTATCTTCCATTATTGTTCTCCCTTTCCAAAAATTCCTTAGCCAACTTCATATAGGCGTATGAGCCTATACATTTTACGTCATAAATAAGCACCGGTCGCCCATATGATGGCGCCTCGGAAATTTTAATGTTTCTTGGTATTACTGTTTTGAAGACTTTATCCCCAAGATGTTTCCTCACATCATTTTCAACCGACACGCTCAGGCTATTACGTCTATCATACATAGTTAACACTATTCCGAATAATGACAAAGTATTGTTGTAAGTTGCCCTTATTCTGCTAATTGAGCTTAACAAATAACTCAGTCCTTCCAATGCATAGTACTCACACTGCAAAGGTACCAACACTCCGCTTGCAGCGACTAGAGCGTTCAAGCTTAAAATTCCCATCGAAGGCGGGGAATCGATAATAATGTAATCAAACATTTGGTCGTACGGCGCTAATGCTTCTTTGAGTATTCTCTCCCTTCCATTCACCTGAACCAATTCTATTTCTGCCCCAACAAGATCTATACTTGCAGGTATTAAAGATAATCCTGGTATATTTGTATTTAATATTACTTCAGATAATGTCTTAGTCTTTGTTAATAAATCATAACTAGTATTTAGCTTTTTACTATATATCCCAATTCCAGTTGTAGCATTGCCCTGCGGATCAAAATCGATAAGCAAAACCCGCTTCCTTACGGCAGCTAGTGCTGTCGCTAAATTTACTGCAGTTGTCGTCTTTCCAACTCCGCCTTTTTGATTTGCTATTGAAATTATTCTTGCCACTACTTTCTCCTTACTTCTGATATATTTAAGATAACACTATCCGGTGCGGTTTGGCTTGGTTCAATCTCGAATTCAAAGTGATACACTTGGCTTGCTTCCTCAATCTCGTTTTTGTATGTCCTGCCTTTATGAAATGTTCCACGTGAAACCTTTAAACGCTCCATGACGCTAAGCAATTTTTCTAATGAGCTAAATGCTCTGGACACCAATACTGCGCTCTTCAATTTTTGCTCTGGAACCTGATATTCAAATATATCGCCATTAAAAATGGCGTAATCTAATTTTAATTTGGATTTTATATCATGCAAAAAAATACATTTTTTATAATTTTTTTCGCATAAAATTACATTTTTATATCCTGACATTGATAATATCACTCCTGGAAGACCAGCTCCAGAACCTACATCTATAATATAATCGTCTTTTGTCAAAAATTTATTTATTTGCATGCAGTCTGTTATATGTCGCTCATACACATCGTTTAATGAGTTATACTGCACCAAATTTATATATTGATTCCATTTAATTAAATGTTCAATATACAGTCGTATCAATTCTTCTTGAGTCATATCCTCAAAATGCTTCACGCGAAACATTCATAAAATTCTAACATGTTATTAGTATAACATGTATGTATCTGAGAAAGATATATTTTTTTTCGAGATATCTTTCACAAAATATCTAAAAAGAGCATATTGCTACGGATTGGCAAATAGGAAAGATAGAAGGATTATTTTTAATTTGAAATTTCTAAAATGTTTCACGTGAAACATTTTTTTTTGAACATCAGATATGAATCAATATTATGAAAATATTTTTTGCGAATCGATGCTATTTCAAAACCCAAGGATTTGTATAGGCTTATAGCATTTGTATTTTCAATGCTCACCTCTAAAAATATCTGAGAAATTTTCGTTGTATCTAAAAAATTTTGTATCAGCGTAGATGCGACTCCGTGTCTCCGGAAATCGGGAGCGGTGCCTATATACACTATATCTGCATCGTGAACGCAGGATATTGAGACTGAGTTAGATAAGCATCAAATGACCGATCGGATATTTCGTAATTTCCAAAATGTTTCACGTGAAACATTTTCAGAATTTCAAAATCGCCCTTAGTTAATCTTCTAATGTGAGTATTCTGGAGTAATTCCATAATCTATTTCTAAATCGTTTGTAATAAAATTTATATTCTTTATAAATACTTCACTATTATTTATAGTATACTGTTGCGTTGCTAAATTTATATTTTCTAATACTGGATTGTTACTAATGATAGTATCGTTAGATATTTCACTGTCTACATACATCGTTCCCAATTGCGAATTTGCAAATCTACATATAAAATAATCACCACGCATTGTCGGAATAGCAATTGCTCCTTGCTCATGATGTTTTATAATTATTGACAGATATGTTACAAAATGCGATATGCCAACAAATTTCATATCTGGATGCACTACTTTTATGCCCTTGAGCATTGAATTCATTATTCTTGCGGTTGTAAATGAAGCTGGCCCTGATGAGTATAGCACCGTGTCTATTTCTCTGAAATTTAGTTGTCCTATAAACGTTTTGAAGTCCTCTGGCACTTTATCCGCCATTCCACGTGTTTCCTTGATAGTGTATATTTGCTCAAAATTGCCGCAACTTAAATGAAATTCTTTATCTCTTATGAATAACGATAATATCATTGACGTCTTACTTCTATTTCTAGGTATTGCTCAAGCTGTTCTATTTCTTCTATATTCGGAAGAGATAATTTTTGTTCATCAGTTTTTGTTCTCAATATACACTCCTGCAAAACCCATTTTTGTATCCCAATATCGCTAAGCAATTTTGCTATGTTATGCAACTCTTCAAAAGTTATATATCTTGAATCTACAGTGGTTCGTATTTCGTATGCAACGTTCGATTTTAAGACAATATCCAAGCTCTCTTTAGCTAGTTTTGCAGACACCTTGTTCCGCGTTATAGTTTCATATCTTTCAAAATTGGTTTTTATATCGAACCCTATCCAATCAGTTATATCGATTATTTCTTTTAGTCGTTTTGGATTTACACCAGATGTGTGTAATCCAACAAGAAATCCCATCGATTTTATTTGCAACATAGCTTTATATAAATCATTCTGAATGAGCGGATCACCACCGCTGAATACCACAGCCTCCAATAATCCTTGGCGAGTTCGTAAAAAATCCATAACTTCGCTGAATTTGATTGATGACATTGCCTTGATGGGAATAAAATCTGGATTGTGACAATACACACATCGGTTCGGACAGCCTTGACAAAATATAACTGCCGATAATTTTCCGGGGTAGTCCAAAGTTGAAAACTTCAGTACTCCCCCAATTTTTATTAAATTGTCTAATTCGTATGTGATTTGCATTCTATCTCTTTGAAATATTCGGTCATTTTGTCCATCGGTATAGTTTCTGTTTTGTCTGAACCTAACATCCTTACACTAATATTTTTCTCCATAACTTCTTTGCTCCCAATTATTACAATTGCGGGCACTTTCATTAAAGAATGTTGCCTGATCTTGTAATTGATTTTCTCATTAGCTGTGTCGAGTTCCACGCGATATCCAGTCTCGTCCAAAAAGTTTGCTATTTTTTGCGCATACTCAGCACTTTCGTCTGTCACACTTGCCACAACTATCTGTGTCGGAGCTAACCAAAATGGGAACTTGCCTGCATAGTGCTCTATCAGTATTCCTATAAATCGTTCTATCGAACCGACGATCGCTCGATGTATCATTACTGGCGTTTTACGCTCGCCATCTTTATCTATATAGTGAATTCCAAAGCGTTGTGGCAAGTTGAAATCAACTTGAAGCGTTCCGCACTGCCAATCCCTTCCGAGGCAGTCTTTTAAAACAAACTCCAATTTCGGCCCGTAGAATGCACCTTCACCTTTGTTTAAGGTGTAATTAAGTCCAGCTTGGTTTGCGGCATCTGTGAGTGATTTTTCAGCTAAATCCCAAACTTCATCTGATCCGACGCGTTTCTCAGGGCGGTCGGAAAATTTTACTTTTATATCAGTAAATCCGAATGTGGCGTATATCTCTTTTAATATAAAGCAAATGTCTATCGTTTCCGATACGATCTGCTCAGGCGTGCAGAAAACGTGAGCATCATCTTGCATGAACGCGCGCAAACGCATCACCCCGTGCAACGAACCTGAGCTTTCGTTCCGGTGACAAAGACCAAACTCAGCCATACGAATTGGCATATCTCGATAACTCTTTACCGCACCAGTTTGGTAACAAATTATGTGACCAGGACAGTTCATCGGCTTTATAGCCATCGTCGTTTCATCATCTTCCACAATGAACATATTTTCTTTGAACTTTGCCCAATGTCCCGACGTCTCCCAAAGTGATTTGTTCATTAGTTGCGGGGTTTGCACAACAAAATAATTATGCTTTCGAATGACTTTTGTTATGTATTCCTTTATTAAGTTAAATATGATTGTGCCATTTTTGAGCCAAAATACGTTTCCTGGCGCCACTTCATCAAGATGAAATATTCCAAGCTCTACGCCTAGTTTTCGATGGTCACGAGCCTGCGCTTCTTCTAGCATTCTGAAATATGCTTCGGTCTCTTTCTTTGTCGTGAACACAGTTCCATAAATTCTTTGCAACATATCATTTTTGCTGTCACCACGCCAATAAGCGCCTGCTACAGACGTCAGCTTTATCGCTTCCGCTGGAATGTATCTTGTCGATGGAACGTGAGGTCCTCGACACAAATCAACGAAATCACCTAATTTATAAATGCTTACAGTCTCTGCATCAATCCCTTCAATTAATTCAACTTTGTATTTTTGCCCTCGAGACTTGAAGTATTCCAATGCTTCAGCCTTACTTATCGATGCCTTTTCAAACTGCAAATCCTGCTTAACTATCTCTTTCATCTTTGCTTCAATCTTAGGCAAATCTTCAGTCGTCAAGGTTTTGCTTAGCATCATATCGTAGTAAAAACCGTTCTCTATCGCTGGACCGATGGCAAGTTTGGCATCTTTATCTATGCAATCAAGAATTGCTTTTGCCATAACATGAGCCGTCGAGTGACGAAGAACTTCGAGAGCTTCTGCATCTTGATATGTTAACAATGTGACTGTATCCTTATCGGTCAATGTTGTGTTGAGATCGGTTGTTGTTCCATTTATTTTTGTCGCAACCGCTTTTTTCTGTATGCCGATCTTACAAGCGACATCATAAGCTGAAGAACCATTCGCTATCTCTAGTTCTTCTCCTCCTTTTAAGTATACAATCATTGTTTTCCTTCTCCTTTATTCAACTACCTTAGGAACGCAGAACATGTCGAATTTCTTAAACTTCGTATTGCTCAGCAATTCTTCACGAGTATTATTCATATATGGCTTGTCAGCGTGCTCTGGCGTTGTGTTCATATCGCTTAAATCATTGATATCAACCTGACTTACATCTATTTTCGAGAGTTGCTCTATCCAGTTAAATACCTGGTTTAGCTTCCCTAAAAAGTCATCTTGTTCATTGTCGTCAATTTTTAATTTTGCAAGTTTGCATACTTTTTTTAAGTCTTCCTTCTCTAGCACTCTTTTAGCCAAAAAAAATAATCTCTATCTCGTAGTTTAGCATTATTTGCGAGCATTTTAAATGCCGTATCTAGATACCGTCTTTTGGAAGAAGAAAATATGCAAGTTTTCTGTCAAAATTTTTCACTTGCTTTAGCGTGCCGAAGAAAATGCAGAGAAATTTTCTCGTAATCGCAACGATGATAACCTTTGGAGCCCTGCCTCGACACTTCATTTTCTGAACAAAACGGACGAAATCTGAGTTACCGCTTCACTCTAAGCGCGCTCATGTGGAGAACTTTTCTGATTCTTTTCGAGCTCATTTTTGAAGTATGAGACTTGCCTTTGACACTTGTTCCTGGCTGAAAATGTGACAGTGAAAGGTCTGCAAAACCAACATACAACAGCAAAATCGAGCGAAGTAACCAGGTTTTTCGTGAGGAATTTTACGAAGAACTGTCCGAAGATACTATCGTCAGAACGCGTCGTGAACTCATAAAATTTCTGCAAAAATATAACTCCCATTGGTCTTACATCCTTGGTATATATTTCTAAAAGTCTCTTTTTGCCTCACATCTGCTTGAACTTGGGCAACTCCATATCAAAAATTTTAATCAATTCTGCTATAAAGCATTGATAAAATGGATATCTCTAATTTTTTACCATTGTACTTTATTCCAAGTTTTTGCCGCGTTCATCATTTTTCGTTCCTTTTACTAGCCCATTACATTCCTGAAATTTCAAACCAAACTTGAAAGAACTATCGTAGGATAGAAGCTATTGAATGACCAAGAGTACCGTACAATGGCAACATTATCTTTCATAAAAACCAAAAAACTATTCAATATCGATATACGAGATAGCTGTTTAAGGTGTGGCAAAATTCACACGAATATTTTGCTTGTTGCATATTTTGCCTGTTTCTAAGTGAAAACAAGACAATCCAACACTCAGCACTTATCAAGGTCTGGTCGTTTGCGAAATTATTATAAAATAAACAACCTAGCGACTTTCAGTCACTAGATTATCTATTCTTATCCGTCATTTGCTGGAATTGAGCATACTTAAACGTAATGGATACTCACAATTGTGTAGTTCTTCACACCATTAGGCGCCCGCACTTCAAAGGAATCTCCTTCTTTTTTTCCGATTAGCGTTTTTGCAAGAGGAGAAGTGATGGGCAAAAGACCATTTTTAACATCAGCTTCATCACTTCCTACGATTTGGAATTTCGAAATTATATCAGTGTCGTCGTCCACTAATTCAATGGTCGCCCCAAACTTTACGGTGTCCGAAACAATTTGAGAAGAATCTATGACTGTCGCTTTGCTGAGTTTATCTTCCAGGTCTGTGATCCTGCTTTCAACCATCCCTTGTCTGTCCTTTGCGGCATGATATTCTGCATTTTCTGAAAGATCTCCCAATGCTCGAGCCGAAGCAATTGCTTCAACTATTCTAGGTCTTTCTGTATTCTTCAAATACCGCAACTCGGCTTGTAATTTGTTATACCCGGTAAGGGTCATAGGAAATGAATCCATTATAACTAATCTAACTCATAAACATACATAACCGGATATGTTTACCAAATAATTTAGTGAACAGTCAAGCAAGAAATATTAAAGGGATTGGCAAATATATTAACAATGGGCATTCTGCTATGCAAAAACAAGGCAATTGAGAGTTCTAGCATTTGTATAGATTTACTGTAAAACTTAGTTTTGCGGCGTAATCTCGAACAAACAAGTTTCAGATTGGCTTATGACGTGTTTGAGAACAGCGTTCATATACAGTTCTTCTTCATATGAAAAATTTCCATCAGTGCAGGCAACTTTTGTTTTTTGCTATTCAAATTGCCCTTGTGATACTTCTTTGTCCATCCCCTGAGACAGGATAAGTTGATTTTTGAGTCGTTGTTAGATAGTCACTTCGAACCAAACATAGTCATAATATCTGCTGTAATTTGATACAGAAGGGAAGTCACTTTGTACCAAAACGCAATTTGCGGGGCTGGTTTTTCCTGTTTTTTTATCTCTGAATCTCCAAATGACTGATGAACTATTTGTGGAGTTACTCCTCGTATTTTAATATTGAACTCCCAAGGACGCATCATATAGTGATCAACCGGCATCGAAATCGGTAAAGATTTTTGTAGCAATGCCATTGCGGCTTTTCGATTGATAAGATAGCAACTTGTATTCCCTACACGAGCTCTAAATTTTACTAATCTGAAAAGCTGTGACAACTGTTTTACTGGCTTTGAGAAACCGTGGCGATTGACATCTATGTTTACTAAATCCCACTCTTCGCTTGAGGCTAGTAGCAAGTCTATTAATTTTTTCAATTTTTTCGGTTCGAATTCGACATCGTCTTCGAAAATTAACGCATATGAATGTTTTGATAACAAAAATTCTTTCCAAATGTTTATATGACTTAAATAGCAACCGATTGTGCCCGCGCCTATATCATTGTGCATAAGTATCCTGTATTTATCAGGAACTGTAACACTATCCCGATATTCTTGCGAAAGCTCCTTTCCATAAACGGCCGAAATGCGAGTATAAGAATATTCCAATCCATTAACTAAAGGTTTTATATTTGCCAATCTATCTGTGGATTTGTCTAGATTGAGCAAATAAACATGCAATGAGCCATCGCCTTCTTCAGGATACGTCGGCACATTATCATTTATATGATGCAATTTGACAAAAAAACTACATCCAATAATCACAAGACTTGTTATCGTTATTAGCCCAACTTTTATAATTTTCATTATATTTTTTCCATAACATCTTTGAAATACCGCTCTGCTTCTTTTGCCTTTGTCTTAGATTGCGCTTCTATCATCACCCTCGTTACTGGCTCCGTTCCTGATTTTCTGACAACTATTCTTCCGGTATCTTTTAGCATATCGTTTATTGTGTTAATGCAATCCAAAATCTTTGGTTCGTGTAAATCCAGGATTTTCGGGATATTCATCATAATTTGCGGATATGGCGTATATAAATCCCTGATTTCGCTAGCTCTCTTTTTATCTTTCTGCAAGAAACTTAATATTTGTAGTGCAGAAATACAACCATCACCAGTCGATGAGTAATCTATTGGGATTATATGGCCGGATTTTTCTCCGCCAATATTAGCTCCAATCTCGACCATCTTTTGTATGACGTATTTATCTCCAACGTCAGTGCGTATGAGATTTAGTCCAACTGAGTTTAAGTATTTTTCCATTCCTATATTCGACATAACCGTAGTTACAATCGTATTGCCTTTAAGCTTTCCGGAGCTTTTCCAAGCGTTTGCAATCGTTGCAATCAAAAAGTCGCCATCAACAACTTCGCCCTGCTCATCAACAACGATGAGACGATCTGCGTCGCCATCCAGCGCTATACCAATATTCGCATGCTGCTCAACTACTGTTTGTTGCAATAATTCGGTATGAGTTGCACCACAATCTTTGTTTATATTCAGCCCATCTGGCTCATTTCCTATATGGATTATCTCAGCGCCCAGTTCCCAAAAAATTTGAGGTGCTATTCTATAAGAAGCTCCATTTGCAGTATCTAAAGCAATCTTTAGACCAGATAGGCCAAGATTTTTGGGAAACGAACTTTTGGCAAACTCGACATAACGTCCTTGTGCATCATCTAGACGCCGGGCTTTTCCCATAAACTCCGTCGAAATCAACTTGGGATGATTATAAAATATCTCGCTAATCTTAATTTCCTCTTCCTCTGTGATTTTAAATCCATTTGAATTAAAAAACTTTATTCCGTTATCATAATAAGGATTATGCGATGCTGAAATAACAACGCCCAAATCAGCTCGGAGCGACCTGGTCATAAACGCAACAGCAGGAGTCGGGATTGGCCCGAGCAGAACAACATCGGCGCCAGCTGCTATAAAACCAGAGGTTAGCGCCGGTTCGAGCATATATCCAGAAAGCCGAGTGTCCTTTCCAATAACCACAGTAAACTTGCTGTTAACGCTTTTATGTTGCATGTCTGCGTAATAATTCACGACAGATACAGCTAACTTCATCGCGTTTTCGGGAGTTATATATCCTTCATTAGCCTTTCCTCTAACCCCGTCAGTTCCAAAAATATTCTGCATTATTCCTCCTCACTTGTTGGTAATCCGCCCATTTTGAAATCATCCAAAGAATCTTCTACAGGCTTTTCCTTTTCAAGTTCTTTGCCTTCAAGAATCTGTTTCACTTCGTCGCCGGTCAAAGTTTCTCGCTCAAGTAAGTTAAGAGCTATTCGTTCCAACTTATCCTTATTTTGAATAATGAGCTCTTTCACCTCTGTGTAGGCTTCATCTATGATTTTGTTCACTTCGGAATCAATAACTTTCGATGTGTCTTGCGATATTTGGTCGCTTACTTCCATGTAATATCCTTCTGAATCATAGAATGTGCGAAGACCTATCTTGTCGCTCATCCCCCATTTTATGACCATTTTTTTTGCAACTGTTGTTGCCTGTTTTAAGTCGGAAGAAGCACCAGTCGTTATGTTTTCTTTTCCAAAAAATATTTCTTCTGCGGCTCTGCCTCCTAGCGACACGCGTATATTCGACAGCAACTCAGTTTTAGTGACCGATACTTTATCCTTCTCTGGCAGCCTCACAACCATTCCCAAGGCGCCACCTCGTGGAATTATTGTGACTTTATGAATAGGATCACTTTGTGGAACTAGAAGAGCTATGAGCGCGTGTCCAGATTCGTGATATGCCGTATTTCTCTTCTCCTCATCAGTCATGCTCATCGATTTCCGCTCTGCCCCCATTATGACTTTGTCCTTAGCCAATTCGAAATCTTTCATAGCGACCGATAATTTATCATCACGTGCAGCGAGAAGTGCCGCTTCGTTTACCAGGTTAGCCAGTTCTGCTCCTGAAAATCCAGGGGTTCCTCGAGCTATCGTCTTCAAATTAACATCAGGAGAAAGTGGAACGTCTTTTGTGTGCACTGTTAAAATCTTTTCTCGACCATTCATATCTGGATATTGCACAGTGATACGTCTATCAAATCGTCCAGGACGCAACAGTGCTGGGTCTAGTATGTCAGCGCGGTTTGTTGCAGCAAGCACTATCACGCCTTGATTTTCATCAAAACCATCCATTTCAACCAACAGCTGATTGAGGGTCTGCTCGCGCTCATCATTTCCTCCTCTCCCGCTATCACGGCGACGTCCTACTGCGTCTATTTCATCTATAAAGATAATGCAAGGCGAATTCTTTTTAGCTGTCTCGAATATATCTCTGACACGGCTCGCTCCAACACCGACAAATACTTCGACGAAGTCTGAACCAGATATGCTAAAAAATGGCACTCCAGCCTCGCCTGCAATCGCTTTTGCCAGCAATGTTTTTCCATTTCCAGGATCGCCAACAAGGAGCATACCTCTTGGTATCTTCCCACCCAATCTTTGATATTTTTGCGGAGCTTTCAAAAAATCAACAATTTCCTCTAATTCCTGTTTAGCCTCATCAATTCCAGCGACATCTGCAAAAGTCACCTTAACCTTTTGGGGGTGAAACATTTTGGCTCGTGATTTTCCAATACCAAAAGCTCCCCCTCCAAATCCACCTTTGCCTCCGCCTTGCATTTGTCGTGCTGAATATACCATAAGTCCAATTAGCAACAAAAATGGGAACCACTGAATTAGAGCAGATAGCAAATATCCCCAGCCGGAATCGCCTGCATCTACTTTTATTTCAACATTATTATCCAGCAATTTTTCTATCATCTTTGCATCATCTGGGGCAATTGTGGAAAAAATCTTACCATCAGCAAGCACGCCTGTGATTTTTGAAGAAGTGTTTCGTATATAAACTTCCTTGACATCACCACTTGAAACAGATTTCATGAATTTCGAGTAAGTTAGTTCCTTTGGCGCTCCACCAAGAATTTTCGTGTCGAATGGACTGGCCATCAGAAACAATATACCCATCAAAAATATCCAGGAAAGTATATTCTTTGTGTTCCTTTTCATTTTGATATCCACAAAGCAGCAATATGCGCTATTATACCATTAAATTGCCCGCATAGAAGTGTGTTTTGAACTAAAAACGAACTATCCTTTTCATTGTTGCGCGACAGAACCCTAAAATGGATTTTATGCTATAATCCAAACACAATTGCCAATTTTGGAGATTAAACTATGAGCAAGCTTTATATAACAACACCGATATACTATGTCAACGCAAAGCCACATATTGGACACGCTTATACAACGGTCGTTTGTGATGTTTTTGCTAGGTTTAATCGAATGTTGGGAAATGATGTAAAGTTTACCACTGGAACTGATGAACACGGCAAAAAAGTCGAACAGAGCGCCATAAAAGCCGGCATTTCTCCACAGGAATTTACCGATAATATTTCGAAACTGTTTCGGGATTTGCTTCCTGTTTTAAACATATCAAATGATGATTTTATAAGAACAACAGAACCTCGGCACCAAAAGACTGTGCAACATTTTTGGAAAAAGTTGAAGGACGCTGGCTATATATATCTTGGGGAATATTCTGGTTGGTATGATATGCGAAATGAAGCTTATTTCGCAGAAGACGAGCTTGTCGATGGAAAATCTCCATTGGGTGGTGAAGTGCAATATATGACAGAACCATGTTACTTTTTCAAGCTCTCTGCATTCCAAGATAAGCTGCTGGAGTTTTATGATAACAATCCCGATTTTGTGTATCCGGCGCAGCGTAAAAATGAAATGCTGAGTTTTATAAAGCAAGGATTAAGAGACCTAGCAATTTCGAGGACTACTTTCAGCTGGGGAATACCAGTGCCTGATGATCCAAAGCATGTCGTTTATGTTTGGCTTGATGCCTTGACAAATTACCTGACGCTAAATGGATATCCAGAAAACGAAGACCAAAATAATGACGGATATTGGAACAGTGTCATTCACTTTGTTGGGAAGGAAATAGTCAAGTTTCATTCGATATACTGGGTCGCATTCCTGATGGCGGTGGGAATAAAACCACCGAGACAAATAGTCTCGCATGGTTGGTGGCTAAGTGAAGGTGAAAAAATGTCAAAGTCGTTGGGCAATGTGCAAGATCCATATAAATATTGCAAGTTGTTCGGTTCTGACGCATTGCGGTACTACCTTTTAAGGGAGCTAACATTCGGGTCTGATGGAAATTTTACATTGGATTCGTTTGTCCAGAGATATAATGCAGTGCTTGCAAATGCCTATGGAAACCTTTGTAATCGTGTTCTCTCTTTTATACAGAAGCGTTGTAAAGGTACCGTATCAAGACCATCCGAATTACTGTCAGATGACGAGAAGTTCATCACAGAAATTGATTCTGGTATTGCTCAGATTGTGCCATTGGTAATGCAATATAATTTCAGCAAATACCTGGAGAAAGTTGAGCAAATGATTGCTTTGGCAAATCAATATGTTGACTTCCAAAAACCTTGGGGATTAAAAGATAGCTCCCCAAAAAGAATGCAGGATATCCTGTTCATATTGGCAGAACAAATCTTTAAAATTACGAAGTGTTTGTATCCAGTAATACCCAATAGCGCGCAAAAATTACTTCATCAGATTGGAGCGCCGTATGAACTGCGACTTGATCAAAATGAAACAATTCCTGGAGATGTTATTGTTCTAAATGATGTAGCGCCTTTATTTCCAAGAATTGAAGATACCGCAACTCTTGATGTTTATGAGGAACATTAAGGTCAATGGTCACAGCTTAGCCGAACCTTCAGTTATTACTATGTAATTTTAACACTCGTGTCTGGATTTGCCATGACTACATCTCCTGGCCTCATGTCATTCAAAGAGAAATCTCCATATTGCGTTCGTATTAGCCTATTAACGGCCAGTCCGAAACATTCGAAAATTTTGCGAATTTCTCGGTTTTTGCCCTCGGTTAAAACGCATTCAAGCCAGTGATTTTTTCCTGCAGTTTCTCTTAATACAGTGATTTCAATAGGAGCATAATGTATCCCATTTATAGAAACACCTTGCCTAATCTGTGCAAGTATGTCCTCTGTAATATCACCAAACACCCGAACTTTATACCGTCGTTTCCAGCCGGTTTGGGGAGATTCTGCATGCCTTGCAAATTCGTTATCATTGGTGAGCAAAAGTAAGCCTTCTGAGTTAATATCCAACCGACCAACAGATATTACACGTTCTCTTATTTTCTGACGAATTGCATCAAAAACCGTGCGTCTACCTCGTTCATCTTTATGAGTTGTGACAAGCCCTACCGGCTTATAATATAGCCAAACTTTCGTCTGCGTTTTGTGTTTTAAGACGTATTCTTTATCGGAAATCTTAATTTTATCATTTTGTAGTATTTTTATGCCAAGTTCGGTCACTTGACGATTATTCACAAAAACTTGTCCAGATTTTATTAGCTTATCAGCATCTCGTCTGGAACATATTCCAAGCATTGATAATGCTTTGTTTAATCTTATTTCTTTATTCATTTTTTCTTATCCTTTCAAAAAAAATTTTCATTATATTCGAACATCGCTGGTCTTGAATTCCGCCAATTATATGTGGGGATATCCTCGAATGATCAAATAATCTTATTCCATGCTCAATTGCTCCACATTTTGTATCGTATGCGCCAAAAAAAATATTTTTGATTCGCACTTTTTCTAGCAGACACGCACAGAATGCGCATGGCTCGAGCGTTACGTATATGCTTGCTGTGTCTAGATATTTCGTTTGCAGTTTTTCACAGGCTTCTGATACAGCCAAAAACTCTGCATGATACCAGGGCTTTTTGCAGAATTCTACTTGATTTTTTGCAATTGAAACTATCTCTTTCCCTATAGCGATTACTGCGACAACAGGCACCTCGCCACTAAACTCGGCTTCAGACAGTGAAACCGCAAATTCCATTATTTCTTGCAAATACATGAATTGGCGGGAGAGACGGGACTTGAACCCGCAACCTCCGCCGTGACAGGGCGGCGCTCTAACCAGTTGAGCTACTCCCCCGGCTCTATACCAACCGAGTTGACTATATGTTATCTCTAACTCTAAATTGTGTCAAAATTTTTTTTATGATTATTTTGCAAAATGCATCATTTGATGCTGGAGCAAAAACACTGCACGTATATTTTAGACAGGGTATAATAGCATAGATGGATATGTGTTACAGATAGTCTATGTTTGCAAATAGGAATTTGGTGTCATCTGATGGTATTTTGCGTGATGCCACACGGGAAAAAGTTGCAATAGGCGCATTTAATTTTACGAATATGGAAGTTATACAGGCGATAGTCGCTGGCGCAAATGAGTTGCATACTCCTGTTATTTTACAAGCATCTTCATCCGCAATTAAATACATGGGATTTGAACATATAAGAGCTATGGTATCCGCTGCCACTGAAGAATCGGATGTTCCTTTAGTTTTGCATTTAGACCATGGAAAAGATTTTGATATTTGCAAACAAGCGATAGATAATGGCTTTTCTTCGGTTATGATTGATGCGAGCGTGTTAGATTTTGAAGAAAATATCGCCATAACGAAAGAAGTTGTTGATTATGCAAATAAATACGGCGTTTCTGTTGAAGCTGAACTTGGAACATTATCTGGAGTTGAAGACGAAGTGAGTGTCGCTGAAGGTAAAGCATTTTATACCGATCCTAATCAAGCACGTGAATTCATTGAAAGAACTGGTATTTCAAGCTTGGCTGTGGCGATTGGGACAAGCCATGGTGTGAATAAAGGGAAGACAGGCAATCCGAAATTGTCGATTGAAACACTTAAGAAAATAAAAGAAAAAGTGGGCGATTTCCCTCTGGTATTACACGGTGCATCATCGGTTTATGCTGATGCTGTTCAACGATGCAATGCTTATGGTGCTGATATACAAAATGCTTATGGAATAACGGATAGCGATATTAGAGAAGCAATACAAAATGGCATTGCGAAAGTCAACGTGGATACGGATATACGCATTGCGTTTTTAGGTGCGATTAGGGAGCAGTTGACTAATAACAAGTCGAATATCGATATGCGAAAATACCTCGGAGCAGGTCGTGATGCGGCGAAAGAGATGGTAAAGAGACGTTTAAAGACATTTTTATAAAAAATGATTATTGTCAAAAATCTCATCAAAAAATTCGGCGACCGTATCATTATTCGCGATTTTTCGTTTCATTTCCCGAAAAACACAAATATTGGTATCGTTGGTGCGAATGGTGCTGGGAAAACGACATTGCTGAATATTTTTACGGGATTAGAGGAATATGACGATGGAGAGATTGTTATTCCCAAAGATTGCGTTTTGGGATATTTGCCACAAAGCCCAAACGACAATCCGAAAACGACGATTTTAGAGGAATGCATTTCCGGGCACGCAACGCTTTGTGAATTACAGCAAAGATTGCATAATGCGCTTAACGAAGTCGCGATAAATTATTCAGATGAAGTTTATGCGAAATATGAAACGATTGAAGCTGAATTTTCGGATAAAGGAGGATATGCACTGGAAGCTGATGCAAAATGCGTTTTGACAGGGTTGGGATTTGAGGCATCGCAATTCGATAAATCACCATTGATACTTTCTGGCGGGTGGCGTATGAGGCTTGAATTGGCAAAATTGCTCATAAATGAACCAAATTTTCTGATACTAGATGAGCCGACAAATCACCTTGATTTGCCAAGTCTGACCTGGTTGGAGGGGTATCTCAGGTCGTTTAGAGGCACGTTGCTTTTCGTTTCGCATGACAGAGAGTTTCTGAATAATCTGTCCGACCAAATAATTCATATATCGAACGGTAATGTTAAAGTATATAATGGCGATTTTGACGCATTTGTGGAGCAACGAGAGGCTAATGCTGAGTTTGCGAAAAAGCAAAAGGAAGCGCTGAAGAAAAAGCAAGACCATTTGCAGGAATTCGTGGATAGATTCAGATACAAGGCATCTAAAGCAAAGCAGGCACAAAGTAAACTGAAGATAATCGAGCGATTGAAACAACTTGAAGAGCGCATAGACACAGAAGGGGCAGATCAAAAACCAGTTTTCAAAATGGAAGTGGAAAAACAAAGTGCAAAAGTTGTTTTGGAATTAAAAGATGTAACTATTGGTTATGATGGGAAGCCATTAAATAAACATATTGACCTGCGCATAATTCGTGGCAATAAGATTGCAATAATTGGCTCAAATGGTATTGGCAAATCGACGTTGCTAAAAACAATTGTCGGCGAAATACCTCTTATTTCAGGCGGGATGCAAATTGGTAATAATGTGTCGATCGGCTACTATGCTCAAAGCCAGCTGGATATCTTAGACCCGAAGCTTGATGCGCTTGAAAATGTTCTGAACCTGACCAAAGATATAAATCAGCAACAAGCGCGCGCTATTTTGGGGTGTTTGCTGATTTCGAAAGATGATGTCAAAAAACCTGTCAGTGTTCTATCCGGAGGTGAGAAAAGCAAAGTTGCGATTGCAACACTTTTGGCGCAGAAAAGCAACTTTTTGGTGCTCGATGAACCAACTAACCACCTCGATATGTCCAGTGCCGAGGCCTTAGCCAATGCCCTAAGTGAGTATGATGGTACAGTGCTAGTTGTTAGCCATAATCGCTCATTCATCAATTCGTTCGCAACACATATTTTTGCAATGGATAAAACGAAAAAAGCTGAATTGATTGGAGTTGGAAGCGTATGAAAAGGTTACTTCTCGGGACAACTGAGCTGAAAAGCCGAGTGATACTCGCTCCGATGGCAGGTGTTACGGATTTGCCATATCGGAGGATAGCGCGTGAATTCGGCGATTTTCTGATGTTTAGCGAAATGGTGGCTAGCCAAGCAGTCATCCGGAATGTCATGCGCACGCATAAGATGATGGATAATGCTGACGACCCGCTGACATCGGTTCAGATTGTCGGGGCTGACCCGGCAGTTATGGCGGATGCGGCAAAGCTGAGCTATGACTTGGGGGCCAAATTTCTCGATATCAATATGGGCTGTCCGGTCAAAAAAATCGTAAAATCCGATGCTGGCTCGGCGCTGATGAAGAATGAAAAGCTTGCAAAAGAGATAATTGAGGCAGTTGTGAATGCCGTACCAATTCCAGTGACTTTAAAAATGCGTTTAGGTTGGGATTTTGAGCATAAGAACGCTCCGGTTATAGCCCGAATTGCTGAAAATGCAGGCATCCAGATGATAACGATACATGGTCGCACTCGTTCGCAATTATATTCAGGAAAGGCAAATTGGGCAGATATTCGAGCTGTAAAGGAAGCTGTAAATATACCTGTTATAGCGAATGGAGATATTATTGATGAGATAAGTGCTAAACAGGCGCTAGAAGAAAGCCAGGCTGACGGTGTTATGATAGGGCGTGGTTCCTTGGGAAAACCTTGGATTTTGCGTGATATTGATGAATTTATAAATACTGGGCAAATATCTGAAAAAACGCAAACAAATCGAGCAAAGTGCGAAATAGCTAAGCGTCATCTAGAATATATGTTGGAGTTCTACGAACCATCGACAGCCGTGAAGCTCGCGCGAAAAGTTTTAATGTATTATTGCTATGGCACACACAACGCTTCCAAATATCGCCAGAAAATCAACACTATTGAAACGATATCGGCGATATTTGATATATTGCACGAAATATTTCTGACATGATTATTTTACTTCAATGAGTTCATATTCACGCGTTCCAATGCCTATTTTATCCCCATATTCCAATTGATGTAATCCTTCACGCGACTCTATGCGCTCTTTCAAGTCGTGGGATTCTTTCTCAGGCAGGTCATACACCATATCTATGGAAGCTTGATCGACAGCCAAAATATCCTTGGAGGCTAAAATGCCAATATCACGCGCTTTAGGCTCCTCCGCTCCAGTTCCTGCGCAATCGCAATCAACCGACATACGGCGCAACACGTTGATATAAACGATATGCGGAGCAAAGTGATCCACGGTTGCTTTTGCGGATTCCACCATATTTTCCATAAACTTTGCTCCCATCAGCCACTTATCATAGTTCTCGTTATCGGGCGCATCGTGCACTTGCTTTTTCCCAATTTGTCCATCCGCGCACCCAATTGCAATATTTTTGATAGAGCCACCATATCCTCCCATCGCATGCCCTTTAAAATGCGTCAAAACAATCATCGAATCGTAATTCACAATATGCCCACCCATGGATACTTCTTTGAAATGTTTTCCGCCTTTTACAGGTAAATTTACTGTTCCCTCTTCATCCATAATATCTACCTTTGCGAAACTATCCCAGCCGTTAATATGAATTGTTTTCCGATGATCTTCCGTAGTATAACGCTTTCCTTTGTATAACGTGTTTGTTTCAACCAAAGTACTATTCGGCACAGCTTCATACAGCGCTTTCACCATATCTAGTGGCAAAATATTTGGGCCTTTCGGTTCACCAGTATGAATTTTAATGGCAACCTTACCTTGAATATCACCATTTACTTTTTTATATATTTTCAACAACCCTGCAGGACTCAGGTCTCGAGTAAAGTAAACTTTTGCTTTTTCATGGGTTTTATGCTCGGTGTTATTATCCGCTTTACCCCATGAAATCAAAGCAATCAGACTTCCTGCAATCACCATAGCATGTCGTAACAAATTTTTCATTTTTATTCCTCCGCAAAAATCATAATAGAAAATCCATTCCTGCTTACTTTTAGTGTATCTCGCTTTTAAAAAGATATCAACTGCTTCCTAGCAAAACGAGCAATAAGCCAATGCCTCATTTCTTCACCATTCACGATTTTTCAATGTTCCTCCTGGATAGGTTTTTGTCCCGATAATCAATGGCTTTGTGGAATCGTAATTTTTTGCTCACACCTCTGGCATCACCTTATATACCGTTCTTATACACACCGGTGCATTCACAATTCAAAAATTTTGGCACATAAAATCTCTGACAAAATCAGAGGTTATCTAGTTTTATCATATTGCTTCTAATAAAAATGTTGCTTCTAATAAAATGCATTTGAATTGTGCAAAAAGAAGTAGTAACCTAAAAAAGTAGTTGTTTTTCTTCACGGAGGAGTGCGAATGATGCATAATCGGAGTAAAAAGTGTTTATTCGGGGGGGGGGCTATGCTTAGGTAGTTCTATAGCTATATTTGCTTCCATTTCGAGCGATGTTATAGCACAAGAATTTACAGCAGAAGCAAAGAATACTCTGGCACAGATGTACTGGCGGACGAGAGCCCATAATATAATCGAGGGGAAAAAGTGGAATGTGAGACAAGGTCAGGCAAAAGACAAGCCTTGGTTTATAGCTAAAGATTATGATGAATCAATAAAAAAAGTTATTGGGAAAGCCATTGCAGATTGCTTGACAAATATGAATGAATTCCAGGGTAAAAAGGCTGGAGAAATAATAACCTTTAAAAATACACGTCCTGAAGACTATGATCAGGCAAATTGGAACGCTGTTATGCTGTATAACTATGTGAATGAAGCAATGAATGGAGTAGCCCACTCAGGAAGAATATTAGATGACTGTTGTGATAGGATACAGCAGTGTTATAGAGATGTAAGATCGAAAAAAGTTGTCTCGACAGAAGAAGCAATTAAGAAAGCACGGGATGATATAGATAAATATGACAATGCATTTAAAATATATGAACAATTGAAAAAATGTAAAGAATCTTTCCAAAAATATGCCGAGGAATATAACTCCTTGGACTTGTACAACTCATTAAATGAAGGTATGCACCATGACTCGTATCGTTATACCCAGACTTTTTTGCCTTGGATGAAAAATGAGTCATCCACTATCAAAACTACCTCTTTCCCCTGCGGCTGGGGCCCCTCAGGGGGGAGATTATGTATGTCTGCTATAAAAGAGCATATATTTATTCTTCAGGATCAAAAGTGGGAACTTCTATATGAATTTTTATGGTATAAGACATCCGACATCCGCAAAAAATTAAAGGACATGGGGCTTGCAGATCTTATAGAAGAAGGTAGATTTTGTCGTTATTATACAGATGACAAGGTAATTGAAGCATTCAAACAAGTTAATGATAGGACTCGCGCTCAAAAGGACTTGAATCGGAAAGCTGCCCGCCAGAAGTCTTTAATGAGTGCTAATTCTTTAATGAGCATTAATAGGATAAAACAGAGATCCAAAGACGACGGAGAAAAGCGACCTTATAAACCAAAATTTCGTTTTTAGAGCAATCAAAATAGAGGTCATTTGCTTTCATATATGAAGGCAGAAATCAACCATATAGTTACCAAATCGGGAACCTGTTTGGTTATGAAAAAGTCATGATTCGGTATTACGCCTACTACTTTGCCAGATTGGACATGAAAACTAAGTGTTATAGCAAATCATTGCAGAGGCAGAAGCTTTCTATCGCATCGCATTTACACAGCAGAATGCTTCTTTGTTGATATACTTACAAATCCTGACACTAGAGGCAACTTTTTTAAATTTTGGAATATTGTTATTCTCAATTCAAAAATTCAGTGCAAATTTTCCAACCTTCCTTGGGGACGCAGTGACGAATGTTGTAGCAGGTAAGAAGAGATACATTTAATCCCAATTTGTCTAAATCTGATTTTGCTTGTAGTGCTTTCTCATAAGGAATGACATTATCATCAACGGAATGAATCAGTAAAATATCGGGCTTTGCCGTGTTCTTTTTATACGCATTTTGTGCGAATAGGCCGCAACAGACCACGATCTTCGATATCTTCGTGTAATACATCATTTCCAAAGCCATAATGGCTCCCTGTGAAATCCCTATCAAACAGACATTGTCACATTTGAATTCTTGTCTTTTTGTGTCAATATATTCACATAAATTGGGAGCAGCTTTATCTAGACCTCTGCGAATTTCGTCAATGCTCATGTTATCTAAAGTAAGAGGAAACCACTGTCGTCCGGTCCAGGTTTCGCACGGAGCCGGTGCATCAGGAAGAAGAAATACAGCGTTATCAATATTTGATGTCAAAGTTTTTGCAATTTTTATGTAATCTGAGCCACTGTTTCCGTATCCGTGAAGAATTATTATTAATTTATCAAGGTTTTCAAAATTGGCAGATTGTATAGCAATATCATTCATTTTCAATCTTTTCATCTAACTTGCTGATCCGAATAAGCGTAATTTGGACGCGCTGACGTTTCAATATCTCAAACTTATATCCATACAAAACAAAAGTTTGCCCAATCTCAGGAATTATTCCTACTGAATTTATCACAAATCCTGCTAGGGTAGAGGCTATATCGATTCGAAAATCTGTGTTTATTTCTCGATTTAAATCGCGTATATTTACTGATCCATCAACAATAAACGACCCATCTTCTTGTTTCCGTATTCCATTTTGAGCAACAACGTCATGTTCATCTTCTATATTACCGACTATTTCTTCAATAATATCTTCCAGCGTAACAATTCCCATAAATGAACCATATTCGTCAACAACTAATGCAAAATGCTCATGATTTGTTTTAAATGATTGCAATTGGTCAAGTAAATTTTTATTTTCAGGAATAAAGCGTGGAGCTAAAGCTATATCAAGCACATTTATGTCATCTTTTTCGTCTTTGCGCTTCAATGCCTTTAATAAATCCTTAACATGAAGTACACCAACTATATTGTCTCGATTTTGGCTCCAGAGTGGAATTCGCGTAAATGGGCATGACATTATACGTTCAACAAGTTGCGAGATTGGTTCATCTGCGCACATCATGGTGACATTTTTTCGATGCACCATTATGTTCGCCACTGTTACTTCCCCCAGATCTAAAACACTTTGTAACATCTCTTTCTCTTTCTGTGTATCTTCTACGTTCTCCCCTTTGTGTAAGGCTATAGCGCCTTTCAACTCTTCCAGTGAATCTTCGTATTCAGATTTACTATTTTTTGAAGCAGGTTGAATAATCTTTAACAATTGTTTTGCTATAAAACCAATTACCATATTCAATGGACGCAATGTCTTGTATGTTATTTTTATAAAATATGCGGATGGAAGTAGTATACTTTCTGGATTTGCGATAGTTAGCATCTTAGGCAAAACTTCCGCAAACAATACAATAAATACACTGGTAATTATCGGCGCAAATATAATGGCGTAATCTCCTAAAATTTCAGAGAATAAATCTGTCGTTACCGCCACAGCCATAGCATTCAGAATAGTTGCGCAAGTTAGTATTGCACTGATAACCAATCCCACTTCTGACTGTAAAGCGAGTATCAACTTAGCTTTGAGATTTCCTTCCTTTGCTATCGTATACATTTTGGGCTTGGAATACGCAGTCATTGCGGTCTCGCAAGCTGAAAAAAATGCAGAGAGAAGCAAAAATAAAGCAACAAAAATTACATTTAATAATATAAACATTTAGTCTCTATTTTTCCTTACTAGGTAACGGGGCACTGTTCTCTACTTTTGATGAATGATTAAGCTCGACTAGTTCTAGCGGTCGAAATTTTACATCTTTGATTTTACGTCTTTTGTTTCCGTAATCCAAAGAATCTATTGTGAAAACTTCATGAGACTTTGAACTCAGATATTCGTCCTGCTTTTTGGGCTTTTTTGATTTCGACATTATAAATCTATATGTCTTTTCAAGCTCTTTCATTTTTTGATTATAATCATCGACCAAATCCTGCAATACTTTATTATTTGCTTTTTGTTTTGCGGTTTCCTCCCCAATTTGGGCTAACACATATTTCAGAGTATTTATATCTTTTTTATACTTGGCGATATCTGAGTTATCCTCTTTCTTGTTTTTCTTTTTAGATAAGTCTGACTTTTCTACTTCTGTCAGAAGAGCATTCAAAAAATCCTTTTGCCCCTGTATGTTCGAAAAACTTAACTTCGCCTCTACCGAAAACACCAAGGAGCAAACAATCAATGCAAACAGATCCCGTATACGCATCGTTCTACCGATTTCTCCGCCATATTTAGAATATACCACGAACATCGCAAAATTAGTAATGAATTTTGACTAGGGGGCGCGATGTGGTATGTTTTTATTTTACCACATCGCGCCCCGAGGCCTGTCAAGGTACGCAGACGCTCAGCAACCAACGGTTGCTGACCTTGACAGGCGGAATACTATTTAGCTGAAAATAATTTGCTTAGCCATGAAAAATATGTTAGAATATTTATAGAAGGGGCATTGATACCCGTGATTTGTTTTAAAGAGGTGTATAGAAATGTTTAAAAAGAAGTGTTTATTCGGGGGGGGGGCTAGGCTTAGGTAGTTCTATAATTATAGCTATTTCTGCTTCAAGTGTAGCAGTTGCAGAAGATAATATTGGTATTAATCAGATAAATACTCTACTTCAGGTACATTGGAGGATTTATGCGCACAACACAATTGAAGAAACGCAGTCACGATTAAATAACGGATGGCATTTAAGTTACGATACTTGGTTCGCAGATGAAAAATATGATGAATCAATAAAAAAAGTTATTGGAAAAGCCATCGCAGATTGCGTGACAAATATGAATGAATTCCAGGATAAAAAGGTTGGAGAAATAATAACTTTTGAAAATACACATCCTGAGGACTATGATCAGGCAAATTGGAACGCTGTTATGTTGTATAATTATGTTAATAAAATGGTAAAATGGGGCACGAAACGATATGGCAAAGATTTAAAAATACTAACTCAAGAAATAATGGACAATTGTTATGACGAATTAGAAACAAAATATTTCAAAGATGGTAGTCTAAATCCAAAATTACTGAGTCAAGCAAAATCTGATATACTTTCGTATATAAATGCGTTGGATCTCAGTTATAATATGTGTGACTACTCAAAATTATTCAAAGAAGGCGAAAAAATTGATGCAAAGAGTTTAGTATCGCTCTTCCACTTTAAAGGAAACCAATTCAGCACATTCCACTTCGGTGGAAGAATACAACAACACAGTAATAGGCGATATTTTAAAGAGCTATACTCTCCAACTTTCAAATATGTTAATGGAGGTTTATACATAGAAGCAATTGAGAAAGAAGAACAAAAAAGGAGAGCTGGCAATAATGATATTTACTACAGTGGTACTTTAGTTCAAATAAAGGATAAACAGATTTATGACGAATGCAATTGGATAATAAGCTTATTTGAAGATCTAGGAATTCAAGTTCTCTCCTCCGCAGAAGCAGAAAAATATGATAAAAAGAAATAACACGAACCTAAAATGAATAGGCAACCGCACAAATTCTATCCCCCTACATAAACATATTTATATTGTTTGACACAAGATTGAGTTGGTGTGTTACGCAACAAAGCTTTACCTAGATGTTTTGCATGAGGAAGTGTCTGTGTCTTCTTGTGAAGTTATGTAAATACAGCCAGGTAAATCTTTATGAAAGAGCCTTATAAACAGCTTGCAGATCTTCTCGCACATCAACGGAAATTGCGCCTTTTTCAACTGGAACAGCCCAAATATTCATGTTGTTTTGCAATGCACGCAGTTGTTCTAGGCGTTCACTTTTCTCAAGAAATGACTGAGGAAGTTTAACCAATCTTTTAATTGCGTCATAGCGATATGCGTAAATTCCCACATGAGAATAAAAACATGTTGCTCCACTTGGGATTGGACTCCTGGAAAAATAAATAGCCTTGCCTGGTATATTTTTATCCATGTTATTGAAAATCACTTTTACGGTATTTTCATTAATAAAGTCATCAAGTGTTTTATGCAAAACAACAGGTGTTGTCATATCGATCTCTATATCGCTCATAAGAACATCTAGAATATCTTTCAATATAGATGGTTCAAAAACGGGATTATCTCCTTGTAAATTTATTACGTATTTCGGTTTTTCTGGCAATGTTTCCAGCGCAGCAAAAACTCGATCAGTACCAGATGGTAATGCGGGGTCAGTTACTATCGCTTTTCCACCATAGCTTTCGACAAGCTGTTTTACTTCTTCACAACAACAAGCCACGTAACATTCGCAAAGCTTGATGCTTTTGGCTCTTTCTAAAACATGTATGATCAGAGGTTTCCCATTAATAGGCTCGAGTATTTTTCGCGGAAATCGCGAAGAATTTAATCTTGCTGGAATAAAAATAGTGACTGAATTATTTTGCACTGTATGTAAAACTCTAAACTAGGACACAGTCAGATTGTACAAAAATCAACATGCTAAGAAAAGCTAGATTTCAGGGGTTTTCGTTAATTGAAGTCTCCATTTCATTGATAATAATTGGAATTATCTCAGCAATCGGTGTTAGCCAACTAGGCCTGATGCAAAAAATATACTACTCACAAAAAACGCAGGCAAATATCGACTTTGTCATAAAAACGCTTGGAATGTATTATTTCAGGAGTGCTGCCTCGCCTCTTCCTTTTCCTTCAAAAATGGATTCTAATGTTGGATACCAATGTGAAAGCATGAAAAATTCATTTGGGATAATCCCATTTAAAACTCTTGGTATTATGGAAAAATTTGCCAAGGATGGTAATGGACGCTGGCTACTTTATAAAATGAATCCAAATCTTTGTAGATCTATTTTTGCACCAGAGGACAAAAGTTTGGGAGACGCAGAATTCAGTTCAAAAATACCAACTAATAAACTAGCTTTTGTTATCAAAGCAAAAAATGCCAAAAACGAGGATGAATTATCGATTGAGTACGATCTGCAAAAACTGAGTTATCTCAGCGCGAAGTTGCTGCATCTTCCTGTCTGCTATCCGGTGTCTCAAACATTGCGCCAAATGCCTGACCTCTATCAAGTAACTCTGCGGGGGCGTTCCAATCACAACTTTGCCAAAACGTTCAGCGACTGGTTTTATCGCTTCGGAACGACATGCAATATAGCACTTGCAGAAATCTGCGCTTTTTGTACTATCAAAATTATGGGGCATTAAATACATCTTCCTATTTTAAATAGTAGCCTCTAACTGAGACCAAAATAGTGGATGAATTATTTCGCAAGATATGCAAAACTCTAAATTAGAGTACAGAAGGATTTTGCCAAAATCAGTATGACAAGAAAAGTCCGTTTGCTAGGATTTTCGTTAATTGAAGTTTCTATTTCACTTCTTATTGTTGGAATTATTTCTGCAATTGGTATTAGTCAGTTAAGGCTTATGCAAAGGATGTATGCTTCGCAGAAAACACAATCTAATATCGACTTTGTCGTGAAGGCGCTTGGAGCGTATTGCACTAGCACAGCCTTGCAACTTCCATTTCCTTCCAAAATAGATTCTGATATTGGCAACCAAAGCAAAAGCATGAAACACTCATTTGGAATAATTCCATTTAAAACTCTTGGTATTATGGAAAAATTTGCTAAAGACGGTCATGGACGATGGCTTCTTTACAAAATGAATCCAAATTTCTGTAAATCTATTTTTACATCAGAGGACAAAAGTCTGGGTGTTACAGAATTCAGCTCTGAAATACCAGATGACAGAATAGCTTTTATCATAAAAGCAAAAAATGCCAAAAATGAAGATGAATTATCAATTTGGTATAGTGAACATGCTTTTATAGCAAATTACACAAACGTCAGTATGCAGACAATGTTGTCTGTAAGAAATAGAGAATTGTCAAAACACGAAGACATTATATTTTAACGATATAACGTTAAAATCAGTATGCCCATGATAATTGAAATGCATGGCTACTGGGAGGATGTTTTGTGGCATTTTAACAAAATTTTCAACATGATTTTTATAGCACTTTCCATATAAGTTTATGTAGAATAAGCCTGTGATGGCAATCTTAAGAGTAAGTTTATGATAGATGTTGTTTTTTCTGTAGATGTTGATTTCAAGTCTGCAAATGTATTGGTTTTAGTTGCTGATGAAACCGGAAAAAGCTTTGTTTCCGAAAAGTTAAAAATGTTTTTTGGAACAGAAATATCTAAAGGTATCTCTGAAGAATGTGAAGAACTTACTTATGGGAAAATTAAAAATTTCAATCTTGTGTTTGATGGAAAAATAAAAAACATCATTATCGCTGGAGCTGGTAGCCGGAACAAGTTCTCCAGGTCTAGCTTTGAAAAGTTGGGAGGGTATATCCTCAGCCAAATCAAGTCATCTGAGTCAAAAGTTTGCATACTTAGCAACTGTGAGTCTGCCGATAATGAGCCAATTATGGCATATCTAGCATCTGGAATGATGTTAAAAAACTGGTCTTTTGATAAATACAAATCTGACAAGGTTCCAGCAAAGCTGAAGAAAATTGAGTGCAAAACAGGGTATATTCAGTTCAATAAAGACGTTTTTGATGGGCTACTAAAAATAGTTGACGGAGTGCATACGGTTCGTGAAATGGTCACTGAACCTGCTAATGTTATGGATCCAGACAAGTTGCTGGAAGAAGCTAAGGCTCTGAAGAAACTTGGCATAAAAATTACTGTGCTTGATAAAAAAGACATGGAAAAACAAGGCATGAATGCACTTTTAGGTGTGGCAAAAGGAAGCGATAAACCGGCATATGTCATAGCCATGGAATATAAAACAGATGAAACAAGACCATCGGTAGCCCTCGTTGGAAAGGGGCTCACGTTTGATTCTGGTGGATTATGTCTAAAGCCAGCAAAAGGAATGGGGGAAATGAAGGGCGATATGACTGGCGCCGCTGTCGTGATCGGAACATTAAAAACTCTCGCATTACAACAAGCGAAAGCAAACGTTGTTGGGGTGATCGGAGTTGTTGAAAATATGATTTCTGGTAGCGCACAAAAACCGGGTGATGTCGTTGTTGCTATGTCTGGCAAAACCATAGAAGTAGACAACACAGATGCTGAAGGTAGACTTGTTTTAGCGGATGTCTTGTGGTACACGAAGCAGAAATATGCCCCTGAAATAGTGATAGATTTTGCAACCTTAACGGGAGCAATCCAGGTCGCTCTTGGACACGAATTTGCCGGACTGTTTTCAAACTCCGACGCACTGTGTGACGATTTACAAAAATCGGCGACAGTCGTTGGAGAAAAATTATGGAGATTGCCATTGCATAGCTCTTATGAGGATGATATAAAGTCGGACATTGCAGATATAAAAAATGTTGGCAGTGGAAGAGGGGCTGGAAGTATTACTGCAGCACTCTTTTTAAAACACTTCGTAGATCCTGGTGCTAGGTGGGCTCATATAGACATTGCAGCAACAGAATGGGACAATAAAGACCGCGCGCTTTCTCAAAAAGGAGTTACTGGATTTGGTGTTCGCTTAATGAACGATTTTATATGCAATGTGTGTTCTAAAAATGGGGGAAGGAAATGAAATTAAGCATAAACCAAAAAGTTCTAGAAAAAGCGCTTGCTCACGCAAATTGGATTATCGAAAAAAAGCAAGCCATTCCGATCCTGGGATACATTTTGTTTGAAGCAGATGCTGGCAAAGGAGTAAAAATCACTGCAACAAATATGGATATGACCATAGTCGATACTATAGCATGTGATGTGGAAAGTTCGGGCAGGTATTGCCTGCCAGCGTCGCTCCTTTATGACATTACGCGAAAGATTAGATCAGGTTCGGACATATCAATAGAATATACAGAGCATGACAACTCCATAAAGTTAACAAGCAACAAAGCATCGTTTTCTATTCACTACATGGAAAGCGATGGGTTCCCCCCAATAACCGAAGCAAAATATGATGTAAGTTTTTCGATGAAGACGAAGGTCTTACAAAAGGCGATCGATGTTGCGAAAGTAGCGATGTTGCAAGACAATTCCAGATTTCATCTAAACGGTATTCACATGCATCCAGAGAACGAGCATGAGAATTTGAAATTACGTTTTGTTGCGACCGATTTGTTTAGGATTTCTTGCATTAGTGCCTCCGCCCCTGCTGAAGTGCAAAATATGCCTCCAATAATCGTTTCGAAACGCACTGTCGGTGAGATTTTAAGGCTGATAGATGGGAGCGGAAACGAGGTTTTGCAAATTTCTGTTTCAGAGAATCGAGTTTTATTCAC
Source organism: uncultured Pseudomonadota bacterium (assembly GCA_902798535.1). Classification (GTDB taxonomy): domain Bacteria; phylum Pseudomonadota; class Alphaproteobacteria; order RUG11792; family RUG11792; genus RUG11420. Next base: position 36,866 of record CADBWU010000003.1, read on the forward strand.
GCTTACGTCATCAGAGAATATAAAGACCGAGTTTGGTTCACGTTTGATAAATGGAAATTTCCCAGAATACAAAGCAGCAGTCGAAGTTTCCAATGACAAAATTCTGATTGTTGATACTGCTGAATTTGTTGAGGCTCTTGATAGAGTGAGTACGGTTGTTATGGATTCAACAAGTTCGGTAAAGCTGCATATAACATCCGATAAACTGATGCTCTCAGGCATAAGTCAGGAGTTGGGAAGCGCCAAGGAAGAAATCGATGCAAGCTTTAAAGGTGCCGAACGATTGGAAATCTGTTTCAATAGTCGCTATTTGCTGGAAATTCTGAAAGAGATAGAAACTTCCAAAGTGCAGCTCCGCCTAGCGGAAAGCAATTCTTCAACAATAATCGAACCAGTGGCGAGCGACAAATCCCCAGATATTGATATGGTATTTGCCGTCATGCCTATTGAAATTGTAAAAAGTTGATGTGCAATTAGTACAATTGCGCTATACTAAAGTTGGTATAAGGTATTTTTTGGGTTATAGAATGAATTGTAAAAAATTTTTGTTAGGCGCGGTAACTTGCGCAATGGTGGTGAGCTTTGAGAAAGTTCAAGCAACAGAAGTTGAACAACAGAAACAAAAGTTACTGCGTGAATTTATGTTAAGACAGGATGTCCATTTAATGATAAGCAATCAATGGAGAGAGTCTGGTGCAAAAGCAGAAACCTGGTGGAAGGCTGGGAAGTATGAAGATTCCATATTCAAGGAAATATCCAAAGCCATAGTCGATTGTGTATTGTTGCAAGGTTCCTTCCGTCAAAAAGATTGTATAGTAAATTTAGGGGCAGAAGGCGTTAAATATCAAATATTCAAATTTGTCGGTGCAGAACCTACTAAATTAGTATACAGCCCAGAGAATTGGAATGCTCTGTTTTTGTATAATGTTATATTTCAATGGCTTCGCAATCCCGAAGCATTGTCCTCGGAACAAATTTTCACTAAGGTACAAAATGATTTAAATGCGTATTACAAAATGCAAGGCATAGAGACCGACACAGCAATGGCCCAAGCTGCCGGTGATATAAAGAAGTATATAAGTGATATTAAATTTGATGAATATTTGAATAAGTTACGAAAGATATGCAATCCGACTATTGATACTATAAAAGAACCATATAACCTTACACTAGCATTTCGGAGCATGATAGGTAAAGACAACAGCATATGTTTATCATACAAATCAATAAGCGGCTTAAGGACCAATGCAGGTTCTCCGCTCTCTCTAGTTGTGAATTTTAAGAACGATCCGAAGGCATCAGATGTGACAATCAGTGACGTAAACATTTTTATTCCAAAAGGTAAAAATAATGTACTGGAAGTATATAAACCAGCTCCAATAAAATACATTCCAGAAGGAATATTTAAAAATTCATTTTGGGGCTGTATAAAAAACAATAAAAAAATAGAATATGTTGATGGTTTCGACACGAGGGAATTTATAGATGAATTTCCGAACAAATATGAACTGGATTTTGTAATGCATCCTCGCAATATCAATGATTCTGTGAGGCTGCACACCGTTGAGACATTATTGAGCTATGTCAATGAATACAATAGCTCGTTGGATAAGTCCAAAGAAATAAAGAGTAAGGCTACGGCTAACCGGGCTACTACTAAGGTTGGTAGCGGTATAGATAAAATCAAACAAACGACAACGAATAACTCTATAAGAAATGATGTAAACGACAGAAATACCATTCGGTTTGACCAAGCACCTGACCCGAAGGATCAAAATGATGTAAAAATTTGGTTGATCAATAACGAATGCTGGAATGCACTGCTTTATTTATATGGCAGTAAACAAGAGCAGTTGTTAGGGGCGTACAATTCTTATTACAAAGACAAAAAACTGGCAGGTTGGATAAAGATGTGTATGCATGTGAAAAAAGCGTTAGATGATGTTGAGCCAAAGAAAAAACTGTCTCATCCAAACTTTATCGAAAATATATTGGAAAAGAAATTCAATGAGGAACAAGCTCGGTTCTATATAAATAATATAGACTTTATAGAACAAGTAGTGGACAGAAAACTTTTTCAGTCTGAAAATGAGGTGAATCCGCAATTGTTCAAATACATGAACGATCCAGATGCTCTAGCAAAATGGAAAAACTCCTGTAATATATTAATTGGCGCTTTAGACAAATATCATATGGGTTTTTACATTCCTGAAAAATCTGGATTATTACTAAATGTGATTCAAAAATGGTTTAACTCGGACGATAGTAACGATATAAAAAACAAAGCTGAACGATATGTGCAGGAATTACTGATAAAATATCTAGATGGTGTTTCTCTAAATGGGAAAATTATTAAGGCAAAAGAAATCGAAAATTCAGCAGAATTAGCACAAAGAATCTTAACTGAAGTTGATAATATGTTCGCAAATGTGCAGAGGGATTATTTTGATGAAGGCCCTAGACCCGACTATGTTGCAGATAACAAGGTGAAAGAAAAAATAGTTGAAGGCAAATTGCCAAAAGACACAAAATCTATAAAAGATTGGATGCTTGATCTGATATACAATGAAGTAGAAGAAGGTTATGGCATAAGTGGATTTATAGATGAGGAAGTCATGAAGGACAAAATAGCGGAACTAAAATTCAATATTGACGAAATAAATCAGTATATTGAAAATACTCTATTGAATGACGGATAAACCTGATTCTATGACGGCTCACTAAAGCTATAGCAGATGTAAATATTTGCATTCAATATAATCTGGATATTAGATAACCTACCGGCTCAAAACCGGTAGGTTTGTCATTATGCGCTTGGAAAGCGGATAAAAAGAATAAACTCTCAGAATTCAGATATATTGAATGTATTATCATTACGGTGAGTCTCTTGCTCTTCTGCATATTTTTGCGTCTCCTTCTCACTCATTTACAAAACATTCTATTGCCCATAGATGTTGTCCTATCACTGTTTGCTTAATTCATGAGGCTCTTAGCATCTCTGACAGATATATGGAGAAATTATGCAATAACGGCGTTTGAGCAATTAAATTATTAGGTATTTTTGTGACAATCTAACCGCGAGCACAAAAAATAATGTTGTTCATAACACACGATATAGTCGATGCATATATTATGCTGACACATTTAATGGGCACGACCACAGTCAGAACGAATTTGTACGTGGTAAAAGAGACAAAGTAAATTGGTATAGAATATTTTCAGAGTTTTGATTGCAATTTTGATGGATGATTTGCTCTCTGGAGCCTTTTCTAAATGGTTGGCTCAGAAATATACACAAACCTCAAATGAACTGATTTATCCTTTTGCTTTCCCTATTTTGTGGAAGAGTTTGAGAGCTTCATAATTTTTGAAAAACTTCCAATAGTTCTGAGTTGACATCGTAATTTGAAGAGATTTGGGAAATTTGATCAAGAAATTTGGGCAAAATTTCCTGGAGTTCAGGTTTATTGATATCAAAGGTTTTATACATTTTTTCTCCACTTTGCCGTACACCAATGACATCTCCTCCGCCGCGCAATTTGAGGTCTTGTTCAGCTATTTTAAATCCATCAGAACTGTTGCAGATAATTTGTAACCTTCGCTTCGCAACGTTGGATAAATTTTCATCAAATAGCAAGAGGCAATACGATTGTTGTGTTCCTCGCCCTACTCGACCACGAAGCTGATGTAGCTGGGATAGACCAAATTTTTCCGCATTTTCAATGATCATTACCGTTGCTTCTGGAACATCTACACCAACTTCAATAACTGTGGTTGAAATAAGTATCTTGCAATTTCCATTTTTAAAATTTTCAAAAATACTTTCTTTTTCCGAAGTTTTCATCTTACCATGAAGCATTGACACCTCATCGTAGAAATATTTTTGCAAAAACTCAAATCGGTTTGTCACACATGTATAACGCAACTTTTCGCTATCTTCAATCAGAGGACAAATCCAATAAACCTTTTGTCCTGAATTTATAATATTCTTCAGACGTTCAACAATTTCTGGTATACGCTTCATTGAAATAGAACGCGTCAAAATTTCTTTCCTATTCGCCGGTTTTTCCGTTATAGCAGAGACATCAATATCACCGTAAAGTAACATAACCATTGTCCGCGGAATTGGAGTCGCGGTCATACTCAAAACATGAGGGGTAATACCTTTATTAACTAGTTGCTTGCGTTGATTGACGCCAAAGCGATGTTGCTCATCTATGATAGCTAGACCGAGATTATGAAAAACAACTTTCTCAGTAATTATTGCGTGAGTACCGATAAGTAGATTTACTTTGCCAGATGCGACTGCATCAAGTATTTGAGAACGTCTTTTTCCTTTTTCATTGCTGGTTAAAAGCTCTGCAGAAAGTCCGAGCTGTGCAAAATATTTTTGAATTTTTTGGTAATGTTGGCGAGCGAGAATTTCAATAGGCGCCAGGAGTGCGCATTGGAATCCACTTTCTATGACATAAAGTGCGCTAATCAATGCGACTATGGTTTTTCCAGAACCAACATCTCCTTGCAGAAGGCGCAACATGGGGAAGCCACTTTGCAAATCTCGCAATATTTCGGAAATTACCTTATTTTGTGAAGTGGTTAGGGGGAATGGAAGGAGTTCTAACAGTTTTTCGATATATCTCCTATTGTCGCTTATGGTATATCCATTTTGCATTCTTCGGTTCAAAAAATGCATAGTCACTTGTTCTGCTAATAGTTCATCAAAAACAACTCTTTGAAGATACGGATTATATTGTGGATTATTTATAATAGCTTTGGGAAAATGGATATTTCGCAACGCATCCTTAAATGAAGGAAATCCGTTTTTTTTGAGCAACTTTTCTGATAGCCACTCTTCAATTGGTTCTTGTTCTAATATTGCCATTGCGCCTTTAATGACAGAATAAATTGCATTTTGGGTCAGCCCGTTTGTGAGCGGATATATATTGAATAATCCAGAACATTCGTTAATGCGAGAGATGACGAATTTTTCCGGATTGATGAACTGCAGAGAACCAGACGAAGAAACAGTAAGTTTCCCAGAAATTCCTATTTCCTGACCTATAGGATATGTGCTCTTTATGTATTTTTTAGGGTAATTAAAAAGCACTATTTCGATAATTTCTGAACCATTTTTCCCATAAATTATGGATGGACTAGAATAATGTAAATTTATATCAATGCAGTTAATTCTGACTTTTGTGGTAATGATTTTTCCTATATCATTCTTCGAAATTTGGTCAGTCTTCTTTTTTTCAATCGTATACAATGGCATATGAAGTAAGGCATCAATAATGCGCTTCCCCATCAAGTTTTTAAATAATTTTTCGCGAGATTGATAATATCGGGGAATACAGAGCTCTATACTGTCAAATATCATGCTTTCTCCATTTTCTTGTAATTCTAGCATTAAAGTCCGAGACTTTTAAAGTCTCTGACTTTAACTTTTTTTTAATTTCTGCAGTATACACTCAGAGGTATGAGTGATTGAAATATGGTTTTTAGCTATGAAGAGAATGAGTTCCATAGGAGGATGTGTTGGGGTGCTGTTGATGTTCGTCATTTCTGCAAGTGATGGATATTGCTTTAGTAAAGCAAATAAAGCCCCATCTAGAAGCGTTCCAATTTCGACTGGAATACCAGCTAGGCAGATTTCTAAAAATAATTTAACAAAACCTGCTAGAGGAAATCAGATTGTTGGTAATGCTATTCAAAAAACACTGCAATCTCAGCCAGTGCAGCAACTACTTCAAGTTGGGCAAGACCATTTAGTGCAACAGGCTAATAAACTGACAGGAAGTGTAGGTCGGCAGCTCAGTAATTCCGCAAAATTGCAACAACAAGAAAAATTGTTAAAACTTCGAAAAGAACAAATTCGTGCTCAATACGAACAGCGAATAAAGATGCTACGGAATCAATTGAATCAAGAAGAAGCAAAAAAAAGACTCGCCATACGAAATATGGATAACCAGATATCATTAACACGCTCCGCAATCAGCGCAGCGAAGAAGAAAGAAAGGATTAACAACAAGGCTACCAAAATTTTGTCTAGTCTAAAAAATAAATTCTCGAGTCTGAAAAATAAGTAACAATAATAGACTAAGTTGCAACAGTTTTACTAAAAAAATGAAGCAATCAGGCCCTTGTTAATCTTGGCAAGACCTTGATTGCTATTTTTGTTAAAAGGCTACAGCTGAACATATTCGCGTTTGCGTCAAGACTAGCATGGAAAATAAATCGATTTATGCAATCAGTGGAAAAACTGAACACGAATTATATCAGCGATTACCATACCAGCAAAAATGGGAACACAGTGCGTTTCCGGATAAAATTTTTCAATTTAAACATGACCAGGTTTCGACCATGATCGATAAAAGAAAATTAAAAGAGTAAACTCAGAATTCGGATATTTTATATGTATCCTTTTTATGACGTTCTTCTTGTTCCTCTATATATTTTTGCGCTTCTTTTATGCTTATTTGTCCAGATGTCGCGACGAAGTACCATCCCATTTCATGAGCGTCGTTCTCCCATATCTCTTTTCGCAATTTTCTGCTACTTTCCCCTTTTATATATTGCACGATTTTCGATACCGATAGATGAGAAAGGTTTGAGAAATCAGCATATATAATCATGTTTTACATTGCCTCTAATTATATCCAATTCATTGATTGAACAGATTTCTTTTATCTGTTCCATACGCCTCTCAGCAAAATTATCGAATAATGTTCACCATATTCTTTTAGCGTGTGCATTTCTTCTGTATACCATAAATCACGTTATACTGACATGTCTGATAAATATTAGGGGTTTCCTCATCCATCGGGATGGAAATTCGGAATGAAAATGAAGGTATTTCTAGAAAAGATACGACTACTTTTCTGAAAGCGATTTCACAAGTTGAGCGTACTCAGCTTTATACCATGCTTGGTAAACAAATAAATGCTTGGACGACTATTCCATCTAGATTAGAGGGCTTTATTTGCTCGCGCTCTTAATCTCAAAAAGAGATATATAAGATAGCTCCAAAAGCTAACTAACTTTCAGAACGTTGGAAATATCGGAATTTGAATCTTCATTAAAATCCCTGAGGATATATCCGCGTCCCCAAACTGTTTCTATACAACTTGAACCACCAGTAAGATCTGAAATTTTTTTTCGCAACTTACATATAAAAACATCAACTATTTTTAGTTCAGGCTCATCAAGACCTCCATATATATGGTTTAGAAACGCCTCTTTAGGCAGTACTGATCCTTTTTTAAGCGCTAAAAGTTCAAGAATTGCGTATTCTTTTGAAGTAAGAGCTAATTCTCTACCATACACTTTTGCTGATCTTTGCTTTATATCTATAGAAATGGGGCCAACTTCTATGTTTGATGAACTATGTCCGGATGTTCTGCGTACAATGGCATATATTCTAGCCAAGAGCTCCACTTTACTAAACGGCTTAGTAAGATAGTCATCAGCGCCAATTGAGAGGCACTTCACTTTATCATCAACTGCATTCAACCCGGATAAGACTATAACGGGGGTCGTGTTTTTAATTTTTCGAATGCGTGATAGAACTTCAAAACCATCAATATCTGGTAGCATCAAATCTAAAATAACCGCGTCATAGTCATAAAATTTCATCATTTCTAGCGCTTCAGTTCCATTTTCTGCAATATCGCAAGAAAATTTCTCATCTTCGCATGTCATCTTGACTCTGCGTGCTATATTGCTCTCGTCTTCGACAACTAGTATCTTCATACCCAATCCCAACTCTCCCCATCTAGAAATATTGTATCAAACACGAGTGGAAATGACTTAACGTGTATATTAAATTTTAGATAAAATCTAATTTTTTTTTAAAAATTCAACGGTCTGAATTTTTTTTCCTTGAAAGAGAGAAAAATCTGAAATCTTGCTATTATGCGAATAGAAGTTCGTTACAAAAATTTTGGCATAAATTCCTTTTTACCGAAACATACGTATTCAACAAAACGCTTGAGGCGCGGTTCCATTTTATCTTCTTCTCATCCAAACGATCATACCTTAACACCTTTTTATCGTATATTGTTGCCATCGAGCACTTTCCTAAAGTTAACCTCCGTGGAATACTTTTCCCTGTGAAGTTTTGTGTTTCGCCCAGACAGTTATCAAGTTCATTAATTGTCTTTTGATTTTCTTGGAGTTTTTAACATCTTCCAATTTGTGTTGAATATCTTTTTATTTTTTTTTGCGTACTCCATAATCACATTCATTAAGCTTTGCGACTAACTAAAAACTTGACAGGAGATACTATCTATCTCCTGTCCGCTCAGTTAATCTAACATACTTTTGTATGTGATTAATTTTTCTATGCCTTCTAAGAAATTTACATTGGGATGATACTTTTGTATTTGCAAAAATCTCTCATATGTCACGGAGAATACCCTCGGGAAAAAATTCTCAGTAGTTTGTGATTTGACAAATTCGTCAGCATCAAATAGCATCGTGCTTATCTTACCTGTCTTGAGTTCATCAGTTTCTTTGTTGTAAACAAATCCTGTTAAAGCAGTGAGCTTTGATTCTGGTTTGCCATATGGGTTTTCCCAAAGTAATTTAAATATATTAGCCTTGTCTTTTCCATATAGATGCTCAAAAATTCCATCGTTGCTTATCTGAGTCGCGTAATTTAATGCCTCACTCAACGCATCAAACAACATGTGAGCGGATGATAGTTTGATTGGAATTATCTTGTTAGATTTCTCATCGTAGCCACAATATGCCGGTACTTTGGCAACTTCTTTTGGTAGATGTATCGTCAAGCTATTTGGGTCGAATCCACTATTCACCGCCGCGTCCTCTTTTATGCTAAATTGCTGTTTGCCCATAGAGGACAGTTGTATAAGTGCTACATCCAAAAAACTTGGGCCAGATTGGAAATTAGGTACTGGTTGTGAACTTGCAGACACGGGAACTGACGACAAACTTATTGCAGAAAGTCCGCATATCGTCATTCGTTTGATAAAGTTTATATTCATTGTTTGCTCATCAAAAAGACTAATTCTCTCTTCCAGATTGAAATAGGCATCTCTGTGTAATCAAGAAATTTTTGACTTTGCTAAAATTCTTTATATATTTTATATTTTGAAATACTAATTCTAGGTTAGCATTTTTGGGATTTGTGATATAATTCCCGCTGTTCAAAAATGTCAACATAAGGCACTTTTTGTTTTTTTTACTAATTTACCTACCAAAATGCACGATGTGTTTGTTGGCTTTTTTTCACAATCACCATCGTGCACTATGTTGCTAAGATCTATTCTCCGTCGCAGATGGTGCAACAACCTAATGTCAATTTAACGAACAGGTCGTTGAGCCATTCTCGAAAGGACGATCGCCTTGGTGCGGTTTGTCCATCGTCCGGACAATACATTTCGAATGATATTTTTAAAGGAACGTCCTCTGATGCTTTGTCCTTAAGAAGGTCGCGATTTCCCGCTCCGCTTCCTAGCAGTCCGGGAATGACATTATTTGAGATAATGTCGTCATCAAAAACATCACATTCCTTATAAAAAAGAGAGACAAGTTCACTACAGAAAACATTATCGACACGTTCTTCCTTATTCAAGTCTGCAACAGAACCGATTAGTTCTCTCAGATTTGCAATGCTTTCATACGGTCGCCCCAGATATTCCTTCATGAATTCCATCGTAACTTCAGAAGAAACACTTTCATACATCGGACGCACGAAAACATTTCCACCGAATTCCAACAGACGTTTGCCGAGATCCCTTATATGCACATGAGGCGCTATGCCATGCATAATTTCGCCAACGGAACCAAACGATTCAATAGCAAATGAGGCTTTAACATTTGGATAATGAACTGCACATATGACACTTCTATGAGTGTCCTCCAACTCTCGTATTACTGCTCTTCCCGCCTTTTCTGATAAAGAAGCAGTAGTGTGTGATGAACCGCCTGGCATAACATCAAGTATTGTGCCATACAACTCTCTTGGATCAAGATTAACCACAAAACCCGAATGTGATAACCCCAAAGGATTTGGGGCTTTCTTTACTTTGGAAAAGGCTCTAATAACATTTCCAGATGAACCATTTGTCGCAAAGTTTAAAGCACTACCATTTGTTATCTCAACTGTCTCTACAGTTTGTAATCCAATTCTGTCCTCAACTTCAGGATTGGCCTGGTAGCAAGGATTTTTGAAATAAACTGTATCACCTTTGAAGACATATTCATCAACTGTGATTGGTTCTTCATCAAGCATATCATTAGTCGCTGCACGTCCAGTCGATGCAAGAACTATGAAAGTTGCAGATATGTTTAGAAGATGCTTCCTAATATTCATATTTTCTCCATTAAAATTACACTCGTTCATTTATAGAATAACATTTATATCGTGCGCATTTAATATATCTATTCTAAATAATACTTATTTTTTAATATAATATATCAAATATAACCAAAATTTCTTGACACAAAAAGAAAATGATGATAGATTATTCCATAGTGATTTGATTTTTGTAAAAAGTGTTTTATGGCTTCTCATGAGTCTGCAAAAAAATGTATAAGAAAATCGGCAAGGCAACATGCTGTTAATACCAGCAGGATGAATAGGATTAGAACATTTATCAAGAAATTAGAACAAGCAATAGCCGAAAAGGTTTCAAAGGAAAATATTTTGAAATCTTTTTCAGAGATGCAGAAAGAAATTATGAAAGGCGTTAATAAAAAAGTAGTTCATAAAAATGCTGCGGCTAGGAAGATATCCAGAATGAGTCATAAGGTTAAAGTGGCTGTAGGAGAAGATAAGAAATAGGCTCAATGCGTCCAGAAGATATTTGGGAAGAACCTAAAGAACTTTCTGCAGGTTCTTCCTATAGGGTTGATGTTGCAATAGTTGGCGCTGGGGTCGCTGGGATGTATAGCGCCTATTGTTGCTCGTTGGCGGGTCTTAGTTGTGTGTTGATTGATGAGTTGGCAACAGCTGGCGGACAGTGTATGGCTTTGTATCCTGAAAAGTTGGTTTTTGGTGTTCCTGGTTATACCAATATCAAAGCTAAGGACTATATATCACGGCTTTCGGAGCAATGCCTCGGAGTAGCGTCGCATGAATTTTTTGGTTATAAGGTAACAAAAATAAAAAGAAAGCCAGAGGGTGACTTTGAATTAAGTGCCAAGAATGTGGGAATTTGTTCCAAAGTAATAAACGAAGTCGCAATAACCTCAAAATATATTATACTAGCCACAGGAATTGGCGAAATGAAGCCTAATATACCATCGACAATACAAGGGATAAATGAAATATCTCAAGATTCGGATTTTATCCAATTTTATTGTTTAAATCATGCTTTATATCGAAATAAAAATGTTATAGTGGCAGGCGGAGGAGATTCTGCCGTAGATTTTGCAATAGATATAGCTTCAGTTGCAAAGCAAATAACTTTAATACATCGCAGAGACGTATTTTCCTGCGAACAGCATAAAATAGCAAAATTGGATAAGTTGGCAAGGGACAGAAAAATAAAATTAGAACTAGCACAGAACATTTACAAATTAGAAGAAGAGAACAGAATCCGTTTGGTATATACCAAAGATAAGAACCAAGATGAGCACAAACATGAAACAGATCATATCGTGTTCTGCTATGGTTTTGTAGCTTGTCCTGGTATGTTGGTAACGGATTTAGGATTGCAAATCGAAAAAAATTTGATTAAAGTCAATTTAGAAACTATGGAGACTTCCATAAAGAATTGCTATGCTGTTGGGGATGCGGTTACGTATGCATCCAAAAAGAAGAATATTGTCCCCTGCTTTTTTGAGGCAGATCGGACTGTACGTGCAATAAAGAATGAAGTATCTGGAGGGTAATATGGAATATATAAGAGTTAAAGGTGCAAGGGAACATAATCTCAAGAATATAGATATAGATGTTCCGAAGAATAAGTTAGTTGTTATAACGGGTTTAAGCGGTTCTGGGAAATCAACACTTGCGTTTGATACTTTGTATGCAGAGGGGCAACGACGTTATGTGGAAAGTTTGTCATCGTATGCTCGACAATTTTTGAATTTAATGCCAAAACCAGATGTTGATAAAATTGAAGGCTTAAGTCCTGCAATTTCTATCGAACAAAAAACTGTTTCTAAAAATCCTAGATCTACTGTAGGCACAATAACCGAAATATATGACTATTTAAGAGTACTATATGCAAGGATTGGAACCCCTTACTCTCCTGCAACTGGATTGCCCATACGGGCACAGACAGTTTCTCAGATAGTTGACGCAATAGCAGAATATCAACCAGGGAAAAAGTTTTACATACTAGCCCCAATAGCCAGGCAAAAGAAAGGCGAATTCAAAACTGAATTGTATATGATGCAAAAGCTCGGATTTACAAGAGCTTTTATTGATAAAGAATTATACCAACTCGATGAATTCCCCTCGCTTTCAAAAACGATCAAACATGATATTTCCATCGTCATAGATAGGATATCTATTCCTCAAGAAACAGAAGAACTAGATGATTTGAAAAAACGACTAGCCGATTCTGTTAGCATTGGCCTAAAACATGCAAATGGACTGCTGATAACAAAGGATTTTGATACGAATGAAGAAAAGATATATTCAGAACATTTTTCCTGCCCAGTATCTGGTTTTTGCATTGAAAAAATAGAGCCAAGATTGTTTTCATTCAATAGCACAAGGGGAGCTTGCCCATCTTGCGGTGGTTTGGGATTTAAAGGAGGAAATACCAGTATATACGGATATTTCGGAAGAAAACTTCAGCAAGAGCAAGAGGAAGTTGAAGATATGTTTTCTTCTCTTGAACGAGAAATTTGTCCGAAATGTCATGGCACCCGGCTATCTGAAGAAGCATTATCCGTTCGAATCAAGGATAAAAACATAGCCGAAATTTCAGATATGTCCATTGCCGCTGCCAAAGAATGGCTATCCAATCTTTGGTCACATCTCGAAGAAAAAGAAAAATCTATTGCAGAAAAACTTATCACCGAGATAACCAATCGTTTGCAATTTTTGATAAATGTCGGGCTAGACTATCTCAGTCTATCGCGCGCATCTGAGACATTATCTGGAGGAGAAAGTCAGCGCATTAGGCTAGCTTCACAAATTGGGTCTGGATTGACCGGAGTAATGTATGTTCTAGACGAACCTTCAATAGGGTTACATCAACGTGATAACGATCGACTTATTGCAACCTTGAAAGACTTGCGGGATTTTGGCAATTCAGTAATCGTTGTTGAACATGATGAAGATGCGATGTATGCATCTGACTGGATAATAGATATAGGTCCAAAAGCTGGTGTTCATGGCGGTTATGTTTGCGCAGAAGGCACAGTTGAAGATATAAAGAAAAATCCCAATAGTTTAACTGGACAATATCTATCAGGTGAAAAAAAAATTGAAGTACCAAAACGTCGAAGACCAGTAAATCCGACGTGCGCCATAGAAGTCGTTGATGCGCATGCGAATAATTTGAAACATATCAATGTAAAAATTCCTTTAGGTGTCTTTACATGCGTAACCGGCGTCTCTGGCTCTGGAAAATCAACACTTATCATAGATACTCTGTTTCGAGCTGTTTATGAAAAACTAAACCGTGGTGTAATCAAAGTTAAAGAACTTGGCGGAATAAGAAACATAGAGCTTATAGATAAAGTCATCGATATCAGTCAAGCACCTATAGGCAGAACACCACGTTCAAATCCAGCTACATACGTCGGTTGCTTTACGGATAT
>CADBWU010000004.1 GCA_902798535.1 uncultured Pseudomonadota bacterium
TCGGATTTTCATCCTCACCAAGTTCGAACTCATCGGAATTTACCAAGATCTTACTGATTGCATCTCCTATCACAGTCACAGCGCTATTGAATAGTCCCGATCGTTTTATCCAATGCGAATCTTCCAGACACGAAATTTTATCATACGCCCAAATTCCATAATCTATCTTGGTTAACCCTTTTAGCCTCACCATAATTTTTTAGTGTTCAGCAAATTTGCTTTCGCCAATATTGTTGTCTTCCTCGCCAGATGATGACTCTGAGGCATAAGTATTAATGCAAACCAAACAACTCATACCTACCGCAATCAAGTTTTTTATCACAGATATAAAGCCCTCCTTAAAAAAACGGTTCCGAATGGTGCCGATTGGGAGACTCGAACTCTCGACCTACTGATTACAAATCAGTTGCTCTACCAACTGAGCTAAATCGGCACAATGGGGCGAGTAATCGGAGTCGAACCGATGACCTCTAGAGCCACAATCTAGCGCTCTAACCAACTGAGCTACACCCGCCACACAACACCACCATTTTCTCATCTCCCAAATGCAAGGTCAATCATTTTTTATGGTTGGTTTTTTTTACAAAGTTGTAATAGTTTGCTAGATTATATCTTTTCTTCCTGATGTGGGTAGCCAGGAGGCAAGTAACTGTTTTGAAGAAGCAGATATCATATGCGTTTTGATGAACGAATTTATAGAAACAATGTCTGAAAGATATTCATTTATAACGGCACAGATAAGGTAAGTGAACGCAGAATTCTCCTCATCAGTTTCGATCGTTATGTTTTTGCCTTTGACAAAGCCACGCCATGCATCAGTGCCAAAACGTTGCACTGCATTCTCAATATTGATAGATTTGATTCCATCGAATAATTCACAAACTTTTCGTTCATTTCCTGCGGAAAATATTTCTGCAACTTTTCGTATTGAACAGAGTAAATTTTGAGCATTTGCAATGCTAATGTGAGTCGAACTGAGTTGTGAAATCAAATTCCAAAGCGTTGTTGTTCCTTCAATAAGAGACACAGGTTCTGTTGTTTTATGCAGTAATGTTGCATGGTATCCAGCTGTTTCTAGACTATCTACATAAAATCTTGATAAGACAGGAATACCGCTGGTATCATTGCGATTTGTGCACAGGGTTTTTGCATACACAACATCTGCATAGATATTATGTGGATTCATTTTTGTATCAACAAGGGAAATGTATACGTCATATCCCTTTAAATTTCGAATTTCTGACGATTCTTTAGAATATAGCCAATACAAATCATGAACGACGTTGGTATCTGAATCGACCGTTAATGAAAAATAAGGTTGGATTATTTCATCTTCCTTAGTCTCATTATTTATGATATGCAATTCTGAAATTGAATGAATTTCAAGAGTTTTATCTCTAGCTTGATCTGCAAGCAGTAAATATTTTGGTTGTGTCCCATCAAACCTAAATGGGTCGGATGTAATCGGAAACAAATTAACAATAGGAGTTGCATTCAGAATTATAAAATCGTTATTTACCACTTGAAATAAGTGTTCATCTGATATCGTTACATCAATAATTAGCGATAGTTCATCAATATTCTTTATTCCAGTTTCTGCAAGTAGTTTTCCCAAATTCATTATTCGGAAAAACATGAATTTTTTCTTAAAATGCAAAATTTCTTGAAAAAGTTGAAAACAATTTGTTGAATATGGAGATACAGGACAAACCGTTTCATCAGGAGAAAAACCACAAGGAAATATATTTTTTAAATCCAGATTAAATCGTTGATTTTTAACATCAACAAATACAGTCCGTTTTGGATTTGAAAAAATTGACTCATATAACATCAGAGCATTTTCAGTAATATCTGAATTTATATAAAATAGCAAATCGTCTATTTGCAATTGCTCGATAGGAACAGAATTAGTTTTAATTTTTAATTCAAGGCACCATCCATCATCTCCTCCTATTTGTTTCGAAACTTTTAGAAAGCTGATTTGACTAATGGAAATTGGATATATTACAAGAGGATAAAGCGTTCTGAATTGACACTCTGCTCCATTTTTCGATTTTACAAAAAGATTTGTTCCTTTATTTATTTTGATAGGGCTTGATACTGAAACATTATCTTCGGATTCAAATCTAGCAATACTGCAAGGTGGAAAAACGTTAATTAAATTTGGATACAAAGCGGAAAGCAAATGAAATGCTATATTTTGGGCATTGTCATCAATCCTTTGTGCCAATTTTGCGGACATAAAGGCGACTGATTCGATCAACCTTTCTGTGTAAGGATCCGTAGATTCACCGTCTTTTATATCAAGTTTGCTAGCTATTTTAGGGTGTTGTTTAGCAAACTCTCCACCTTTTTCCCTCAGTGAAAGTAATTCATTCTGATAATATTTTAAAAAAGTTTTCATGAGCGTAGTCTCGAATTTGATATAAAACTAGATACTGATACGACAGGCACCAAGGAAATGTTACTACGTTGTTAACGTAAAATTAACATTCTTTTTTTAGAATTTTCTTTAGGAAGATTGAACATAAATGTATCATTTGGGGGAATTGTGATTACTGAACTGAAAAAAGTCTTATCCCTATCTAGCGGAGTTTTAATCGCGATAGGAATGAATTCTGTCTGCTTTGCAACAGAAACAAATACAGCATCTAGTTTGTTAGGCAATTTGTTAACGACGACAGCTGAAGCTATTGCGCCAAATCAAACGCAAACAACCTCAGCAACGCCTCTACCAGCAGAAAGCACAACGAGCGCCGATGCAACAACACTGCCAACATTTGATGATCCTGTGGCAGGAGAACCTGCTAAGCCAGCTACATCAACGACAGCTGTGGTATCCACGAGCACCGAGGCAATTCCGGCAACGACGCCACAATCTAGTGCCGTTCCTCAGCCCGCTGCGTCATCAGTTACAACACCTGTAGTAACGCAACCAAACACTAAGGCCGTTACTGCGGTAGCATCAGTTCCACCAGTAGTCGCCACGCCTAGTGAGACGTCGGTAGTAGCGGTTTCTGGGCAATCGGCGCCTATACAGGTTGCCTCAGGGGCTAGTGCTGTATCATCTCAACCGACTCAAGTGGTTGCTGAACAGAAAAAGAAGGTGGGCTTTTTAAGCCAAAATGGGATTGTTTTAATTGCACCTGAAGATATGGTTTTTCCTAGTGAGATGCAAGACGGAGGAATATACTTTTTTTCACGCGATATTGATGCTCTGAAGAAGAAAATAATTGATGGGGAAGTGACATTGCCGACACAACAGGCATTAACAACACCAACGCATGCAATTCCTCAGACGAGTGCAGTCGTAACAACGCCGGCCTCACAAATTGCCACTACTTCACCAACTCAAGTAACTGTAACCACCACCACTACTCCTAGTGCTCAGACTGTGGTGCAACCTCAAGCGCCTGCGCCACAAAATGATTGCCAAGGCTGTCATGTATGGCTTAAGACGACAATATAAGCAAGAACGCTCATGGACTTTCGCCACCATTCATGTCCATGGGCATTATTTCGTATAAATTCTAATTTTTTCTATGCATTCCTTCGGCACGATGAGACAATGAGTTTATGAATCTCAGAAATTCAATAAGCTCATAGCATTTTTAGAGCAATATCTATAATTTTTTGAGCATTAGGCACAGCCAACTCCTCAAGCGCTGGCGAGTAGGGCTCTGGAACATCTGCAGTAGATATACGCATAGGTTCGTGGTCAAGGTAATCAAAGGCATTTTCGACAACCAAAGATGTGATTTCTGAGCCAATACCGCAGGACATCCAGCCTTCTTCGATATTGATGATCCTGTTCGTCTTCTTTACCGACCGAATAATAGTTTCTTTATCCAGCGGACGCAGGCTGACTAAATTTATCACTTCAGCTGAAATACCGTGTTTTTCTTGTAAAATTTGAGCCGCTTCCAACGCATATTCGACCGATATTGAAAAAGCAGTTATGGTTATGTCTGAGCCTTCACGCACGACAATTGCCTTATCCAGTGGCATTGGTTCAATATCACCATCAGGCATTTCGAAACTCTTGCCATACAAAATCTCATGTTCCAAAAAGATGACCGGATTGTCGTCCCGAATTGCCGATTTCAGCAACGCTTTGGCTTCATATGAGGTGTGCGGAGCAACGACCTTGAGTCCAGGGCAATGTGCATACCAGCTTGCAAAACATTGAGAATGCTGTGCCGCGACTTTGCGAGGCACGCTGTTTGAACCTCTGAAAACTATCGGACAATTGATTTGCCCACCCGACATATACAACGTTTTTGCAGCTGAATTTATGATGTGGTCTATTGCCTGCATTGAAAAATTAAATGTCATAAACTCGATTATCGGACGTAATCCCATCATCGCAGCACCAACACCAATGCCAGCAAATCCAGCCTCAGTTATAGGTGTGTCAAGAACCCGCTCGTTCCCAAATTCGGCTAACAAATCTTGGCTGACCTTATAGGCTCCATTGTAATATGCAACTTCCTCGCCCATCAAAAACACATTGGGGTCGCGATGCATTTCCTCAGCCATAGCGTCTCTTAGTGCTAATCTTACTGGTATTTTGCTCATAAAATCACATCCGTTTCTAACTCCGAAGCGTCGGGATATGGTGCATTTATCGCATTTTGCGCTGCATTTTCTATAACGCCAGCCACTTCTTCTTCAATATCGTCAAGTTTAGATATATCTATATCAAAATTTTCTAGTAGGTTATTCTTAAACCTTATTATCGGATCACGCGTTTTTTTCACATTCTCGACTTCCTCGCGCGTTCGATAAGTCGCCGGGTCAGACATCGAGTGTCCACGGTAACGATAAGTATCCACATGCAGAATTATCGGTGTAGATGTCGTGCGCACTTTATCTATAGCATCTCTTGACTTTTCTATAACATCAAGAATATCCATGCCGTCAACTGATATCGTCGGTATTCCAAATGCATCGCCACGTGTTTTCAAGCTTTGTCCAGAAACCGCACGTTTAGCAGCAGTTCCCATAGCGTAGTGATTATTTTCAAGGACGTATAGAACAGGCAATTTCCAAAGCGATGCCATATTAAATGCTTCATATACTTGCCCCTGATTTGCTGCTCCATCTCCAAAGAAAGTCACTGAAATTCCATTATCTTTTTTATATTTATGCGCAAAAGCAAGCCCAGTTCCAAGTGGAACCTGAGCACCAACGATACCATTTCCGCCGAAGAAATTATGCGCGCGGCTATACATATGCATCGAGCCACCTTTTCCTTTGGAGCATCCAGTCGCCTTTCCGCAAAGCTCCGCCATCACCTCCTCTGGGGGCACTCCTAAAGTTATCATATGCGCATGATCACGGTAACTGGTTATACAGCTGTCGTTTTTTTGCATATTGTGAGCAATGCCAACAATAACAGCCTCTTGTCCAATATATAAATGACAAAATCCGAAAATATGACCGAGAGTATATAACTCTGCTGCTTTTTCCTCAAACAGCCGAGCCTGTACCATTTTCCGGTATAGGCTCAATCCGGTGTCCAAATCAATCATGGTTTCCGAAGTCTGAAACTCTTAGAACTCCATTATAGCACCTTGTGCATCCAAAAACACCACTTAAGAAGAAGACAACGCCTTAAGAGAGGATGCCCTCCCTTAAGGCGCGCGTTTATTTTTAAAAGGCGATACAACCTCTCTTGAGATATTCTCTCTTGAGAGAACGTCCCCTGAGAGATTATATCTTATATGATTATATCCTATATCGTCCAACCAAAACCAAGTTTTATAGTGTGACCTTTTGGATATTTCTTACCCAAGGTTTGTTGAAACTCTGCTTTGAAGAAGTAGGATTTCGTGTCAGAATAGAGCCTCACACCAGCACCGACGATAGGAGATAGCTTATTAAACCTAGCTCCACCTAGGGCATACACTTCCGCTCTGTCTCCAAGCATGAAACCAGCTCTTACTATACCAGCTCCATACACAGGCATCCTGCTTTGTGTGTAAGGATATAAATCCTTGCTCTTTTTCTTTTTGAAATCCTTTGTGTGAACACCAACAAATATTTCGGCACCAAGAATACCCTTACCGAATTGACGTGTCACACCAAAGTTAGCTTCGATAGCCGGAGAAGTGATGCGACCAGATGATGTCTTCTCTGTTGGCAATATCATCTTTGCTTCTGTGTCTGAGTTGCTCTTTTTAATTGCAGCAAGCCTATTATCAAACTCTTCTTGCTTCGTACCATATGCTTGACCATTTATATTGTGTGCATACCAGTTAGCATTCATCCATTGATCGAACTCATTGTGATTTAGTATAAACTTTATCTGCTCGTTATTCTCAAACAAGTTGTCATATTCATATTTGCGCTTAGACATGAACTGTTGAATTCTTTGCAATAGTGTTACATCTTTTATTGTATCGTCTTCTGTTTGTTCGAGCTCGTTCATATTAGCGGCAATAGCATTCTTAATATCGTTAAGATCGTTAATGCAGATGTTATTAAGCATACGATACTGATTTAATCTTTGTATATCTATTCCTTTAGAAGAAAGACCATCATTCTGGGTCGAAAATCCTGCGATCTTGTTCATGTTGTTTAAATTTGTAAAAAAATTTATTGCATCATGTTTCTGTTGATTTAGGCCATTATTATCACCGTGTATGTTTGGTAATTGGGTCTGTATTATAGTGGCAGTATTACCAAGTTGCGCTAATCCCATCGCTGTTAATTCAGTATTGATTGCATTAATTTTATTTGCTACCAAAACTTTCAAAGCACCGTTGTTTGCCGCTCCATTTATAGTGATGTTAAAATTCGCCAAATTTGTATTAGCAGCGGTAAGACGCAAACTCTTGTCATAAGAATGTTCACCACTAAAATATAGAGCATATAAAAAGCATAAAGCCATATCATTGATATTATCAATATTGTTCGCTTTGTACTCATCGAGTAGCTTTTGTATTTCTTTATATGTTGGTAGCACTGGTTTCTTACGTTCTTGTTTGTACTGAGCCAGACCGACATCGACGCCTACGTGCCAACGCGTGTTAGAATTACAAGCTTCAGATACGTTTGTTATAGCTGTGGATACAGCCAATGTTGTTGCCATCAAGGCAATGTTTCCTTTTTTCATTTTTTCCTTCTCTAAATCCTAAGCGTTAATCTAGAAAAAACTCTCATGTAGGTATTTTCTTATTATGTTATCGAGTAAAATAGTCTCATTTATTGAGAATCTATAAGTTTTTATATGCTAAAAATTGCAAAATCTCACCTCTTAACAAATATTCCCAAAATACCACAACGTCATTACTTCTATAACTAACGTGCACAAAACAATTTTATTTAACAAAAAAAAACATCCAAAAGCAAGCACTTTTTATTTAAAATTTTATATATTTGTAATATTTTATGCGTCCCTATCAAAAAAATCTAGAAGAAAAACCGTGAAGTTCCAGTGCTTTTAGCAAAATAAATTCCTTTGAGTTCTTTAAAAATTTCAAAGATTTTTTTTGAAAAAAAATTTTTCATTGTCAGTCTTTCTGATACAACTGCGATATTTGTTTTGGCAAAATTATGCTAGGCGATGAGACCTGATATTTTGTTCTATTATCTGTTTCTCCTTTATAACTACAAGCCATTAACTCAGCAAACTTTCCAAGTTGTTAACGCTTTATTACTCTTCTAATCACTATTCAAGCAAAAATTGGTATATTCTTTATTCGTTCGCTCATCAAGCTCGACAATCGTTCGTTATGTAACGTTAGTTTTTTTCTGAAGTTTTCAAAAGAGCATATGTTTCACGGGCTTTATACGATGACCTGACAAGTGCCCCTGAAATCACCTCTATACCACGTGATTTGCCATATTCTGCGTATTCAGCGAATTCTTCCAGAGTTACATAGCGCGCTATTGGATAATGCGATGTTGATGGGGGGAGGTATTGCCCTATAGTTAATATGTCTATATTTGAACCAACAACATCATCAATTAGTTCAAAAACATCCTCTTTTGTTTCGCCAACCCCGACCATTATGCCTGTTTTAGTAATCATCTTTGGGTCAATTTTTTTGACCGAGCGCAGAAAATCCAGAGACACGTCATAATCCGCAGGTGGACGTTTTACTTGCTTATGAAAGCTTCGCACAACTTCCAGATTGTGCCCGAACACATCTGGTTGTGCATCAACTATTGTCTTTATCGCATCAACATTTCCACGCAAATCCGATGTCAAAATTTCAATTTTCGTCTCGGGATTTATGCTTCTTATTGCTTTTATTACATCGGCAAAATGCTGAGCGCCACCGTCCTTTATATCATCGCGAGTAACGCATGTTATTACTGCATACCTTATGCCCAGCTTGTGCACTGACTGCGCTACTTTCTCCGGTTCATTTTCATCGAGAGGCTCTGGACGCCCGTGCTTGATGTTGCAAAACCCGCAATTTCGTGTGCAGATGTCGCCCATTATCAGGAATGTCGCAGTTTTATTACGCCAACACTCGCCGATATTTGGACACATAGCCTCTTCGCAAACCGTGTGCACTCCAGCTTCCTTAATCACGTTTAATGTTTCAGCAAAACCACGTGAAACGGAAGCTGGGACACGAATCCAATCCGGACGTTTTAGTTTTTCAGACATTGTTTTATTTCGGAAACCAGTTTGTTAAACATGTCCTTATCAATCCCGCCAAATTGCACAAAATCAGGACGCCCGCCAAATTTTACTCCTAACTTCACTTGTTCCATCAGCGCTTTAGCATCAATTCCAGCTTCGATAGCTTTTTCCGAAGCATACACACAAATGGAAATCTTTCCTGTGTTTGAATTTTGATTTCCAATAATCATATAGAACTTTTCAGTTGAGGTTTTCGCTTTGTCTATCAGACCTAAAATCATCTTTTGTTCTATATCACCAACGAAAGTATGGCGTATTTCAATGTCTCCAACATTTTCAGTCTCAAACTTCAGCTCATCTGAAAAATTGCGCGCCTTTAACTCTGAAACTTGCCTCTCCAAGGTCTTTATGTCAGATTGCAACATCTCGATGCGTTCCGCCTGTTCTCTCAACTGTTCTTCATAATACTCAGCAAGCACTCGTCCAGTCAGCGCTTCAATTCGCTTTATGCCTGAGCCAACAGAGGAAATTGTAACGATTTTGAAACATCCGATTTGTGATGTATTTTCAAGATGCGCACCTCCACAAAGTTCTACTGAAAATCCATTGCCGATTTCAACAACTCTGACTTTATCTGGATATTTTTCACCGAACAGTGCCAAAGCTCCCCCTTTTACGGCATTCTCGTAGTCTGTTTCATATATTTTTACAGGCATAGATTTATCTATCACATCGCGAACTTGTCTCTCTATTTCATTTATTTGCTCTTTTGTTATTGGTTCATTATGCAAAAAATCAAAACGCAATTTCTCATCAGTGTTCAACGAACCTTTTTGCACGACGTGAGACCCCAACACTTTGCGTAACACCGCTTGCAAAACGTGCGTTGCTGTGTGATTTCGAGCTGTTTTAATCCTCCGTGCAACATCTATTTGCAATGTTATCTCATCTTTAATCTTTAACATTCCAGATGTTAGCTTGCATTTATGAACGACTACTCCCGCTATCTTTTTAGTGTCAACAACCTCAGCAATATTGTTGCCTGAATGTATTGTGCCAATATCGCCAATTTGCCCGCCACTTTCTGCATAAAATGGCGTTACTTCAGAGATAATATACCCCTCATCCCCTGTTTTTAATTCGCCAACCATTTCGGAATTTTTAACAAGAGCTAGAATTCGAGATTTTCTTTCCACGCATCCATATATAAATTGGACTTTCCCTACTTTCTCTGCGACATCAAACCAAACTTTGTCTGTGAAACTGTCCCCAGTGCCCGCCCAGGCTTTTTTCGATATCTTCTTTTGTTCGGAAGCTATTTTATCGAATTCTGTTTCGTTAACTCGTTTTCCTTCATTTCGCAAAATATCCTGAGTTAAATCAAATGGAAAGCCGTATGTATCATACAATTTATACGCAACATCTGCCGGAAATACAGTCGCAGTACCGAGTTTTTCGAGCTCTTGGCGAAGAATGAACATACCTTTATCGATGGTTTTCATAAAGCCATCTTCTTCATTTTTCACAACTTGCTGTATTGTCTTTTCATTCGTTGCTATTTCAGTGTAGTGATCGCTCATAACATTTTTAACGCTTGAGACCAACTTATGCAAAAACGGCTCTTTCATCCCCATCATATAACCGTGTCTCAGAGCCCGTCTGATAATCCTTCGCAAAACGTATCCTCGACCTTCGTTTGTCGGAATTATGCCATCAGAAATCATAAATGAAATGGCTCTTATATGGTCAGCAATTACGTTGTAGTGCGATGTATATTTCACATCATCTGTGCTGGTTATATTTTTTACATCAGATATAAGTGTTTTGAATAAATCAATATCATAATTGCTGTGCACTCCTTGCAAAACCGCAGCAATCCTCTCAAGCCCCATACCAGTATCAATTGATGGTTTCGGCAAATTTATTCGCGAACCATCCTGCAATGTTTCAAATTGCATAAAAACGAGGTTCCAGATTTCGATAAATCTATCACCATCTTCATTTTCCGAGCCAGGCATTCCTCCAGGAATTTCTTCACCATGGTCATAGAAAATCTCGCTACAAGGCCCGCAAGGTCCGGTGTCACCCATAGACCAAAAGTTATCACTCGTCGGAATGCGTATAATTCTGGCATCCTCCAGTCCTGAAACTTTTTCCCAAATACCAGCTGCCTCTTCATCGCTGGAATGCACCGTAACCAACAGTTTTTCCTTTTGTTTACCAAGTCTTTTTGTAACTAAGTTCCACGCAAATTCGATAACTTCAGCTTTAAAATAATCCCCAAATGAAAAGTTGCCCAGCATTTCGAAAAATGTGTGGTGCCGCGCAGTATACCCGACATTTTCTAGGTCATTATGTTTTCCTCCAGCTCTGAGACATTTTTGTGCTGTTGTCGCTCTTCTGTAGGGTAAAACTTTCTTCCCGGTGAAGGTATCTTTAAACTGCACCATTCCGGCATTTGTAAACATCAAAGTCGGATCATTATCTGGGACAAGCGAGCTCGATTTAACGTGAGTGTGCCCATTCTCTACAAAATACTTTATAAATTCCGCTCTGATATCATTGACAGAAAACAACATAAAGATCCAACATTAAGTGCAATGGATACATTTTAGCATCTTTTTGCAAGTGACGTGAGTTATATCATACATGTCAAAGATTAACTACGAGTTAAGAAAGAATCCTCTTGCTATATTGCAGAAAGTTGTTTTATGACTGAGGAGCGGTAAAAATTTTCAATGCTCGTTAAGTTTTTTGCGATTATTTGCGCAGATGTTTGCAGGAGCTGATATGCGTTTTGCCGAAATTGAATTGAGGATAGCAGTGAAGGTATGTCAGAGCAGTTATCTATTGCTGGAAGATTGCACATATTCGTGTTAAAGCCAATATCTGCTAGTAAGTAGAGTTCAAAATATACGTAAAGAAACAATATATCTACCGAGTTAAAGTTTTGAAGATTTGTTGACACATAGTTGGTTAGCTTAAACACTTGTGTATCATTTGCATTTTGTGGCAATAATTTGTCTAGGAGAAAGCAAATACTTTGACATACCAGTAGGTGATTTCCAAGATGTATGGAGGCTATCCAAGTGGGCTTTTCAGATAATAACTTCCAAAATCCTAAGGAATCAGGTTCTCGTGATGTGTAGGCTATGTTAACTTGTGCAAGATTTGTAAACGTTGGTGATTTGTTTTTATAAGCTAGCGCGTGCACTTTTCCATGGTTCTGCGTTAATATATTGACTATTTTGTATTTTTCTCCACGTGATACAGCGGATAAAACTATGCCAAAATCCTGCCAAGATATCATTTGTCTAACTTTAGATATTTCACAATTTTTAGCGTCGATTCCTTTTGTATTGTTCCATCATTCAAAATTGGTATTATCCTTTCGAATATTTTATGAGCAGTCGGGGCTATATTCCAGCCGGCCGTGGCATATCCGCATGTTTCTGAAGTGGCTTTGGGATCATCAAGCGATACCAGAAGCATGTATTGTGGCTTATCTTTTGGAAATCCCCCAATAAATGTCGTTATTCTTTGTCGATTGCCGTCAGAACCATAACCTCTACCCTTGAGTTTATATGCGGTTCCCGTTTTTCCAATGATGCTTATCCCAGGTATATCTGCTTTTTTGCCGGTTCCATAACATACAACGGCTCTCATCATTTCTCTCACTAATATTGATGTTTCTCGTGAAACAATTCGCTCTTCCATAGAATTATGTTGAGACGCTCGTTGAATAAGAGTAGGGTGTACCCTTATTCCATCATTTACTATTGATGTGACGGCGGTTAACGTTTGGAGCGGGGTTGAGGCTAAACCGTATCCGTAAGAGACCGTCATGCAAGTTGTATCATTCCAATACGTCGGAACAATAGCATGACCACGTTCGGGAATTTCAACTTCTGGAACCCCGAGCATTCCAAGCTTTCTCATATACTCTTGCTGTATCTTTGCTCCAAACATTTGAGCCATTTTTGCTGATGCTATGTTTGATGAATACACAAATGCTTCGGTGAGCGTTAATGGACGATGTTTACCCTTAAAATCAGTTATTTTGAACCTGCCAATCCTAATTGGCTCAGTTGCATCAAATATACTTCCTGGCTGAGCATATCCAGAATCCAGAGCTATAGCAACATTTAAGATTTTCAAGATTGAACCTTGTTCAAATACACCTAGGGTATTTCTGTTAAACATATTTTCAATATTTACATGTTTTAAATCATTTGGGTTATAATCCGGCAGTGAGACGATTGCCAGCAGTTCTCCGTTCGATTTCATCAGAATACCATTCCCTCCCTGTGCGGAATATTTTTTTATCGCACTTGAAAGTTCTTCATACACTATTGATTGCAGCCGTAAATCCAGTGTTGTTACTAGTCTTTTCCCTGACAATCCGTGTTGCTTTAACTCATCTGAAAATTGTCTTTCTAGACCACATATTCCAGTGCCGTCTATATCGGTATACCCGATTGTGTGAGAAAATAAATTACCGTGGATATATATCCTTTTATAGTCTTTTTGAAATTTAATACCAGGAAGCCCTAGATCCATTACTTTTTCTTGTATTTCTGGGGTTACATGCCTCATAATCCAAACAAAATGTTTATTTTTATCACTTAATTTTTGCTTTATCTTTTCAGCACTCGGCATTTCTTGGATTTTTGAGAGCTTATTTGCAGTCTCTTCAATATCTATAACAACAGAAGGATCTGCATAGCACGAAGCTGTTATCAAGCTCGTGGCAAGAAGCTCTCCATTTCTATCAACTATATCTGCCTTTTGGATAATTTCCTCTTGACTGAATATCTTTGGTGGTATTTGACCATACCTGCTGATTATCATCACATCCGCTAGCCTGTATAAAATTACAAGAAAAACGATAATGCAACACGCTCCTGAGAACATAATACGCGATCTTAGCGCTTTTATTACTGCAGCGTGAGAACCAGCTTTTCGCCACAAGGCAAAGCCTTTAAACACTGAATAGACAAATTTTTTCAGAAACGATTCAGTCACTTTCCATCGCTCCTTCATGTTTTTTTATAGCTTTGTCTAAAAATGCACCAAAAGCTTCACTTGCATACCTATTCGCACCTTGGAGAGGAACATCTCGTTCAACAAGCGAAGTGATATTTTTGCTGATCTCTTTATCAAAATCGCTCCTGATGAGAGTTTCAAAATTGATGATCTGCCGGTTTTCTGTTGGACGTAAGTGTGGCAAATATTTTGATGCTAGTCGCTGTAATCGTTTTGGATCATTTAGGAAACTCCACTCGGCATTGTATATTTTTATGTCATCTTGACATTTGTCGAGTTGAATATTTATTTCTTTTAATTTATTTTTCAAAAATACAACTTCATACTTCATGCGAGAGACACAAAGCCCAATGCACAGCAAAAACAACAATGACAAGATGATGCTCTTATTCAATTCCGTCCTCGCTTTTCTTGCGCCTATCCCCGGGTTCATTATACCAAAATCCACGTAAAACTGCAGATCTTGAACGTGGATTCTACTCTGTCTTCTAATGCATGAAATGCAATGGTCACTATTTTTGCTCCGTTATTCAATAGTTTCGGCAGCGTTTCAAGAGCTTCTTTAATTTCTCTCAATTCATCATTTACAAAAATTCTAATTGCTTGAAAAGTTTTTGTTGCCGCGTCAATTTTAGAATATTTTTTTATGGTGCTAGGCGATTTTGCCGTTTTGCGCACGATATTTGCCAGCTGAAGCGTTGTTTTGATAGGTGCAACACTGCGAGCTTTTGTGATTTTATACGCAATTTGCCTGGAACGCGGTTCATTCCCATATGTCCATATTATGTCTGCTAATTCTTGTTCAGAAAATTTATTAATGACGTCATAAGCAGAAATACCATCTTTGGACATTCTCATATCAAGTATGGCGTCTTTTGAAAAAGAAAAACCTCGCTCTGCATCATCGATCTGAAATGATGAAATCCCAAAATCAAATAAAACAGCATCGAATTTTTGTTGTTCTCTAAACAAATCAGATATTTGGGAAAAGTTAGTATGAATGAAATCAAATCGTTTTCCGTATAGTTGTTTTACTTCTAGTGCTCTCCGTTCCGCATCGGGATCCCGATCTATAGCACAAACATAACAATTCGCAGAATCCAAAATAGCTCTACTGTGCCCACCACCTCCAAATGTGCAATCCAGAACTCTCTCTCCGTCTTGAGGCTTAAGAATATCCAGTGTCTCCTTCAAAAGAACCGGGATATGCTCCATCTTTCAGAATACCTAAAAACCTCAACCAGGCGATTATACTTCATCTTATGATATTAAATCAATAATTATTATGATTTGTTTCCAAATATTTCTTGCAATTTTGAGAAAAAGAGTGGTAACATGAAAATAGAGATTATATAGGCCATTTTTTTAAGGTGAAGGTAATGTATAAAATAAGTGAAGTGAAGTATTCTGGGGGGGCTTATGTAGTTAATGCTGTATTAGCACTATCTGCATTTACACAAAACAGTATTGGTCAGGATGAATACTTAACTAACCGAGACGTGTTGAATATGAGCAATCAGTTCAGCTGGCGTATTATCGCCAATAATACGATTGTCGATGCAGAGAAAGGTAGTTGGATTACTAAAACTGAATACAGTGAATCGATACGTAATGTTATTGGCAAGGCAATTGCGGATTGCATAACAGAGAAGAACGAATTTGCAGGCAAAAAAGAAAATGAAGTTATTAAGTTTGACGCGGATCCTACAAAAGTGAAATATAGCAAGGCAAACTGGAACGCAGTGGTGTTGTGGAATTTGATACATGTTTGTAAACAGGAATACAAAAAATATGACGAATTCGATATGGAATTCGATAGTGAATTCGATATAGAAAAAGCGTTTAAGACAGTCGGGGAACGAGTAAAAGAGGAATACAAAGCAATCGATGCCATTAACACAAAAATAGAAGATGCTATACACGATATAAGAAGTTATGAATATAAGTTGGCACTAGGTGCTCAGCTAAAAGAATTTTTCAAAATAGGTAAGTTTTCGATGTTAGAAATAAATCAGCCATTTGTAATGCTGGTTAACGATCTTGGAGCTATCTACCCTAAATTGATCTCCCCATATATAGATCTTACAAAGGCAAAATTAGCAGATGCAAAACCAATAAATGGACAATACAAATATCAAGAGGTACTTTTTGTAGATACAGTTGACCTCGGTAATAATGGGCGGCCAGCACTAAAAATTCAAAATGAAGATAAGATATACTGGGTGGGTTTTAGTATAGGATATAAGAAAGAAAAATTAGGCTTAACAACAATAAAATTTTCAGTCATCCACTATGAAGACAAGGTCAGTGGCCCCACCTGGATTTTCTACTCAAATGTGAACACCGAAGATGTTAGGAAGAAGTTTAAAAAAATAATTGCAGAAGCGATGGAAGCTTTAGCTCTTGATGAGGCAAAGAAATATTATCTATGCGATGAACTAGGAGAAACACTAGACTACATCAAAGGGAGGTGAAAGCCTGAACACTTATGTTTCTGCTGTGAAGAAGCGATGCAATCCCATGCTAGAAATAGCCATTGCTTCGCTTCTTCGTTTTTTTGTAAAATGAGCTTGGTTTTATCTTTTTAACAAAATAGAGGATTTGATGTTACCTTTAGTTGACGTTGGTATCGTGGCATGTGGCGTGCTAGCTGTTTTGTTTGCGATATCGAAAATTAATTCTGTCTTCAAGTTGCCTTGCGGGAATGACAGGATGGTTGAAGTTTCCAATGCGATACAGGTTGGAGCAAAAGCCTATTTGAATAGGCAGTATTCCACGATAGCCCTGGTTGGCGTTGTCGTGACGATATTGCTTGGTGTCTTTTTGTCACCATACGTCGCAGTTGGTTTCGTTTTAGGGGCAGTTCTTTCCGGAATTGCTGGATATATCGGCATGAATATATCGGTTCGTGCAAACGTTCGGACAGCGGAAGCGGCGAGGACTTCTCTCCAGAAAGCACTCACCGTGGCATTCGATTCAGGTTCAATAACCGGTATGCTCGTTGTCGGAGCTGGACTTATCGGCGTTTCTTGCTATTATTTCGTCTTACAATCGATGAATTTGGATATCCGTGTAGTTACAGAATCGCTAGTAGCGCTGAGCTTCGGGGCATCATTAATTTCGATTTTTGCACGACTCGGTGGCGGTATTTTCACGAAAGGCGCCGATGTCGGAGCTGATTTAGTTGGAAAAGTTGAATCGAATATTCCCGAAGATGACCCAAGAAATCCAGCAGTCATAGCTGATAATGTTGGAGACAACGTTGGAGATTGTGCTGGAATGGCGGCGGATTTATTCGAAACATACGCTGTGACAATCGTGGCATCGATGGTTTTGGCTAGCATACATTTTGCTGAAGACTTCAAAGCGACAATGATGTTATATCCTCTTGCGATAAGCGCAGTTTGCATAATTGGCTCTATAATCGGGACTTATTTTGTCAAGCTCGATTCATCCAAGAAAATCATGAAGGCGCTATACAAAGGCTTAATCGCCTCAGGTATTGCTTCAGTAATTTTGATATATGCCATAACAAACCTGATGTTCGATTCATTGAATACTGAGATTTCATTTGCAGGCGGTGTCTTTACTCCGGTGAGTTTGCTTCAGTGTTGCTTGGTTGGAGTTGCAGTGACCGGATTACTAGTCGTCGTAACTGAGTTCTACACGTCGGTTTCATATCGACCAGTCAAGAGCGTTGCAAGCGCCTCGCAGACCGGACATGCGACAAACATAATCCAGGGTCTTGCAGTTTCAATGGAAGCAACGGCAATGCCGACAATCGTGATTTGTGGTGGTATAATTTGTGCCTACATTTGCGCTGGATTATTCGGCATTGCGATTGCAGCAACGACTATGCTTGCATTTGCTGGAATAATCGTCGCACTGGATGCATATGGTCCTGTAACCGATAATGCTGGTGGAATAGCTGAGATGTCTGAATTGCCAGGCGAGGTACGCGAAATAACAGATGCCCTAGATGCTGTTGGGAATACGACAAAGGCAGTCACAAAGGGATATGCCATAGGCTCAGCTGGGCTTGCTGCACTGGTTTTGTTTGCCACATACGTGGAGGATTTGGTGCATTACTTTCCGAAACTACACGTTGAGTTTAATTTGCAAAGCCCATATGTCCTGGTTGGGTTGTTGTTTGGAGCGATGTTGCCATACCTCTTTGGTTCTTTCGGAATGAAGGCGGTTGGCAAAGCTGGAGGAGCCGTGGTGCTTGAAGTACGCAGGCAATTCAAGGAAATCAAAGGCATAATGACAGGTGAAGCACAGCCGGACTATAAAGCCGCTGTTGATTTGCTGACTAAATCTGCAATAAAGGAGATGATAGTGCCTTCGATTTTGCCGCTATTGGCGCCAATTATCGTATATTTCGCGATAGATGCCATAGCTGGTCAAAATGCTGCATTTTCGGCGCTGGGAGCAACCTTAATCGGCACGATAGTTTCCGGGCTATTTGTTGCTATTTCGATGACGTCAGGCGGTGGCGCATGGGATAACGCAAAGAAATATATAGAAGACGGAAACTTTGGTGGCAAAGGCTCAGATGCTCATAAAGCGGCAGTCACTGGGGATACTGTCGGAGATCCATACAAAGACACCGCAGGCCCTGCTGTGAACCCAATGATAAAGATAATAAACATAGTAGCTCTATTACTGTTGGCAATGTTAGCTGCATAAAAAATGTTGACTGCATAAAATATGCATAGCGCGCAGATACATGAAAGCGCGCTATATTTTTTCCAAAACAGTAAATGTACGTCTTTCTTGTTATTTTTCAGACTTTGTAACAATGAAATTATAGGTCGGTGAAATTAGTCGCTTTTTATGAGCGATTTATTGAAATTAGCGGTTAGCTGTGTGGCTGTTATAGTGAATGTACATGCTGTTGATATGGCGAAATTTCAATTGGATTTGGATGTGAAGAACGAAGGGCAGCTTGCAGCTATAGCTAAGACGTTGCATTTGGGAGGGGGGATGCTTTTACAGAGCATTACCGTGCGCACGAAATAATTACAAGAATACTCCTGAGGAAAATGACATTGTTCGATATGAAAACTTGAAGTATTACTGCATCTGTTAAATTTAATAAATTTAGCGTAGCTAGACATCATATCAAATAATGTAATTACCATAGTTTTTGTTAAAATATTCTCCGTGCCCCCTATACTCAATGACAATAATTCATAATTTGCAACACGAGGTTAATATTTTGTTAATCTTGCTAATAAACAAATCTAGAGTTATATAAAGTTGACTTATCATCAATGTTCTGATAATCTGCGCATACCAAACCGATTGATTCTCATTGCATATCTACTACAGATTTTTGTAAAATTTCCTTGATGTATTTTTTGGATTTGGATCGCGCATTATGAACGCAAAAAGCTCAAAAGGAGCGTTTTTATCTGTCGTGTTATGCTGGATGTTTTATTTATTTGCATATGTCATTAGAGTTGAACCTAGTGTTGTCGCAAAAAGTTTGATGAATGAGTTTGGAATAACCTCATCTGTTATCGGTTTTTTAGGTTCAATAGCTTACTTACCGTATGTTGCTATGCAAATTCCCTGTGGGGTTATTACAGATAAATTAGGGACAAAAACTGTAGTTTTAGGTAGTTGTGCTATTTGTTCAATCGGTGCTTTTATTTTTGGCTCAGCTAATTCTGTCTTGCAATTGGAGATTTCTAGATTTTTGATCGGTCTTTCGACGGCGGCTGCGTTTTTATGTTGCGGAAAAATTGCCACAGAATTTTTCGATAAACGTAAATATGCGATGTTTATGGGAATAGCTATGTGTATGGGATGCCTCGGTGGCATTGCAGGAAGTTCTCCAACGGCTTATTTGGTTGCGAAATTTGGATGGAGAATAGCGACTTATGTCATTGCCACTTTCGGATTCGTTTTGACCTTGATGGTATTTTCCTTCATGAAAAAAAGTCCAAAAGTTCAGACTGCTGAAGAAACTCATATTTTAACTGGGCTGAAGGTAATAGCTAAGCAACCAAGAGCGTGGATACTTGGCTTTTATGGGGCTATGACATATTTGCCGTTAAGCGCGCTTGCGGAACTATGGGTCGTTCCATTTATGGAACACAGGTATGGAGTCAGCACAACCAAGGCGGCTATTTCTTCAATTATAATATTCATTGGTTTTGCAACTGGTTCTGTTGTTGCCGCATGGGTAGCAGAGAAAATAAATAGCTATAAGAAAACGGTAATTATGTTCACTTTAGGAATAGCTTTGGCGTTTGGTATTGCTATCTACAGTGATGATATTAGCTATGATGTTTGCTTACTTATGCTATTTATAGGTGGGACTTGCGCCGGCACCAACAACCTGGTTTTCCCGATAGCATATGATTTGGTTCCGCCCGCATATGGAGGAACATCTGCTGGGTTTACGAATGCACTGGTTATGTCAAGCGGGATGTTATTTCAGCCGCTTTTGGGAAAAATCCTTGATTTTGTTAGAAATGGTTTAGTTGATGAAGCTGGAGCGCCTGTTTATAATTTGACTATGTATCGAAGCGCTTTCTTAGCTGTTTTAGTCGCGCTATGCCTCGCTATGATTGCTTCCTTCTTTATCAATGATTTGAAGCATAAGGACGATTAGGAGGTGTCCAGACATATACCAAGAATATATTGCCCTGAGTGTAATAGCGAAGGATTTTGGGTGCCAGAGTATCAACGTAACCATATGGTACACGTTTTACGAATGCGGGAAGGTACCCAAATTTTGGCATTCAATGAAACGCATGGAGAATGGCTATGCGAGATAGAATCGATACGGAAATCATCGATAGACATAAGGATGATATCTCAAACACGAGCATTTATGAACTCGCCAAAATTGGCTTTGGGTATATGTCAAATTAAACCTGAAAATATGAAGTTAGTAATAGAAAAATGTACTGAACTCGGAGTAACTGACTTTTATCTTTTGAAGAGCGAGTATACCAACTACACCAATAATATCAATAAATTAAGGCGGATTGCTATTTTTGCATCTGAGCAATCGGAGCGCATGGATATCCCTAATATAAATGAAGAAAAGCATCTGCATGAATTTGTAAATAATCTACCGGCAGAGTATGCGTGGTTTTCTGCAATAGAACGAATTGGAGATGCACAATATCTGTTAGATTTTGATTTAGACGCTAATCCTCTAGGTTTTATAGTTGGGGCAGAAGGAGGTTTTTCGGATGCAGAAAAATTGTTGTTAAATCAAAAGACGACGGCAATTTGCCTTTCTCAAAATATACTGCGCTCAGAAACTGCGGCCATAGTCTGTATAGCGTTTGTGGGAATGATGAAAAAGTAGATAGGAACGAGATATGGTGAAGTTATGAATGCACCACATTGCTCCTTCCTAAAATAGGCTTATAGTTTTAAATGCATATGGCAGTGCGAAAAAGCCGGGAGGCAAGTTATTTACTATCGCAAAACAAGTTGCTCCAGAACCCGAAATTCCACAAGCAATGGGAGACATTTTTAATAAGTCATGCAAAATGTATCTCAATTGTGGTGCTAAGTCTAACGCTGAATTTTGAAGGGAATTATAGAAATTATGTAACTGAAAGTGCTCCATAATGTATTTAAAATCCGCAATGTTTCTGCGAAAAGGTTCTTTTAGGTTGTTAAAAACTTTTGGCGTGGAAAGTTTGGTGCCGTCATTGATAATCAGAATATGTTGGCGGCCTATTGGCAAGTCAATTTCTCGAATTTCTCCATCAACTCCTGTTCCATTTAAATACACCAAACGACAATTTGTGAAGTATTTGAATAGGAAGACTCGGGTATCTGCCCCTAGAGAGGAAAACAAATCGATATATGATAATTTTTCTTGTTGAGAAAATTTCCAAAAATCAAAAACAGAGTTGATAAAACAAGCTGCATCACTGGAACCTCCGCCAAGTCCAGCACAAATAGGAATATTTTTTACGATATCCAAATGCGGAATTTTTTTATTAAAATATTTCGTCAAAATTTGCCATGCCTTAGTTATCAAGTTATCTTTAATTCCCGGAATTATTGCTGAGTTTTCATTAAATTCTTTGTCAGGATAAAAAATTAACTCGTCATATACATTTTGCAAAAAGGCAAAAATACTTTGCATTTCATGGTAACCACTATCTGATTTTCCGGTGATATTCAATAATAAATTGACTTTTGCAAGAGCACGCGATACAATCAAAGACATGAGCAAAATTTCATCCAAGACAAGCTTAACTCAATTAGAACGACTGTTATCCATATGGTATCGGACGTTCGGGATTGAGCATGTTTTCCATGTGGTTGATTGTACGGAAAAATCTGACAAGACTCAAGAAGTAGAGGTGAAGCAAGCTTGTGAACAGTTGAATTTTTCATCATTGGATAAGCTGAAACAAGCAGTATTGGCTTTGGATTTTCCTTTAAAAAAAACTGCGAGACATACAGTATTTTCTGATGGCAACCCTAACTCTGCTGTGATGATTATAGGAGAAGCCCCTGGGCAAGACGAAGATGAGCAGGGAAAGCCATTTGTTGGTCAGAGTGGTAAATTGCTAAATGCCATGCTATCGTCTGTCGGATTAAGGCGTGATGAAGTGTATATCTCTAACATAGTTTTTTGGCGTCCTCCTGGAAACCGGACTCCTTCTGCCGAAGAAATTGCATTTTGTATGCCATATGTGGAACAACACGTGAAACTGGTGCATCCCAAGGTTCTTTTGCTTCTTGGAGGCGTTGCTGTGAAATCTATATTAAATACCTCAGAATCAATTTCGAGACTTCGTGGTTCCCGTAGCACTTACCTGAACATTCCTACAATCGCTACATTTCATCCAGCGTATTTGTTACGTTCCCCGGTTCAAAAATCTCTAGCTTTTCGAGATTTTATCTTGTTGAGGAAAACTCTTTCTGCTTAGATTTACCTCTTTTTGTTGTGGGGGGTTTCAAATATAAGGGATAGAACAAAACTAGCTGCGGAGTAGAATTTTTTGCCCGTTTTGCTTAGTGAGCTGTTGTTTTTGAGCGTAATAAAATTATAAAATTTTATATTTTTTTCATATAATTGCTTGTGGATTAGTCTTAGTTTTTAGAGAAGAATATGAACATAAAATCTTTGTGCTTAGCCGGAATAATTTGTATTTCCGTCGGAACGAGCGCTGAACCAAAGGATGGAGCTTTACATGCAGAAAATCACAACAATGTCACTAATGCTAATTGGATGAATGTGTCTCCAAATGACGATATCGTGCCAAACATAGCGAATCAGACATTACAGAATACGCAACAACAAAATATCAATGTTGCAGATCATGTGCCAGCTCTGATAACTGTTCCGGCCATAAATGAACAACCGAATAATAATGTTCAGGCTCATAACCAACCTGCAAATATAATGCCATTCCCAGCACAAATTGTGAATGGTGATTTGCATATCCCGCAAGACCTAGGGCAGATATTAGGATTGGGAACTGGTGGATTTGGGTATTTCGATATTGTCGTACCGGATATTGCAAATCTAAATGCGAATGAACAAAACGGAGATGTTACAAACCATGCGCCAGCTCTGATAACTGTTCCAGCCATAAATGAACAACTGAATAATAATATTTCGGCTCATATGTCGCAAACAAGTGCAACCACGGAGTTTGGACAGAATATGAATAATGGTCAGCAAGAAAATTTATAGATAATTTGGATAATGACGCGGACAAAATGAGTTTGTAGCCACTAAATTTATATCCATAAATACTCATTACATAAATTACACATATATAAAATACTGTATATGTGTAATTTTTTGATTACCCCAAATACATTTTATTTGGCAATTGAACTGCAGTTGAAACTATCTAACGCTCAGTATCTGCTCATCTATGCGATGTCATTGCCATCATTATTATTGCCAAAGGTTAATACTTTTAATCTATTATGTAACTTTTCAAGTTCATTATTAAGGGCAATAGCCTTAAAACTAAGCACATTCGAACTTGAATTACTGGTCAGAATCTTCAATTCATCTTTTATATGTGTTTCTTTTTCACGAAGATTACGTATTTCATTTTTCCCAACTGAATAAAAAGACATATTAATTTACCAGAATATCCACATTTGTATTGTCATACATTTATAAAGAAAATGCAAGAATTGAGTATTGTATAAGTTCATCACATATGAAACAAAAGTTGGAGTGAGTTAGGCAAAATGAACTAAGTTAAACTAGTCTTTGTCTCATATGTTATGAGCTTATATAGGGGATAAAGTTTTTTCAAATAATTTTCTCGAATATATAAGAATTGCTTAGGTAACAATGGGGAGCTATGATACAATGAAAAATACATAATACTCTTTTGTAGCATTTTTTTTGCGTTTAATGAATTTGTTTTTTAAAATTTTAATTTGTTTTTTGGTTATACAAAATGCGAGCCAACTAAACATAGTTGCTCAAACAGTTGATAATAAACAGAGCGAAAAAAAAGCAGCAATAGTGATAGATTATACGAATGGTCAAAAAATTTTGTATAGTGATAGATCGAAAGAGAAGAGATATCCAGCATCCTTAACAAAAATGATGACGGTATATCTTTTATTTGATGCTCTCAAAAACAGGAAAGTTAGTTTAAATACAAAGTTTCGAGTTTCTAAATATGCTACAGCGCAAGCCCCGAGCAAACTTGGATTAAAAGTAGGGGCTAAGATTTCGGTTTCTGATGCAATAAAGGCTTTATTCGTAAAATCCGCTAATGATGTTGCAGTTGTTGTTGCAGAAGGGCTTGCTGGAAGTGTGAGGGGCTTTTGCAATTTGATGAATAAGAAAAGTCGCATGCTTGGGATGTTAAATACACATTTCGAAAATTCATCTGGGCTTCCAGATGCGAAACAAACAAGCACAGCTGAAGATATGGCAAAACTCGGTATGGCACTTTTTCGAGATTTTTCTCAATATCGGCACTATTTGTCTCTTAAAAAGTTTACATACGGAAAGAAGAAATATACAACTCACTGCAAAATTCTTCAATGGTATAAAGGGGCAGACTTTGCAAAAACAGGTTACATATGTGCATCAGGATTTAACCTTGTGGTGTCTGCAAGTCGTTATGATAAGGCAGGCAAATCTAGGAGACTTTTTATTGTGGTGATGGGAGGAGAGAGCGCAAAAGCAAGAGATTTATACGCTGGACAGCTAATGGATAAATATTTTGATAACTATAAGATATCTGCTCAAAAAGACAAAGAACTATTGTCTAAAAAGAGTTTGACTGCTCAGATCAGTAAGTCTGAAATGCTTGAGGAAGTTGTGCATGCTGATAACGAAATAGTCATATCGAACTTTAATAAAATGCTTGATGCTCTTTATAAGGATAATGATGAGTGTTTACTATCTGAAGATGAGATAATGGTTCATCCAAATCAGCATAAAACAAAGAGCAAAAGAAAAGCTAAGTAAGAGGAATTAACTGTTCATTAACGAAATGACAGTAGTATTTATACAGGGATATAAGCTTTATTGAAAGAATTTTGGTTTATGCGTGTTCATGCTGCTCAAAAACTTATTATTTGCTTATGTTTTGCTTTTGGTAAATCTGCCGTCATATCAGCTTCTTATGGGCATGATTTAGTGAATACTGATATTTCACAACGAAAAGGAGATACCAAACGAATTGAAGATAAAAATGCAGAAATGTTGCAACAATTTGCTAAATTTTTGAGAGAGAATGAAACGCAAAATAGTGAAACGGCAGAGGTTCTTCCGAAGATAATTGACAAAAATTTCAGCATTATCGATGGAGTTAGAGATGAATTACAGGAAATTTTTTATGCTTATCCTGACGTATTAACTCGACATCCCAACAAAGACAAATCAGCTATTGCATGTATATCGAGTTCCATTTTTGAAAGGAAAATAGCGTTCCAAGATGTCATGGCGCAGTCTCCAGATGTGGTTGAAAAGACAATAATAGATCTCGGTGATATTTTGAAAGGGTATGAGGATATTACGCCACACATATACGACACGATAGTTTTATTACGTTGTCTTGATACTATAACTGGGGATGATTCAGGCATAATAGAGACCTTGAAAAACATGTATAACACGCGTCCTCTCATGTCAATTGATGCCGAAGAAATATATGGAAAAATTGAACCGATGGTTAAATATTATAATGAAAATACAAAGGCGATGGTAAAATCCGCATTTGTTGATGCAGTCAAAACGAGATTTGAAGATAAGCCAAATATTCCAAGTTATTATTTTTTCCATTTGATGCAGACTATTTTAGAAAGGCTTGAACGAACAGGTAAAGATATGAATGGTCCTACGTTTAATCGAAGGTTTGAAAATGCTATTTACTCAATGCAGAAATTACTCGACGATTTAGATAACTCGACAAAGTCAGACCAAGTTGCGAGGAATGTCACTCCGCTTCTGAATGGAGCAAAAAGAACGCTGTTATTTCAGAAAGATTTTATACAAAAAAAAGCGAAAGAATGGAAGGAGTATTTGGCAACATTAGAGATTTTGACAAAGCAGGTGAAAGAAGTGCTTAAGAGGGGAATTGAAATAGAAAAAGATCAATCGATATTCGATCATATGTATGCAGAATGATTTTGTGCGCTGGGCATTGTTAAAAGATAAATATCCCCCAAGTTTATCAAACTTAGGGGTAATTTTTTTTAAATTAATGTTTTACTTTAACTTTTTTACCGCTTCTATAAGGTCCTTGTATGCCTTCTTTTCATCTGGATTATCAAATGCATCACCATGCGCATGATTAGCATATCGATCCATGTAATTCATCGCAATGTCGTGTTCGTTATCCAGTTTTTTCAAACCTAGTGCAAAATTTGCCACAGAAGACGGATCTTTGTCGGCTTCTTCTTTCAGGAATGCCTCAACAGCTTCAGCATCTTCATTTTTTGCCCAATCTTCGATGGCTTTCTTTTCTCCTCTGTGTTGCAATACTTCAAGGAGGATCGCCGAATTTACATCATCGGGATCGGTTAAATCTATAGACAGATATCTTCTAACGAGCTCATTTGTCGCTTTTTTAGGTTGTATACCCGCAATCGTAGCAGGAGAACGGGCGATAAGTTTGACTATTTCAAAAGGCAATTTCTTTATATCCGCTGGTTTTTGATCCATTTCCAGGTCAATTCCAGCTCTTTTCTCTAGTTCTTTTTCAGCATCACTTGGCGAAATTTCACAAACAGTTTCTGTTCCCGAAGCAATTTGCCTCAATATATCCTTGTGCAATTCGCTCGCTTTAACTTTTTGCTTATTTTTTCCGTTTATATCCTTTTCAATAATGGCTTCCGAAACAGGCTTTGCATCATTTGTATTCGCTTGCTCTTTTTTCAATATTGCGACACAAGCACCAATTATCACGATGGTCGCGAGTAGTGACAGTATTCCTTTTTTTGACATTTTCCCAATATCCATCCAACTTAATGACTTGAGTCTATGAAAAAAATGTAAAAAAAAAGTTAACGTGCAATGAAAAGCTAGGTATAGGAAATACTTGATGTTGGTTAATTTTCATAATATCATCGATTACGATGGAGCAAAGCTGGTCTCGCAGTGAATACGTTATGTTAACAAATAAGCACAAATCGATCGGTATATTAGGTGCTGGAGCCTTTGGAACTGCTTTGGCTTTTGCTTATCATCGTGATTTTTCCATAACTCTATTTTCCTGCTTTGAGGAACACGTGGCTTCGATGCAGCAAACCAGGATCAATGAATTTTTTAAAAATTTTGAAATACCTGAAGAAATTGCATTAGATGTGACCGCTAATTTAGGTATGCATCACTATGATTACTTATTTTGGACTTTGCCAATAAAGCCTACTCCTGATATACTCGAGCGTCTCAAATCGTTGATAAACGGAACTCCTGTAATAATATGTTCAAAGGGATTATTGCCAGATTCATCATTCATTTGTGATTTATTTCAGAGAACGCTTACTGAGTCTAAGGTTGGATACCTTGCTGGCCCTAATTTTGCAGTAGAATTAGCAATGGATAAGCCCTCCGTTGCAGATATAGCATTCCAAAGTATGAGTGTATCACACATATTTGCGGCCGAGCTCTCAACGAAGACATTCAAACTAAAGCCAATTGACGATATGATTGGCGCGCAAATTTCAGGAGCTATGAAAAATGTTATAGCAATCGCTTCAGGGATAGCATACGGACTAGGTTTGGGGGAAAATACTCATGCGGCGTTACTTACTATGGGAATTGCTGAGATGGAACGCCTCGGTATGTCCCTTGGAGCAAAGAAGGAGACGTTTTACGGTTTCTGTGGATTAGGCGATTTGATAATGACAGCTTCAAGCTCAAATTCACGAAATACTTTGCTTGGCATGGAATGTGCAAAAGGAAAATCTATTGGTGAGCTTGTGCAGAATGCGACTTGTGAAGGGTATGACACACTTTCTCAGGTGGTCGAACTAGCTCATCAAAAGGGGCTTGAGTTACCTATTTGTGAGGCCGTATATAAAGTTTTTTTTGAAGCGCAGTCGCCTAGCATAATACTCGATGTCTTTGAATAGAATTAGCAAAATTGAGCGTATTGCTATCCTATCTCAGTTAGTCGCAAAGTATTGTGTAAGTGCTGATATTGTTGAAACTGTTCGTTTGGCAAAAGATTTAGCAAACGTCATAGATGAACTGAACTATATGAGCGTTGATCTTTCTGAGCTATCGCGTGAGTTTTTAAATTTCTTTCCAGAACATTGGAAGCAACGTACACAATTTTTGTTGATTGTAACAAAATACTGGAAGGAAATTTTGAAGGAACGTAATCTCGCTGATGTTGAAGTTTCTCAATGGCATAAACCAATAATTTCAAATCCAGTTCAACATGATTTCGATTTATTTCGCAAAGTTTCTATATGTGAAAACAAAAATATCTATGATGAGATAGATCTCGTGATAAAAATTATCGAAGAATCTGGTGGCGAGAGAATATCAATTATTTCTTCAAATCAAGATTTTTCCAGATATTTGAGTATGAGATTTGATGCTGAAGCAATAAAGTATATTTCGCATTGTGGACGCAGTGTCCCATCACAGGAGGTTATAGATAATGTGAATAAAAATTTTAACAATTGCTCAAAAGATGAATTAATGAGACTTGCCAAAGAGCTTTCTGACATTGTTGCAGATGATATAACGAATGATATTAATGCATCATATAAGGTTTTGTTGGTAACTCCGGCAGAAATTTATAAAATTCCTCGAAATGAGTGGACGATATACACTGAATTGAACGAAAATATGTGGAAGCCTAGGGACGCCGGCTACTTTTGGTTGCATTACACTTTGCGAAAGAAATTAGGTTTGTTCCGAGATGCAAGTTTTATGGAGAACTTATTCTATTATGGAATTAAAGTGAGTCAAAAAATTTATCTTCTAAGAGCTCTTAAATCTGAAGGTCGAAATAACAAAAAAAGCTCTATATTGACCAAATTTGAAACAATTGCAGAAAAATATGGAATTACGTTAGATTTTTTGCATCCAAAACAAGAAGTGAAACAATGTAAAAACATACAAGAGCCTCTGATATTTAAGTTGCCAAAAGAGCTTGATGTTTGGGGTGTTGAGTTGCTGGCTCGAGATCCACATGCTTTTTTTGCTAGGAATATTTTGGGAGTGCATCCGGAAGCGTTTGCCCCCAAACGACAAGAAATTAAGAAACTTCTGAGACAAATGGTAAAGCATCATTTTAAGAATCTAGGTGTTGAATCATTTCTTGAGTCTTTAAAAAAATTGGACTCATTTGCATACTATAAGGCATTGCAACTGATGGATATTTTGAAAAAAAACAGTTTTGATGTCCGTCGTTCATACAATGATATTTATGGAAAGATTGAACTTCCTGAGATTTGTATCTCTCTTTCTGGCAAAGCAGATAGGATTGTTGACAATGGCGAGTATTCTACCCTGGTCTGTTTCCGTTATTCGGCTAGCCATTCGGCTAAAGAAATTATCTATGATGGATGCTCATCTGTTCTTTCTCTCTGTTTGATTGCAGAAAATTACGGATTTGGGGAGGATATAAAACCAATTAGAAACATTAAAATCTGGAACTTGATGGCAAGCGAAGAATGTAAAATTTTTGATAAAGAAATAGAAATTTCAAAAGAGATTTTGGAGGATTTTTCGAAACGTTTGTTCTCAAGCCTGAAACCTTATTTGTATGGGCAAGCTGTTGAAATTGATTGTAACTCGGGACGAAAAGGGCTATACAATGATGAATATGAGCATTTCAAAAGGGCTTTATGATTAATAAATTGATTGTCGG
The DNA here is from genome assembly GCA_902798535.1 of uncultured Pseudomonadota bacterium. Classification (GTDB taxonomy): domain Bacteria; phylum Pseudomonadota; class Alphaproteobacteria; order RUG11792; family RUG11792; genus RUG11420. The sequence continues at coordinate 29,962 of CADBWU010000004.1, forward strand.
AAATTGGAAAATGAATGGAAATTTATCTTTGGTTGATGAATTTTCTCAAACTCTAGATGCACGAGTTATCTTGGGAATTCCAAGTGTTTTTATTGCATATGCTCATTTGAAGAATCCAACTATGCAGATTGCGGCTCAAGATTGCTCCGTATATGCAGATTTTGGAGCACATACTGGTGAAATTTCGGCGGAGATGCTTTCACAAGTTGGTTGCAAATACGTCATTATAGGACATAGCGAACGGCGACAAACATCAAATTTTGATAACCAGCAAAATGTTTTTGCAAAATTGCAGAATGTCGTTAAGACCGGGATGACAGCAATTATTTGTATTGACGAAAGTTATCCGGCACTTGTGGATAATCAAACAAAGGAGTTTTTGAAAACAAATCTAGACAAAGTGTGCATAGCGTATGAACCGCTTTCTGCCATAGGAACCGGAAAGGTTCCATCCTTGAAGGATATATCTGAAACATTGTCTAAAATAAAGAACACTTATTTTGGAGTGAAAACTCTGTATGGGGGGAGTGTCAATGTATCGAATGCAAAAGAAATTTTATCTGTTGAGTTAGTCGATGGTGTGCTGATTGGGGGGGCTAGTTTAAAACTCAGTGAATTGAATGAAATTGCGAGATTGTCTTAATACAAATTTTTAACTAAGGAAACAGGGCATTTATGGCATCTAAAAAGCAAATATCTGTTGGTGATTTAAAAATTGGGGGAGGGGAAAGAGTCCTCGTTCAGACAATGACAAACAGCAATACCGAAGATATCGTATCCACGCTTGCGCAAATCGAAAAAGTTAGTGCTTTGGGATGCGATTTGGTGAGAGTGTCCTGCCCAACAGCCCAATCCACTATTGCTCTCCAAGAAATAGTCAAATATTCTCCTATTCCGGTGATCGCAGATATACACTTCAATTATAAGCGCGCTGTCGAAGCCATTGAAGCTGGAGCTGCATGTGTTCGGATAAATCCAGGCAATACACCATTTGAAGGCATTAAGGAAATCGTCAAGGCTGCAAAATATTATGAGGCCGCAATTAGAATAGGCATAAATTCTGGTTCGTTAGAAAAGAATATATTGGATAAGTATGGAGAACCTTCTGTTGATGCAATAGTCGAAAGCGCAATTGTGAACTGCCATAAACTTGAGGATCTTGATTTTTACAACTTTAAAGTAAGCGTTAAATCTTCCGATGTTAGGACGTCGATAATGTCCTATCGAAAACTTAGTAAAGAAATTGATTATCCCTTGCATGTTGGGATAACCGAAGCCGGTACATTTTTTCCCGGGAGCATAAAATCAGCAATAGGCATAGGTTCACTGTTAATTGATGGAATTGGGGATACCATTAGGGTTTCATTATCATCTGATATATCAGATGAAGTTTTGGTCGGTAGGCAAATTCTGAAATCTTTAGGGGTGTTGAAAAATTCTGTGAACATCGTCTCTTGTCCAACTTGTGCAAGAACCTTAATAGATGTTATAGGGATATCTACATCTTTGGAAAAATATTGTAATTCTATTCATCGCAACTTAAAAATATCAGTTTTGGGATGCGTGGTTAATGGCATTGGCGAGGCTAAAAATGCAGATATTGGAATTTTCGGATTTAAAAAGGGTGTTGCCAAAATATATATTTCTGGGCAGGAAGTAGATGAATGTCCTGATAGTGAGGCAGTTGAAAAAGTGCAAAAATTTATAAACTAAACTTTTGGCGTATTATTGCAATTATTTTTGAAATGAACGGTATTGAGCCAAAAGCAAGTAGCCATATGCAATTTTTGCTAAAATTGATCAGTTCGCCTGACAATGCGAAAAAGAACAGGGATATTATCATGCACAGCATTAACATTCTAAGTTGATAGCTTAGCACGAGTATAGCCACTCCAAATCCTAGAATTCCATACGAACCTATGACAACATCTATCGGTATTTTGTCCAAGGCAAAGAACGAAACTAGATAACATAATGAAGAAATTATGATAAATATAAGTGTAAAATTGCTTAAATCGACTTTTTTTAAGTGTATGTTATATATAACCAACACACAAATCGGCAATATCGGAGTGAGAATAACATCATATATATCGTGGTATCCAAGATAAATTGTGCTAATCGATGCTAGAGCAAGTGCTATTGGACACATCCAATATAACAGCTTTGTTCTATACGTTATCATAAAACATCCGAAAAATATTGTGGCGAAATTGATATGTCCACTTGGAAATCCATACGTCGTTGGCGACGTCACTGGAGCAGGCATTTGTAGTGTTTCTTTCAAAAGCGCCTTATACACCATCGCAAACAAGAGAAGAATGACTAAATTTGCATGTTCGGAACGTTTTGAGAAAATATAAAACAGGACTGCAACTAACATCAATAAGTAATCGTTGCTTATAAACGAAAGGCAAACTGCTATTTCGTTTATCATGCCCGCAACGCCTCAACCGGGTCGAGTTTCGCTGCTTTTCGCGCAGGGTATATTGTTGCAAGTAAACACAATATTATCGCAAATATGGAGATGCAAGATACCTCCATCCAGTCGATTTTCGACGGTATTTGTGTCAAGAAATATATTTCTTCGCTAAACAATTCGCTGTCAGAAAATCTTTCCAGAAATTGTTTTATTCTATCGATGTTTAATGAAACAATTAAACCAATAGATATTCCAGTTGCTGTGCCTAATATGCCAATTGACGAGCCTATAGTGAAAAATATTTTTAAAATTGACTTTTTTGTCATTCCCATAGTGCGTAATATTGCTATATCTTTTGTTTTACTGCTTGTTAACATTGTTAATCCCGATATTATATTAAACACTGCAACAAGTATTATTATGCTCAAAATCAGCGTCATGACGTTTTTTTCAACTTCAACCGCGTGAAAAATGCTAGAATCGGAATGTTTCCAATCCAGTACCATATATCTACTTCCGAGCACTTGTGCTATCTTTCGCGCTATCTCTTGTGAATTATCAACATTGTCAATAAATATTTCAATTTGCGACACCATTCCTGGTATTTCACAAAAATCTTGCGCTTCAGCTAGCGGCATCAAAATAATATTCTTATCATATTCATTCATTCCAACTTCGAAAATTCCTGCAACAGTGTATGTTTCGCCTTTAACAGTTGCCCCTATCGTCGATATTTCACTGTCTGGGATCATAAGTTCAACGGCGTCTCCTATTTTTAACCCCAGGATTTCAGCCATTCTGCGCCCTACAAAAATCGATTGATTTTTAAAATCGGAAATTTTGCCAGCTTTTATATGCTCTGAAATGAGGTTTTTGCGATGCAATGATTGTTGAGACAAAGCCTGCACCAACACACCTCTGGTTTGCCCGTTTGCAACAACTATTCCTTGTTGCTCTATTTGGGGTATGACTTTTGATATACGGTCGTCAACTTTTCTTAGTTGGCTGGAAATATTGTCATAATCGGATATGCCTTTATGTTCAACATCGGACACTACTATATGCCCTTTCATCCCGACAATTTTATCCAACAGCTCAGTTCTAAAACCATTCATAACTGAAGTTACGATTATGAGTGTTGCGACTCCAAGGGCAATGCCTATGAATGAAAACCATGTAACTACGTATGCAAATCCAGAGTTCCTCCCGGACTTGAGGTACCTTAATGCAATAAATCTTTCTATCATCACAAACTCGTTAAATATGCCGTAAATCTGTTTCTAAAATACTCAGCATTTTCCGATACTTCGAAAAAATTGATTTGTTTAGATTTTATATCAGCGTTCGCGTATCCAATTATGTCGGCTCCTTTATAAAAAATAACTCGTATATCATCTTTGTTGAATTGTGGAAACACACTTTTTTCATAATTTTGCTCTGTGTAATGAGAAACTAATCGCATGCAATAGCCTTTAAAACCAGCTTTTCTAAGCACAGATGTTATAAAATCGTTCTTTGCAAGCGTGTATTCATTCAAAAAATGCTCATTTTCCGCAGTCTCCAGCAATTTTTGTATCTTCAGTTTTAATTCAGAATATTCTTTTCGAACATCTTCATGGGTATTCAGATAATCTCTAAACAGCAAAAAACCATCTAGTTCAGGATCGCCCGACAATAAAACATGCAAATGCGCACAAAGCTTGTCTGTTTTTTTTGAATAAAAATACCGAAATGGAATATTCAAACATCCTTTATATTGATAATTCAACGCTTCCAGTTTTTTAGATTGCTCCAAATCTTTGACTATCATGGCCATATCAATCTTAGGCTTTGCATATATGTCGGAAATAGCCGTTGAACCTATATGAAAAATATCAACGAAATTCGTTCCTTGATTTTGCTTTATGGCATTACCTTCGATTTTGTATAACTTTCCCCAAATGTTTCTGTGTAGTACCAAAGTATCCGTTTCCATTAGTTTTTGCAATGATATCAACTTGCATTCAATTATAGCATTTCTGATAGTTTTGCATATTGACATACAAATGTTACTGATTGATTTTGCACCCCTTAAATGCATCAGTATAGATGATAGAACCCATGATTGCTCCTTTAGTCTAAAGATAGCGAGGTAATGGCCTATTTTGTAGGTTATATGCCTCAGTGTGCTACACTGTAGGTGAATTTTTATTCACAGAAGTTACATTGGACAATTTGATAGTAATAGCCTCTGGAGGAACCGGAGGACATGTGTTTCCAGCTGTGTGTTTGGCTGATGAACTGACAAAACGGGGATATGGGATTGTATTTGCAACGGATAAGCGTGGAGTAAAATATCTTGGACGATATGCGGGAAATGCTATAACTCAAAATATTTCCACTTCATCTCGTCTAAGACTTTATTTAAGCCTTATATTTAATATATTTAAATATTTTTTTAAAATTATTTGTTTGAAGCCTAAGATTGTCATTGGATTTGGAGGATATCCGTCTGTGCCTTTTGTTTTAACGGCGCAAATTCTTGGCATAAAAACAGTGATACATGAGCAAAACGCAGTCATCGGCAAAGCAAATGATTTGTTATCACGAAAAGCGACAATGATTGCGACGTCATTTCCCAAAACAACAGGATTATCTTTTGGCGAAAAATCGAAATGTGTCGGCAATCCAACAAGGTTTGAGGCGTCGTATGATACCGTTGAAAAACCTGAAAATGACGTATTTACCATACTAATTTTTGGCGGAAGTCAGGGGGCAAAAGTATTTTCGGAAGTTGTTGTTGATGCTATCTGTGAATTTTCAAAAACAAGAATTGTCAAAGTTTTTCATCAAGGAAGAAAACAGGATATAGCAAGAATAAAGCAGGCGTATTCTCTTGCCGGAATTGATAGCGTTGTTCAAGAGTTTTTCGATAATATTGATGAACTATACCAACAATCCGATATAGTTATTTCGAGGTCTGGTGCATCCAGTATTTTTGAAATCATAGGATTTCAGAAACCGGCAATTCTAATACCTTATGGCAATTCGATAAATGGCGACCAACTTGAGAATGCAAAGTTCTTGGAAAATCATAAAGCTTGCGTGGTTATTCAAGAAAAAGAATTAACCAAGACTAAGTTAGTCGAAACGTTAATAAACATTCCTCCCAAAATGCAAAAAATATCTGAAAATCTGAAGTTATTAAGAATTTGTGCTCCGGTTAAAAAGTTTGCGGATTATATCGAAAAAACGATACAATAAACGCGTTAGAGCAGAGGTGAAGTTATGTTCGCGATTAGTAATGGCAGTGAGATAATACACTTTGTCGGAATTGGTGGTATCGGCATGAGCGGGATTGCTGAAATCATGCATTCGCTTGGTTATGTTGTCCAAGGGAGCGACAAGGTGCATTCCCAAAACATTGAACGATTAGAGCGTCTCGGAATAAAAGCGTTTATTGGACACGATGCTGAAAATGTTGCAAATGCTAATGTTGTTGTTTATTCTTCTGCAATAAAGCAAAATAACCCCGAATTACAACGAGCTCGCGAATTGAAAATTCCATGTTTGACACGAGCTGAAATGCTATCGCAAATAGTCAGATTTAAAAAATCAGTTGTTGTTTCTGGTTCGCATGGAAAAACCACGGTAACATCGCTTTGTGCTTCGATTTTGGAAATGGCATCCTTTCATCCAACAGTCGTCAATGGCGGGATAATTCATTCATACAACACCAATGCGAAGTTGGGAACTGGTGATTGGGCTGTCATAGAATCTGATGAGTCTGATGGGAGTTTTACGCAGTTTTTCCCAACGATTGGGATAATCACGAATATAGACAAAGAGCATATCGCTCATTACGGCAACTTCGAAAATTTGAAAAGCGCATTTAGGACTTTCCTAAATAATCTTCCATTTTATGGAGCTGGAATTGTTTGCATAGATGATCCAAATGTTGCTGATATTGTTAAAGATATGAACGATCGCAAGATCGTTACTTATTCGATAGATCAAAATTCAATGTTCAAAGCTGTGAATATCAGAAAAAGCGAGAATGGAGCAATATTTGATGTAAATCATAATGGCGAAATTATTGAAAATATATCAATTCCGCTTTTGGGCGACCATAATATCAAAAATGCTCTGTCTGCAATTGCTATGGCGGATGAACTTGGAATTGATATAAGCATAGTAAAAGCAACTTTAGCCTCATTTACTGGCGTTAATCGGCGGTTTACGAAAGTTGGTACTATTGGTTCTGCTCTTGTCATAGACGATTATGCTCACCATCCAACCGAAATAAAGTCACTGTTAAATTCAGCAAAGCAAATGAGTAGCGGGAAAGTTGTCATAATTCACCAACCTCACAGGTTTACGCGCCTAAATACTTTATTTGACGAATTTTGTCACTGTTTTAACTTGGCAGATAAAATTGTGATAACGCCGGTATACAAAGCGGATGATATAGAGACAGCGCCGATTACTGCGGATGATTTGTTTAAAAATCTGAAGTCACAAGGAAAAGATGTCTTATTTGCAAATGATGCACTGGAAGTGCAAGGTATATTGCAAGGCATAACATTCTCTCCGGATGATATAATTCTGTTTGCAGGAGCTGGAAGTATATCGAAGTGGGCGCATGAGATTGTGAGAAAAATCGGACTCCATGTGTGAGACGCTGATATGAAAAAATGGTTTTTGGCTTTCAGTTTAGTTTGTTGCAGTTTGCTGTTTTTTGTTACAGGTTCGTTTCTGGGATACCTAACATTTGAACAAAAGCTCAAAGCAAAACCTCAAGAAAAGTTGTATCGCAAGCCATCAGAAAGGCTTGCGCCGATATTGGGGCGCGTGGTGCAAAATCAAAAGGTCACAATAACGAGCAAAGTACGCATTCCAACGCCAAATGCGGTAATGAAAGCACAACAGTATAAAGAACGGTATTTTGCTGCCAAGTAATATGCAATCAAAATTATCTTGATTGCATATATCTGCTGGTAATTCCTTTCCGCTAGCGATGGCTATACCTCTTTGTAAGACGCCCATAATAGATGAAAACTCTTGATTATCTTGGATAAGATACGAAGAAAGTACGAGCTTTTAATCCGTTATAAGTTAAAAAAATTATGATGTGCATATGTGATATTGTTACTTCAAGCGCAATCGCTAAGATTTTGTCGATAATGCATAACATAGGTAATACCTGTGAGAAGCTAGAGGTTAACAAACATTACTATCAATTTGCTTGCGTAAAAGAAACAATGTTTAACGCCACGTAAATGGCATCTAAAGTTTCCGAAGTTTTGCTAGAAGATGATGAGGAAATTCTATAAATTATAGGAACTAAATTTAATTAAAGACGAAGATTTTGTCCTAATTTTAAATTATTTATGGGTAATCTTGAGATGGTATGCCAGTCTAGCGGCGAAAATATTGTTTGGTATAAATTGTTTCTTATGATATTCTGGATATGTAAAAGAAGTTTTTGCTGGGGAGCATTTATGAGAGTTATAAAGTTTTTGTTGTGTGGTTTTTTTCTGTCGGAATTTACAGGGATAAATTGCGCTGAGGTTGAAGATATAGCCGAAAAAATTTTAGATGCGAAAAAAAGAATAGGGGAGTTAGAAGTTCAGCATACAAAGATTGCACTACAACTGGCTCAAGAAGGGCAAAATTTAAAACAAATAGCCAATAATGCAATGTTGGATACTCAAAATTTTATAACTTCAGAAAAAGACAAGGAAGAACAGCTGAAAAACGCTATTACAAAAATAAATTCTTTGGAAAAACAGCAAGCAGATTTAGCAGAACAGGTTAAGAAACTGAATAAAACTGTAACTGATACAAAGGCACAGCAACGAAAGCTGCAAAAACAGGAACTACAGAGAACAAAAGAGCCAGGCGTAAACGAGCCCTTAGTTGAAAACAAAGAACAAGATTATCCATTGAAAACCACACCACAAAATGAATCAGTTCAAAATATCAAACACGAAATGGATCAAGAAATAGAAAATTTGGATAAATTGAATGATAGTTCCCAGGAAGAGCTTAAAGAAACTTTCAATAAAAAAGGTTTCATAAAAACTGATAAAGTCTCTCAAGAAAAGTCTCTTAGCAAAAGGGATAGAGATGGCCTTAGAGATGGTGAAAATTCGAGTATTTTAACCAAAGGAGAAAACCTCATTGATGATAGAGACTTGAATGATGTAGAAGGAAAAGACGCAAAGGAAGATAAACGTTCAGGTGAATCGGATAAGAGAAAACCTCTCATTGATGATAGAGACTTGAAGGATTTGGAAGGAAAAGACACCAAGGAAGATAAACGTTCGGGTGAATCGGATAAGAGAAAACCTCTCATTGATGATAGAGACTTGAAGGATTTGGAAGGAAAAGACACCAAGGAAGATAAGCGTTCAGAAGAACCGGCTAAGAGAAAACCTCTCATTGATGATAGAGGTTTGAAGGATTTGGAAGAAAAAGACGCAAAGGAAGATAAACGTTCAGAAGAACCAGCTAAGAGAGAACCTCTCATTGATGACGGAGACTTGAATGATGTAGAAGGAAAAGACACCAAGGAAGATAAACGTTCAGAAGAACCGGCTAAGAAGGAGCTTCTCATTGATGATAGAGGTTTGAAGGATTTAGAAGAAAAGGATGTCAAGGCGGAAAAGCGTTCAGGTGATACCTCTGTCTCAAAAGGCGAGACAGATACAGAAAAAGCTTTTTCGGAGCATTCTGAAGCTAACAACACTGGTTCTGATGAGACGACCACAAAACAGAAAGGCGTTTCTAGTGAAGAAATGGAGTTGAGGATGTCCAATGAAAGTGCTGCGGAAGCAACTAAAACTATCGACGAGGCAGAAAAAGCAGTTAAGGAAAGTGAGGCAAAGATAGACAAATCGAAGTTTTCTGTGGATTCAGCGAAAGATGCGTAAGGTAGATGTAAAATGAAGTTAACAATACGACGATTTGTTGCCACCAGGTACGATGGTTTCTCGTTGATGGAAATTTCAATCGTGCTACTGGTGATAGGAATCATAGCTGGCGGTATGCTGAAAGGGAAGGATTTAATTGAAGCTGCGCAAGTGAGAGCGGTTGTAAATGATTTCCAAAATTTACAAACAGCTTTTGAAAGTTATGTCAATTCATATGGTTCAATACCTGGTGATGATGCATCGGCATCTGTTCGATTTCCTGGAGCTTCAAATGGTGATGGCGATGGGGTGATGTCGTCCGATGATGCTAAAAAAGTTTTTGAACATTTGTTTTCAGCAGGATTAATCGAAACCGAAAAATTTAAAATTCCTAAAATCGGTGGAGAATACGACGTGATCTCAGAAGACAATAATGTGAAACTTAGATTGTCAAATGCCGGCAGTCCGGTTTTGAGTAAGAAACAAACAATCGCAATAATTGCAAAAATAAATGAGGCATTTGGAGCGAATGCCAACATCATTGAAAGTGTTCCTGAAATATCTTCAAAATCTTCACAAAAACAAAAATATACAGTGAAGTTTATCCTTCGATAGGGAAACATGGTTATTTTATCTATTCCGTAAGTGAGATATTCACTTTAGCAATACTGTATGGCAGGATGACTTGAAATTTTCTTCCAATTCCGCGAGATAGATGTTCCCATCACTTTTAAGTGAATACTTTATTGCAAGGTATACAGATACAGAAGAAGTTCACATAGTGAAGGCAGTAGAAAGTATCCAACAGCCATGAAGTCTGTATGATAATCTTGCGAGAAGGGGTATAGAGTTGATAGTGTTACGTGGATATAACGAGCAGAAATAACTGATTTCAGCTTCTCTTATAAACAACACAGTTATTGCTGCAAATTTATAAAAATACCGCAGCGCAAAACCTAGATGAAGAACAGCTAGCAGTATCGAAAATCGGGCAATATATAAAATCCGCAAACCGCAAGCTGAGTTTCTGGAATAGCATATATGAATATATTTAGTCGCTAGAGCTGGACAAATAAGCACAGGAGAATTGCATCATAAGAATACTGCATTCATAATCTCTGCGTTCTGCAGTGTTCACTTCTCTTCGGTTTTAATTTCCACGCGCAACACAGCCCTATCGGCGGAAAGCTGGTAGGTTATATTATTTATCAGCTTGCCAAGCCCGAAAACGCTCACTAATTAGGATTGATAAAGTCACAATATAGTTTCAATGCGACTGAGAATGCCTTCAATCCCCTCTAGTCTCCTTTCAGTACTTTCAATCTTTTTTTTTATGCGTTTTTTTGATTATATTGCATCTACCGCACTTTTTGTAGCCACAACACCCGTATTTTATTCATAAACTCCACTTAATTTAAGTATATTGGGTAGGGGGATGCAATAAAAGTTACATGTACAAGTAATTTTTGTGTTGCTCTTTTTCGAATACGTAATAAAATTCTATATATGATGATAATTTTTAACTGAAATGGAGTTTTACATGGCAAAAAAGAAAATCGAAGATTTGGCAGGACAACTAACGTCTCAGATTGTTATGGATTATACCACGGAAATAGCAACAGCTTATCTCTCAAGCAATGAAGTATCTCCAAAAGAACTTCCTGAATTGTTGAAGAATATATTCCAATCGGTGGCAGTTGTTTTGCAAGATTCAAACAATTTTTGCAATCGTCCAGTGCAAGCGCCAGCTGTTCCAGTTGAAGAATCTGTGCACGACAACTACATTATCTGCTTAGAAGACGGCAAGAAGTTACAGATGCTTAAAAGGCATTTGATGACCGCTTATGGTCTTACGGTGGAGCAATATAAGGAAAGATGGGGGCTTTCGGCGAACTATCCTGTGGTCGCCCCGAGCTATTCCAGGAGACGTACAGAAATCGCGAAAACAAACGGATTAGGAAACGCGCGCAAAAAGAAAAAAGCAGCATAATTAGTTGTATATGATCTCCCTCGAGTGCAAAATTCGCTTGGGGGATTATGTATTTTAGAACATTGTTGTGTCTGTCATCCTGTACCTAGTGGGCTTGTAATAATTTTGCTATCCAGGCGTGTTTTTGGTCGGCACCTTTGCTAATATTCCTTTTAAGGGAAATCCAGCTGGGGTTTGCGTTGTTGATGAATATCCAAGCGATGAAGAAATGCAAAGAATGGCGAACTATTGTCACTGGGCTGGGATATCTCTTTTATATACGTTAGTTTTTGCCAAGTGATAGAGAGCCAACTTGCTGATACTTAACAATAGCTAACAGTGTCAATGGCTTGCAAAAATCAGAAGATGCTCTACTATGGACACAGAAAAAGATATGCTAGGCCGGGCACGAACGGGTTAATAGTTAAAATTTGTGGGGAAAGAATGAAAAGATTAGTTTTATTAATGTCGGCGATAGCTTCCATAAATTGCGGAAATGCGGCAGGAAGAACGACGGACAATGTAATTACTGTATATGCAGAAGATTTGGTAAATAACACACACAAGGATTATAGTTGTCGTGGAGGGCAATGGCTAAAACGTTATTATGACGCAGAGGAATTCAGAAAATATATACAGACGAAGTGGAGTAGTAAAGACAAGTTTATGATACTGAGCGAGATTTCCCATACTGGTGGCGAAGATAATCATCCGCAGAGGTTGACGGAGGTAGATCTGAAAATTCCGGGAATGATCGATGGAATGCAAGTGATGCTTGGCCCTAAATCTGTAACAAAAACGAACATTCGGAATTTGGTTTTGAACATCATGCTCTTTGAAATAGGTGACAAAAAAGTGCTCTTGCCTCCGGATAGTTCGGGTCTGTTTCAAAATTTAGATTATTTGGGTTATCCAAACAAATCCTCAATACGCCTTATAGATTTCATTGGTGCTTCGACAGAATCCGTATGTGACATGCAAGAAATGTTCAGCGGACAAAATACTTTGACATTTCTAAATCTACGAACATTTGATACATCGAATGCAAGTAATATGTCTTCTATGTTTCATAGGATTGCGAAAATTTAACATCTCTAGATCTAAGTAACTTTAATACAGCAAAGGTAAGTAATATGAGGAGTATGTTTGAAGAGTGTGAAAATTTAAAATCTCTGAATCTAAGTAATTTTGATACATCAAATACAACTAGTATGTTTCAAATGTTTAGAGGATGTATTACTTTAACATCCCTAGATCTAAGCAACTTTGATACACGGAATGTCATCGATATGCAGGGTATGTTTCAGAATTGCAAAAATTTAAGATCCATAGATCTAGTTAACTTCGATATATTAAAAGTAGAAACTATGCAAAGAATGTTTGATGGCTGCATGGATTTGTTGTCTGTATCCTTTAATGAGAATTATGCTTTACGCAAGAATGTAAATTTGTCAGAAATGTTTGCAAATTGCCGAAGCCTGACAAATCTAACGTTACCTTGCCCGGAACATATTAGAAAAACACAGAGCCTCTTCAAAAATTGCATCAGCCTAGGAGCTGCGCCAAGAGGAGATAAACTTCCTATAATCCAGGATGATTTAAATGGTGATATCAATATGCTAGATATGAAGATTTATCCACAAAAGAAATCCCAAATGAATAAAAAAGGGCATAAAGATAAAAACCACATCGATTTTACTTTTAATCTTGCTGATAGATATACAAATATTCCTTGGGAGAAACTGGAAAAGCGTTGTGAGGAAAAGAGGCGTTATAAACGAAATAGACAACCTGACGAACATTTTCAATGTATAAAACTAGGAATAAGATATAGCTTTAGCAATAGCATTCCAGAGGACGTTGAGTGACAATAATCCGGAAGAACACCTCCCCTCAAGCGTGGTATAATAACGAGGAGTGAGTTGTTCTCTGGGCGCAGAATGTTTTATCTTGTTGATGCATTTACTGATATTCCTTTTAAGGGAAATCCAGCAGGAGTTTGCGTCGTTGATGAGTATCCAAGCGCGGAGAAAATGCAGTGCATCGCGTCTTATTATTGCTGGTCAGAGATAGCTTTTGTAAAAAAGCTCGGAGGCAATAATTTTTATATACGCTGGTTCTCGCCTAATGATGAAGCTCCGATTTGCGGACATGCAACCATGGCCGCTTCGCATATCCTGTTTTCGAAAGGCATTGTGGACGTAAATGTAATAAATTACCAGTTCAATAGCGGAATACTCAAAGCTGCATTGAATGATGGGTTTATATCTATGAATTTTCCGGCAAAACCTGTGCAAAAATGTATAAATTTCCCGTTTTCTGTCAACAGAATTCTTGGAATCAAATCGTATAAGGAGGTCGTGAAGGATGATCTCATTTATATTGTTGTGTTGAATTCCAAAGAGGATATCTTTAACATCGTGCCAAATTTTGATGAGATTAAAAAAGTTGATTGTAGAGCGATTGCTGTGACTGCACCTGGAGATGAAGATTTCGATATGTATTCCCGATATTTTATGCCAAAAGTTGGCGTTAATGAAGATCCAGTTTGTGGGTCAATGCATTGTCGACTGGCTTGCTATTGGCATTCAGTTACCGGAAAAACTGTATTTAAAGCTTTTCAGGCATCAAAACGTACGGGGGTGTTGAATGTGGAATATGCTGGTGATAGAGTAAAGCTCTCGGGGAAAGCATGCACAGTTTGTGAGTTTGAGATACATTGAAAATAGAAATTAAGGATTCTGAAATAGGAAAAAGGATAGACGTTGCAATTTCTGAACTATTGCCAGAGTTGTCAAGGACAAAGGTGCAGAAGCTGATAAAATCGCACAAGATCATATGCAACGATGAATTGGTTATAGATGCTTCAAAAAAAATTATTGCCACCAGCTCAATAGAAATTGAGGATTGTAGTTTAGAATACGACTATGATGTCATCCCAGAAAAAATCGATTTGAATATTGTTTACGAGGATGATTTCATAATAGTAATAAACAAACCTGCCGGTATGGTCTGCCACCCCGCTCCTGGGCATAAATCTGGAACCTTGGTTAATGCAATAGCTTATCTCTATCGCGATCAGTTGTCAGATATAGGGGGGGTAATGCGTCCTGGAATAGTGCATCGACTTGACAAAGATACTTCTGGTCTCATGCTCATTGCAAAAACGAATGAAGCTCATGTGAGCTTCGCTAATTTGTTTGCAAATGAAAAAGGTAATTTAATAAAGCGCAAATATGTTTGTTTTGTGTTTGGTATACCTTCGCCCAAAAGCAGCACAATCGAAACCTTTATTACAAGACATCCAAAAAATCGACAAATGTTTATCGCGCATGATGGCATTGGCAAAAAAGCAATCACCCTTTATGAAGTCGAACAATCAAGGTATTGTGCCTCTACAAAAGCTATCTCTAAAGTGAATTGTGAGTTGTTGACAGGTAGAACCCACCAAATACGTGTGCATATGAAATATATTGGCAGTAATATTATCGGAGATCAAATGTATGGAAAACAAAAAATAGAGCATACTTATCCGGAGATTATGCGCAATTTTCCTCGTCAGGCTTTGCATTCCCATATATTGGAATTTCTGCACCCTTTTACACATGAGTGGCTACACTTTGAAGCTGATTTGCCGGAAGATATGCAAAAATTAGCTCAATTGATGGATAGCTTATAACAAATAATTTTGTAACGTAAAATCTCATTTATCCCTGCGATAAATGGATATCTTTTTCGGTTTCATAGATAGAAATCCGTTAACAACGGTGTTTGTTTCCATTCTCTGGGATGCTGAAATTAGCTCCTTTATGCAAACAATTTATTGCGAATGACATACAGAAAAAATTCACATAACAAAGGCGATGTAAATTATCAAATAGACACGGGAAATAGAGTTAATACAGCAACAGATTTCGGTCCCTCTGATAAACAAAGTATGTCGGATTTATAACTGTTGTTGCTGCAAAATTTATAAAAATACCACATTACCAAACCTGGAGGCAGAACAGCTAGCAGTATCGAAAATCGGGCAATATATAAAAAACTGAAGCTACTAGGTGAGTTAGTGAATAGCCTTTAGACAAATAAGCATAGGAGAATTACGACATAGAAATGAGACATTTAAAATGTCTGAATTCTAATGGTTTATTCTGTTAATCCGCTTTTTAATCGATGCATAGAAACATCGGTTTCTAGCTGGTAAGGTATCTGTTAAGATGCGCCTAAAAACATTTAGAAGCTGGTTTAGTTCAGCTTTACCATAGCTCCTTGAAGGGCAACTCCTGCCGTGCCTTGAAGTTGCAGCATCGCAGTAGATTTTATGGTGGCAACAGCATTTGCAGAAAGATTCAAAGTGGCTTTTGCATTAACCTTGATAGCAAGCCCATCAATTTGAACATTAGTTTTTGCATCACATTTGAAACTCAAAGCAATCAATTCCAATGTATTTTTTGCATTCGCGGAAAGTTTTGAACAATCCATTTTCAAATCATTAGTAGCATTTATATCTATTGTATTGCTTGAATTCAGCGTCATTTTCTTTCCGGATTTTAAGCAAAACTCCCCATCGGTTTCTATGCTAATGTTTTTTGTGGATTTTATAGAAATTTCACCAGTAACATCTATTTTCAAATTTCCCTTTGATAAAGTGATGGTCTGATTTCCTTCTTTTAAGGTAATCGACTGGTTGCCTTTATCAAGCATGATAACATAATCACCTTCATTTAGTATTAGGCTATTTTTCCCTTTTTTTATCGTCAATGAATTTTCGGTAGGGTCTTTTTGTGATTCTAAAACAGTCTTTTTTGAACCTTCCATCAACACTTCTCGAACACTATTTTCAATTATCAAATTCATATCTTTTTGCGCATGTATGAAAATTTCCTCCTCATCCTTCTCGTCATTAAAACTCAATTCATTAAAGCCATTTTCTGTCTGCAATGAATTTGTGCGAAATGACGAGACCGCTTTGTTATCCTTGGCGTATTCAATCGCTTTATTCACACCATTGTATAGGCATCCAACCACTATAGGTTGATCCGGGTCTCCATTAATAAATTGAACCAAAACTTCCATACCGACGCGCGGAACTATTAGAGAACCAAAATTATTGCCAGCCCATATTTGAGCTGTTCTGATCCAACAAGAACTGTTTTCATCTTGTTTAGTACGCGAATCCCAGTGAAATTTTACTTTTATCCTGGCGTTGCTATCACAAAAAATCTCCTCATCTGAAGTCCCGTTTACTAACGCTGTTTGGCATCCGAAAATCCTGTTTTTGAAATGAGTTTGTGCAGGTCTAAATGGGACATTGCTTGGGATAGCAACGAATGAATTATAATAAATCGGAGTATCAGTTGTATTTGGAATCTGATTGATATAATGCTTTACTGATATTGTTAAAAATTCTCCGTTGTGTTTTTCTACTTTTGAGCCCGAGAGCGAGAAAATAGAACCTGCGTAAACTTCTGGGCAATATGAATTTCCAACTAATTTTTTTGTCAGGCTGTTTTCTTCTTCAAACATGATTTTTGTTATATCGTTTCCTGCATTTTTTTCACTAAATGAAGGGTCATATATTTCTTTCTCGGCAAATTTTGTCTTGTCTCGAGAGTCAGAATATGCGCCAGAAATAACCTCAGATTTTGCATCACAGTATGAATATGCTTCCACCTTTTTGGTTCCAATGGAATCAGAAAATGAGACGTTATAAACGGAATCCGGTGTAATAGTTGCGTTTGTTGAATATTGTCGAACTTTTAGCTCGGTTTTGATCCTTTTGCACGTTGCGCCAATATCTGATATTTGGAGAATATCCTTGTTATTTTTGTGTTCAAAACAATAGAATATCCCTTCCTCTTCCATCAGACGGGATATAAAATGAAAATCACTTTCCCCATACTGTACGCAGAAAATGCGCCTGTTTCTTGTCTGATTGTCTATGTTCATCTGTGTATTTGTAATACTGTTCTCTTTCAAAAGGCTACAGACTATATCGAGCGCTGTTTGTTCCTGAAATGCTCTATATTTTTTTGTATATTGCATACGAGCTAGGGTTGGAACTAGTCTGATGTATAGAATATTTCCATTATTTACTTCGTCAGTGCTTACTACATTTTCGAAAGTTGCCTGCTCGATTATACCAGAGAAATATCGTATGTTTTGTTTGTCTATTTCTATGGATATGGTAGCTATGGTGTTTAGGAGTTTTTCTGTGTCAATTTGTTCCATCGTTTGAAGGTATATATCTGCATGAAAAAGATTAGACATTTGCTCATCTATTTCAGCTCTAATGACAAGAGCATCGGAAATTAATGCGTTATGTATATGCACTATGTATCTATCTTCGCTCATTCATGTGACAACTTTAATGCCTTTATATCAGTATCTTATCTCCATATCGCCTTAATTTTCATTATTTTAATTCATAAATTGGTGTTTTCTGAATGTAACAAAAATATTGAGATTAAGGCAGTTATGGATTACCATAAAGAAGATACAGTTTTTCTCTCTTCTGCGATTATTTATGGTGTTAAAGAGTTTTAGAGATGCTTCACACAGTCTTGTCATAAAAATATTGTTCACAGCGATAATATTAAGCTTTTGCCTTTGGGGAGTGGGGGATATTATAAGGAATTACTCTGCATCTAGAGCAGTTGCTAAAATAGACAAAACCCGCATTACTGCTGATCAGTTTTTGCGAGAATTTTCCCAAGAAAAACAAAGAATTCGAAACTTAGGAGCTAAGCCATTAACAGACGCCGAGATGGAAAGATTAGATATAAAAGGTATGGTTTTGGATAAGCTCATCAATACTGCGGTGGTAGAACGCTCTTATGAAAGATTTGGAATAATTGTCCCTAGACAAAGTTTGGTTTCTCTGGTTCATGCCATGCCTGAATTTCAGCGCAATGGAGGATTTGATAGCAAGATCTATGAAATGGCACTTCGCCATTCAGGAATGAGCGAGAGTGGCTTTTTAATGAAGTTGCGTGATAGTGTCGCTCGTACGCAGTTGTTCCATCCGGTCATTGCAGGCTATAAGGTTCCCACAATGATAAAGGATGTAATTGCCAAAAATTTTGAAGCTATGCAAACTGTGGTTGTTGCAACGATAGATTTGAATAATCAAAAATTTAAATCAAAATTTTCCGACGATGAGTTGCAGCAATACTATGAAAATAACAAAGATAAATACCAAATCCCTGAAACAAGAGATGTATCTATTCTCATGATCGACTATGGTAGGCTTTTGGACGATATGCCAGTTGATGAGCAAGAAGTTGAAAGAATGTATGAAGCCAATAAGGATTTGTATATTCAAATTGAATCGCGTACATTTGAGCGCTTTGAATTCGACGAAGAAAAATCTGCAAATAAAGGTTGGGAGCTTATAAATAGAGGCGTCGCGACGAAAGAAATTGTAAAGAGACTTTCACCAACAGTAACTGTAATTGAAAGTGCTCATAAGAATGATTTTCCTGAAAGTATTGGTAAAGTTCTATTCGGATTAAAGGAGGGGAAAACTTCCGATGTTCTAAAAATTGGAAATAAGTTTTATATATACAAATTGAATAAAATCAATCGGGCCAAACAAAAAACAAAGAAAGAAATAATGGAAGAAATTCGCGCAGAGTTTCAAAATGAAAAATTGAATTCACCTGAGTTTTACGCAAGAATCAAAAAAATAAGAAATCAGATTGATGATGGTTTTGGCGCAGGAAAAACTATCGAGGAGATTGCAAAAGAAACCGGAATGAAAATAGAAAACATTAAGAAAATCAGCAGAGAAAATGTTCGGCAAGCTGCAAAATTAATTCCAGATGATGACACGAGAACAGAAATAGTAAATGCCATTTTTGAAACAGATGAAGGACAATCAAGTTCAACGATAGATTCTAAAGAAACAGATATGAAATCATACGTTGTGGTTGTGAATAAGATTATGAAAGCAACGTTTCCCGATTATAAATCTATAAAACCGATTGTTTTGCATGATTACACCATAAAAAAAGCAGAAAAAACTCTACGAGAAGATTTATCAGATATTGCGTCTCAAGGAGAAAATGCTGTTTCTGCGTTGCGTTCTAAATATGCTGCAGCTGAATTTCAGTTCAAAAAAAGAGCTCTTTTGACAAATACTAACGAAGCGACGGCAGACGTAAAGAAGATATTAAAATTAATACCAAGTCGCGATGTGCTAATGAACATAATAATGGGATTACGCGCAGGAGAAATAACTTTCCATAAATTGAGTGGCGAAAGGTATATAGCAATAGGAATTAAAAAGATAGAAATGCCACAAACAACAGAGCCAAAATTCTATGACATAATATCTCGCTATGTGGATAGATTCGCTGAATCGGAAATAATTACTATTGCAGTAGAAGCGTTCAAAAAAGTTTCCAATATCAAGATATATGAAAAGCTAGTACAGGAGATTACAAAAAACAGTGACGAACAAGGCATTGATTGATTTGCTACGCGTTTGGATAAGAAGTAATTGAGTGCCTTCTAAAGGAAGGAATACCACTGAAAGTAAGAGCTCCTTAATCGAGGTCAGTGCGTTGCGACGACATAACAGATGCGGTCTTTCACTGCTATACAGACTCGTTAGAAAATGCAAAAAAGATTTTAGATTTAGGATATTATATTTCATTTTCAGGAGTGGTTACCTTTAAAAAATCGGAAGAATTACGCGAAATTGCAGGGTTTGTGCCAGACGATAGATTTTTGATTGAAACAGATTCGCCATACCTTGCTCCAGTGCCTTATAGAGGAAAAACAAATGAACCAGCGTTTGTTTCGCTCATAGCTGAATGCCTCGCAAACCTGAGAGAAAAGACTATTGATGAAATTTCTGATATAACAACTAAAAATTTTTATACACTT
>CADBWU010000005.1 GCA_902798535.1 uncultured Pseudomonadota bacterium
TGAAAGTTGGCTTGATACGAGCTAATCGATTAGATTAGCTCTGATCTTCGTTTCATATCTTATGAATTTATACATATCCTTGACAGATGCATGAGGTTCATTGTATTCTAAAAAGAGAAATACTGAGGGGGAATTTATGAAAAAAATATTAGGGATTATTGCAGGGATTGCAATGTTACAAACGACTGGATATGCAGGCGTTACAGTGTATCAACATGTCAATTATGAAGGCACATCAACAAAGTATGGGGTAGGAGGACATAATTTTAGTGAAATAAGGCGAAAAGCGCCTGGGGATGACGCAATCAGTTCGGTGCGGGTCGATCCTGGATATCGAATTATACTTTACTGGGATCCAAATTTCAGTGGCAGATCCTTAGCATTGACAAAAAATACGCCAAATCTTCTGAATTATGGCGCCAATGATCAAACGTCATCACTTCGGGTAGAAAAAATTCCTGTAGATGGAAACTTTAAAAGATGGGAAAATGTGGGATATGTTGGCAAATCTGCTACCTGGAAAGTCGGAGAATATGCGAATGCTACTGGAAATTTTGCGTCAGTGTTTATACCAAAAGGATATTCAGTAACACTGTTTAGTGGTGCTAATTTTTCTGGAAATGCTATTGCAATATATGCTCAAGATAGCGATGTCTGGATTGAGAATCTTTCATCCATTTGTCATTCTGTTAAATCATTCGTTATTGAGAAAAACACAGAATAGAAACTTTGATAGAATCTAGGTATTCTAGATACTTGTCTCAAAATATGGAAGCAGGAATGGAGTGCTGTCGGCATAGCATATATAATTGGTGATAAATAGCGACACAATACAGTATTACTCTGGTGGTATAACATTGGAATGGATAACCTACCAACTAGAATCCGGTAGTTCTCTGTCACGCATGGAAAAACGGATTAGAAAAGTAAACACTGCGGAGCGCAGAGATTGTGAATGCAGTGTTTTTATGATGTGCTTCTTTTATGCTTATTTTTCAAGATGTAGCAAAGAAATATATTCTTGTTATTCCGGAAACTCACCTTGCAATTTCTTACATTAGTTTTCTTTTGCATATTGCCAGCTTTTCGATACCGATAGATGTGTTTGAAGATCATCTCATTTGGTATTGCGGTGTATTCAGAGCTTTTCAGAAACAACAATCATAAATCTAGCTTACTCTGTTTATCAGAGGAGACAAAATCAGCATATATACATGTGACTATGCAATTGGCTAATATGTCCTCCTCCTTTTTCTAGCAATATCACAGTTTGGTATCCCCCCCCCTGCTATGCTCACATTACACTGAAGTCTTTACCTCAAGATGGGAGATTTGCCTCGTCCTAAGGAATACAGCATTGGAATACAGAATGAATGCGAAGAAAATACCGCTAAAAAGCTTATATATGACAGAAATATGAACTATAGCCGGAGGCACAGGAACAGTCTGAGGAGTTTGAAGCGGAGTGCTTGAACGTGGATAAGGTCTATGAACGAAAAAGTGCGAATGATTTCGTGGACAAAAAATGGAATGCAAGTTGTCATCCCTTCATACATCAATTCTAGGATGTTCAGGAATTATGATAAAGAATTGTATAAGAAGAGACATGATGGACTTTATACAGACGTATTTGTCATGTGTTGCTGAAAAATTGTATAATTCATGTGATGGAAGACGGCGGATAAACTATGTATTACTTCAGGTTTTGGAAAGGCATAATTGCAGGTATAGTGACTTTAGGAACGGTTGCAATTTCGATTGCTGTGGTCAGCTACCTATCCGAAAAAGATACGGAAATAAAGAAACAAAACTTTGATGTTCTTCGTATCGGGGTGATCGATAGCATCAGACTAAAAACTGAAGCAAAATGTTTTAGGACTCACGATAAAATTGCTCAGAGGATATCCGAATTGATGTTAAAAATAAGGGAAACATCTACACAAATGAGCAATCAAACTATGCAGATAAGGCAGAACAAGAAAATAAAACCAAAGCAGAAGCAATCACAGTTCGCCCAAATGAATAAAAAATGGAAAGTTTTTTCTACGGAATATAGCAATGCCATGAGAAAAGAAAAAGAGCTAGATGCTAAATTAACTGATTATATACAAAACAAAGTCTTATACGTAATCAGCGGTATTGCAAAAAAGTTTAAGATAGATATCGTAATAAACAAAGGTTCACCAGATGTGCTCCATGTTTTCTATAACACAAAAAATATAGATATAACCGATATTGTCATAAACGAATTGAATAAAACCATTCCTAACGTCGATTTAAAGGAGTTTGAGTGATGATAGATGAGAGATTTTTTGAAAAAAAGAATTACATAATGCTCGGCAAAATATGCGATTTACTGGCAATAACACTTCCGGCTGATTGTTCTGCGACGAAAAGAATAACGGGTGTATCCCGACTTGATAATGCCACAGCGTCGGATATAACTTTTTTCCATAACGCCAAGTATGCTGAAGATTTGGCAAAGACCCGGGCATTCGCATGCGTAATAAACAAAGAGAATGTGCATTTACTTTCCAATAAAACGATACCACTAGTAGTGGATGAGCCGTATCTGGCACATGCGATACTGCTGAAGGCATTTTATTCGATAAAAGGGGCATCCCAAGATGGATATATATCTCCGAAGGCAAATGTTTCTTCCAATGCAAAGATTGAACAAGGCTGTTACATTTCTGACAATGCCATAATTTCAGACGGAGCAATTATCAAAAAAGGGACGTTCGTTGGCGCTAACGTCACTATTTTGGAGGGGGTAGAGATTGGCGAAAATTCGCACATAGAACCAAATGTCACGATTGGTTTTGCAATAATTGGCAATAATGCATATATAAAAACTGGCGCCAGAATTGGACAACAAGGTTTTGGATTTCATGTCGGGAAGACAGGAATTACCGACGTAATGCAAATAGGCAAAGTTGTGATTGGTGATGATGTTCAGATAGGAGCTAATTGCACAATTGATAGAGGAAGCATGAATGATACGATAATCGGCAGTCATTCCAGAATAGATAATTTGGTACATGTCGCTCATAATGTTGAAATCGGCGAGTACTGCATTATAGCTGCCCAGACAGGAATAGCAGGAAGCACAAAGATTGGGAATCAGTGCTTCTTTGGAGGACAAGTCGGCATTGCTGGACACTTAACTGTCGGGGATAAAGTTACAATCGCCGCTCAGTCCGGCGTTATGCGGAATATCGAAGCAGGTTCCAAAGTAGCGGGCTCCCCCGCAACAAGTGTTTTAAATTGGCACAAGCAAACTCTCGCTCTTCAAAAACTGGCACAGAACAAGGCAGTTACAGAAACCAAAAATTTCATAAAAAGAATAAAATCATTATTTAGTTAGGCTCTTTCTCCGTTTGGTTCATGCTGTGCGTGATATCTTGTGGAGTTAATTCCATGGGATTCCACATCGTAGTTGGTAATTTTTTTTGTATTTTTCTTGCATTATCGCAAATTTATTTTAATTAAATATATTACTTTTTTTTCATCTTTTATTTTTATATAATTATATGGAATGATTATGTAACATTTTTGTTCCTCTTTTTTGTTGTGCCTCCTTACCGCGTTTTATCATTTTTTCTCTAAGTCTGCCAACAGTGTCTGGAAGAAATTCCATTGCCATCACAAAGTTTCTTAAAGCTTCACTAATTTTTATGTTTTTTCGCCAAATTTTATATCAACGAGCTAATGCTCCGATATAACAAACACTTACTCATTTCTCATGTTGAAGCTTTCTACCATTTAATTATAAATTTGGGGTTTCATAAAATACTTGCTCTGTCCATACTCACATGGTTTCAATCTTCTCCGAAATTATCATACTGAGCCAAAAGTCGATCCATATCATTTCTGCTCTTTTTGCTCAAATCTTTGTCTTTTTTATTTACTACAATCTTTTTGGGTTTTAATGTCGCTAACTCTTCAGCGCTTTGCGTTCCATTATCTAGTGGGACGCTTTCTTCTTCTATGAATTCATCTTCTTCTGTTATCTCTGAAGATTTTTTTACATTCTCTGCCTCAATATTATTTCTAGAACCTGTGTCCAAAACATTCTGCGAGCCATCTGGAATAATTTTATCCACAACTCTATCCCTTACAAAACTCATTAAAGTCTGTTTTTTCATCTGAGACATATGTTCTAAAATCTTGTTTTGTAAATCTTCAGGTAATACTAAAATCATAAAATTAGATAAACTCGTAACTACATTACGTAATTTCGAATTTTCAACAAATTTTGGAGTTTCATTCAACATACATTGGTTGATTATAAGATCGAATGCAGCAAGTATAACCGCCCCTCTTGCTATTCCAAAAATTCCACCCAGAGCTTTGTCTGTCGTATTTAGCATACTTTTTTTAACCAAATTCGAGCAAAAATAATTAAAAACACTTAAGAGTGTCAGAAATAATATGAAAAGTCCGCATGCAGTAGAAAAATCCGCGATTAGCTTATGCGATATATAGGTTCTAGTAAATTCCTTGGCATATGGAAAAAATGATACAGCTAAGTATCCCCCTCCAATCCAGGCAACCACAGATAAAATTTCTTTTGTAGCTCCTCTGGCCCAACCAATTATGAAAGATAACAAAATAACCACACAAATGAATGTGTCAACTGCAAAAAAACTAATATCTTCCATTCAAAATGAATTTATAGAAAAACAACACATACATGAGTTTATTCTACCACGAATGAATTGCAAATCATCTTTTTAAATTCCTAAAGCTTTCTTTTGTTTTTCGATAAGCTCATCTCGTGACTTTTTAGCATACTTAAGTAGTTTGTCAAATTCTTCTTCTGTAAAAGGTCGCTTTTCTCCGCAGGCTTGAATTTCAACAATTGCACTGTCAGACATCACGAAATTTGAATCAATTTCAGCTCTTGAATCTTCTGAATAATCGAGATCTAAGATCGGGGTGCCATCGACAACCCCACAAGAAACAGCCACAACATGTCCAATGATCGGATTTGCTTGTATCTTCTGTTGCTTTACCAACTTCTGACAAGCAAAATACATCGCGACAAAAGCTCCTGTAATGCTGGCAGTTCTTGTCCCTCCATCAGCATGTATAACGTCGCAATCAAGTTTAATTTGCCTTTCCCCTAAAAGCGAAAGGTTAACAACTGATCTAAGTGACCGCCCTATAAGTCGCTGTATTTCCTGTGTGCGTCCGGATTGTCTTCCTTTTGCGGCTTCCCTTTCAGTTCGGTCTTGGCACGAACATGGTAACATTCCATACTCAGCTGAAACCCACCCGGTTTTTGTGTTTTTTAAAAATGGAGGGACTTTTTCTTCTATCGTTGCAGCGCATATAACCTGAGTTCGTCCAAACTTAGCGAAACATGAGCCATCACCATGTGGGTAATAATGAGGAATTAAAGCAACATCCCGCAATTCATCAACTCCGCGTGAAAGAAATCTCTTAATCATCAATAGTCTCATCTATTATTCAGCAGATACAGTTTATTCCCCAATCCGATGTCCTGTATACAATATTTTTTCTTGTGTGTTCTTTACAATTCTTCTAGTTCTAGTTTCCACACCTGTTCCCCATCATTTGTTGCCTTACATGTAAAATTTGTTAAAACCATATCCAGAATTGGGCGATAAGTGATTATATCCCCCTCTTGTTCCAAGGAGTCTTCGACATAATTGTTCAAAGGAGAAGAAATGTTTGATAAAAATCGAACCATAGAGTAAACCTTGCATATTTCCTTTTTCTCTATAGTTCGTTTCAAAGCATTAATGTCTACATCGTCCTTTGTTTCAATCACAGTTTTCAACTTCATATTCGAATGAGTTTGTATCAATTCAGAATTTAAGTTTTTAGTCAAAGTTTCTTTCGAGGTCGGACAAATTTCCTGTTTTGCATCTCGAGAAATTAGCAAAGTTTCATTGCCTACTGTAATTTTTAATACAGGTATTTTAAATACATTAGCTCCCGCCATGTTTTCTTTCCTAAAAATGTTTGATTGATAATTCAAGGATGCGTTAATTATTCTCCAGAGTCAAGAATTAAAAAGTCCCATAAGAATACTGACAGATTCAAATTTTACTTACATGAAAATTTCAACCATAGATTGAAATTTGCAGGGGGAATTGTCACATTTTTTATAAAAAAATCTCCAATAAGCATTTTGTATCTTAAACAGATGTTGAATCGCGCATAAATTTCCGCTATAATAAACGCATAAAAGTTTTTTTATAAATAGCGAGGTTTAGTTGTCAGTTTTTAAATTTTCTTTGCCCCTGGTAACCGCTGTCCTTGTATGCAGTCACACAACATCTGCTGCAGAATATGCAACGTCATCTTATGCTACAGAATGCGCAAGTTGTAGCAAGCAGTGTATTTCAAAGCAACAATCACGATTCAAAACTTTAATAACAGAGTTGAAAAAAATCAACCCCAAGATACTTAAATACAATAACTCATTCGCAAAATCATTAAAAAATAAGAGGGATGAATATAAGAATATCACCAATATTCGCAATATGATGTCAAGACATCAGAATAAGGCACAGAAAGAACTCTGCGAATGCTTGCAAACGGCTAAAAATGAGTTTAGCTCAGATATAAACTTGGAGGGACGGGGAACATTAAGTAACCGCGTTTTGTATTTGCAATCTAAAAGCATCAAAAAGCTATTCAGCAATGCCAATGGGGCAAAACGGATTCAACGCAACAGCATGGTGAATGACGTGATATGTGAGAAGAAATACGAAAAGAAAATATCTGACGACGAATCTACTAAAGATACTGCAAATGACAACACCACTAGATACAAAACTAATAATATTAAAGAAATAAAAATACACCTTAGGAAAAATGCGAGCAATAACAAGAGTAAAACCAAATCGCAATCTATTTATACAAAGCCTAACAAAGTTTATATCCCTCATGTAGAACGAGCCTTGCCTGCCTTCCAAAAAACGCTGTCAGAGCTGGAACAACAGCATACACTTGATACATCCGTTAAAGAGGATTTGCTAGACCTTGCAAAGCAGGGTGTTTATGTATCGGCTAAAGATTTGAAAAGTTGTATTACATATTTTTCTGAATACATACAGTCACCTTCCTCGGAAAACATAAAAATACTGAAGGATAATGTAAGTAAGGCATATCGTGAATATAGCGAGTATGTAAAAAACAATCCAATGACTGGCAGTAATGGTCGCGATTACTTAGCTGAGTTGCGCGAAAAACAGAAAGTTTTAAATCTAGCGATTAGCGCCCTGTTTTATGTGAAACATAAAAACATTTCTTTGCCCCTAACTGATAAAGGAAAGGAACTTTGGGCAGATTGCGATTCAATACGGCAAGAAGTGCTTGAGGAAGATCTTGATCCTAATACAAACTATACGTCTTCATACATCATGCACCCTTTACTCAATCGTCAGAATATTTATAACAAACTTGTGCGAAGGCACGAGGAAGCAAAATCTGTTCAGCGTCCATTGGAGGATGTTGTCAATAAGAGAATTGTATTCAAATCAAAACCATTGAAAAAAGCGTTTTTGTTTAAAGGGAGGCAACCGACAGAACAAGACAAATTACCCATAAAATTACAATATACTTTAAAATATGCTAAAGAGAAACTGAGCACAGGTAATACAAGCTGGACAATGAACAAAAAAATAAATTTTCTACTAAAGATCAAAACATCCAATACAGAATTCAATAAAAAATTAGCACAACTTCTGGAGTATAAGGGGCCTAGCTTTACAGAAATTAAAAAAATGATTTTAGAGAAGAAAGAGAAGAATAGGCAAAAGTTAAAAAATTTGGCAGATAAAGAAGGAACGGGCAAAATAAGAAAAAATGATAAGGTAATATTGCATGATAATTTCAGCACAAAAAGCACATTTGCTTCTGCAACAAAAAGCAAAAATCAGTTCTACGATAGTAGTTGTAAAAAATTAAAAACAATTGGGAAACCATATTTTAAAAAAGCTCCTATGGCTCCTTTCGAATATACCCGGATTCGTATATTGCAAGTAAAGTAGCAAAAGTTGTTTCTTCATTTGACGGGATTTGCATGTAGACGCCTGAGGAACATTTTTGAGCTTGAAAAATTTTATGGGGGCAATGGCTAGAAAGCTATTGCTCCTGTTTTTATGAGTTGATGTTTCATTAAAATTCTTGTTCAGTTACTTTGTGCCATCCTATTGGCATTCTGGAAAGACTTGGTGTAAAATGGGTGTGTGATAGTTTTGACTGAAATTAAGATGTTTGATAATTTGTTTGGTTTGCTTGGTAGTTATAATTCTAGAATTGTGAAAAAATATCGTGGGATTGTTGATAAAATAAATAGTCATGAGGAGGCAATGATTGCCCTCTCGGATGCAGAATTAGCGAACAAAACAAATGAGTTTAAAGAACTGTTAGAACAGGGAAAAACTCTCGATGATATATTGCCGGAAGCTTTCGCGGTTGTTAGGGAAGCTTCGAAACGCGTTTTAGGGATGCGACACTTTGATGTTCAATTAATCGGCGGAATTGCTTTGCACAATGCTCAGATTGCTGAAATGAAGACAGGTGAAGGAAAAACTTTAGTCGCGACCACAGCTGTATACTTGAATGCACTGCCAGGAAAGGGAGTACATGTCATAACCGTAAATGATTATCTGGCAAAACGAGATGCCGCTTGGATGGGACAGGTTTACAATTTTTTGGGGCTTTCGGTTTCAACAATAGTTGGCGGCATGTCTGATTACCAGAAACGCATAGCTTATGCTGCGGATATAACCTATGGGACAAATCACGAGTTTGGTTTTGACTATTTGCGCGATAATCTAAAGTTCCGGGAAGAAGATATGGTCATGAGACCATTCAATTTTGCGGTTATCGATGAAGTTGATAGCATTTTGATAGACGAAGCTAGAACGCCTTTAATTATATCCGGCGCAGATAATGGGGCTTCGCAGTTATACGTTGAAGTAAACGAGCTTGTGAAAGATGTTGAGCCTGATGATTATGAAAAAGATGAAAAATTGCGTGTTGTCAGTTTAACTGACAAGGGTGTGGAAAAAATAGAAAAACGACTTGCGGACAAAGGTTTGTTAGCTTCTCCTTCATTGTATGACCCAAGTAATATAACCGTGGTATACCATGTCATCAATGCCTTACGTGCCCATAAACTATTTGCACGAGATGTTGACTATATGGTAAAGGATGATCAGGTCTTGATTATTGATGAATTTACTGGCCGTGTTTTGGATGGACGTAGATATTCAGAAGGATTGCATCAGGCAATTGAGGCAAAGGAAGGCGTTCCTGTGCAACCTGAAAGTCAGACAATTGCAACAATTTCATATCAAAATTTGTTCAGACTATACCCGAAGCTCGCGGGCATGACAGGTACAGCTATGACAGAAGAAGCAGAATTCGACGAAATTTATAAATTAAAAGTTGTTGCAATCCCATCGCACAAGCCGGTCATACGAATAGATCACGAAGATTCGATGTTCGTGACATTGGAGGAAAAAGACAGAGCGGTGATAGCCCTTATTAAAGAATGTCACGCACGAAATCAGCCGGTCTTAGTGGGGACAACTAATCTAGAAAGGTCAGAATATTTTTCAAAATTACTGAAAGCTGAGGGAATCAAACATAACGTGTTGAACGCGAAGCAACATGAAAAGGAAGCGCATATAGTTGCCGAGGCCGGAGCACCTGGAGCAGTCACAATAGCAACAAATATGGCTGGGCGAGGGACTGATATAAAACTTGGAGGAAGCGCAGAAATGCGTATTGAAGCTGAATGCGCGGATATAACAGATCCGGTCGAAAGGAACAAAAAAATTGAGCAAATCAATGCTGAAATCGATAAAGCTCACGAAGAAGTTGCAAAAACTGGAGGATTGTTCGTTATTGGAACGGAACGAAATGATAGTAGACGTATCGATAACCAGCTTCGCGGAAGATCTGGACGACAAGGAGATCCTGGAGCGTCTAAATATTTTATATCACTGGAAGACGATCTAATGCGGAAATTTGGTTCGCCGAACCTAATGAAGCGATTTAGAAAAGTTTGCAAAAATGATGAAGCGCTGTCTTTTCGATGGATTTCAAAAGCTATTGAAAAAGCGCAACAACGCGTTGAGGCTTATAACTTCGATATAAGAAAGCAGCTATTGAAATTTGATGATGTGATGAATGATCAACGCAAGATAGTTTACGATCTCCGCCGTGAATTGATGCGGTCGAATGATGTCACACAGCAGATACAAGATATGCAGGATGATATATTAGATAGCATAGTTGAAAGCATAGCTCCACAGGGGACTGTGCCTGCTGAGTGGGCTCTAGATCAGCTGGCAGATTCCATGCAAAAGATATTTAAAATTGCTATAGACAAAAATGCGGTGGAGAATGATACCGCTCTTACCCCTGAACTACTTCGTCAACGCCTAGGTGATTTGGTCATTGAGAAGCGAAATGAACGTATCGGGAAGTATGGTATTGAGGCAGTGCGATATATTGAAAAAGATATAGCAATGAAAACACTAGATATCGCCTGGCGAAATCATCTGGTTAATTTGGAGCACCTGAGACGTGGCATAAATCTTCGTGCATATGCTCAAAAAAATCCGCTTAATGAATATAAGTTCGAAGCATTTAATATTTTCCAAGAGATGTTACACAAAATCAGAGTTGATGTTTTGACCACAGCTTATGGTTTTGAGTTACAAATGGAACCTGAAACACTAAATGACGACGTACTTCCGTCGATTGAGGTTCCGAGAGCATCCAGCAGAGAATCATCCCCTGTTGAGAAGGCGCAAATATCCAGAAATGCCCCATGTCCTTGTGGTTCTGGAAAAAGATATAAGCATTGTCACGGAGCGTTGCAATCGGAATACACATCATCGAGCTCCGAGCAAAACTCAGCCTCCGAAGAATTAGCGTCAGTAGAGAAACCGACTGCGATGGCACATGAGGATCCAGCGAAAGTGCTGCACGACTACATAAAAGAACAGAGGGAGCAAGTGTTAACAGGAAAATCTTCGAATGAAGATGAGGAGTAGTTTGAATTATAGGGTATGTTCAAATTAAGACCACTTCCGTTATTGCCACTCATGATATTAGTGGCAATAACGTTTTTTTCTATAATAACTTTATATTCAGCCTGTGCTGGGAATTTTTTTCCTTGGTGTGAGAAACAGCTATGGCGTGTTTTGCTTGGCATCATAGTCCTGATTGTCGTTGCTAATATAAAATTTTCTGTTTGGAAGAAATATGGATTTTGTTTGTATTTAATTTGTTTGCTCGCATTAATAGCCGTCGAGGTTATGGGCAAAATATCAATGGGAGCGCAGCGATGGCTCAAACTTGGAACATTGACATTGCAACCAGCAGAATTTATGAGAATTGTCTTGATTATGGTATTAGCAAGATATTTTTCTATTCAATCTATGGATGATAACAGGAGAACAAAAACTTTATTGATTCCAACATTTGCGACCATTATTCCAGTAGGATTCGTGTTACTTCAGCCAGATTTGGGGACAGCCATGCTACTAATCTTAGTTTTTCTATCCATACTTTTCGCGTGTGGGGTACAAGTATGGAAATTTTTAATAGTATTTGCTGGCACATTGGCTTGCACACCAATTTTATGGAGCTGTTTATATGATTATCAAAAGAGGCGAATTTTAATGTTTTTAAACCCCGAAATGGATCCATGTGGCTCTGGATATCACATAATCCAATCAAAAATAGCCTTAGGCTCAGGAGGCATTTGGGGCAAAGGATTTTTGAATGGAACGCAATGCCAGCTGAATTTTTTGCCAGAAAAACATACTGATTTTATT
The DNA here is from genome assembly GCA_902798535.1 of uncultured Pseudomonadota bacterium. Classification (GTDB taxonomy): domain Bacteria; phylum Pseudomonadota; class Alphaproteobacteria; order RUG11792; family RUG11792; genus RUG11420. Next base: position 11,841 of record CADBWU010000005.1, read on the forward strand.
TTTGCTTCTTTTGCGGAAGAATTCGGATTCTTTGGGTGTTTAGTGTTGCTTATATTGTATACATTGCTTTGCATATTCAATTTCAGTATAGTCTTAAGTTCGCGACAAAAGTTTTATCAAATAATGGTTTTCGGACTTAGCGCCATGATGTTTTTTTACATTGTTATCAACATTGCTATGGTGTGCGGATTACTTCCAGTGGTTGGTATTCCACTGCCATTCTTTTCATATGGTGGTAATGCTTTAATAACACTCATGGCATGCCAAGGTCTGATATTTTCTGCCTATTACGAGCAACAAAATCCTGAAAAGATATAAATCTGATCTCTGATTAGATAAAAATTTGTATCAAATGAATCTATACAAATAGTTTCAGATATGCTAACACTATACAGAACATATTTTTGAATTTAAGTTTGAAAAACTTTATTTCCTTTTTTTGCCCAATTTGCTCCGGTCTGGAACCGTTTTAAAAATATTTTGAGCAATCACCCCCCTTGTTTGACATACTACAAAACGTTTCGAGTTTGAAATTTTTGGCAATACTATATTCAACATATCACGACAAAACATTCCAGCAAAAAACCCGTTATCTGCAATTAGTGAAGATAACGTGTATAAGCATAGTTCGAAAGTTGATTAAGAGGTCATGCAAAAAGAATGGTTATGGGGCAGAAGAGTTGCTTATTCGAGAATGCACTATATTGCAAGTAGTGCTGAAATTCGACTGGATATATCGTTAGTTTTCAAAGTCAATTGAAGACACTAACGTTGATAACTTGCTGTCCCCCAATTGGCAAAAATACTATGTTAAAGATTTATAATGAGGTAATAAAGTATCCAGATTTTCATATGGGATTTGGATTTGCGACCTGGCTAAAATTTTTAAAGAATGAGGAATTAAACAAGGAGGAAGAAGATATGTACTTGCCCACCGATAAAGCAATTTCTTTTACAAAATACATTGAACGATACAAAGGGTTATTCAATCTGTTGTGAATATGTTGTAACCGAAAGGGGCAGCAGGAATACCACCCCTGTTTGGTAATTTATATTAGTACATGCCTCCCATGCCACCCATTCCTGGCGCACCATGGTTGCAAGCCTCCTTGGGCTCTGGTTTCTCGGTTATTACGCATTCTGTTGTCAACAGTAACCCGGCTATCGATGCAGCATCCTGCAGGGCTGTGCGAACAACTTTTGTCGGATCGATTATTCCCGATTTTATCATATCGGTATATTCGTCTTTTGAAGCATCGTATCCGTAATTATAGTCTTTGTTATCTAGTATCTTGGATATTACGACTGATCCTTCAACGCCTGCGTTATTTGATATCTGACGAGCAGGAGCCATTAGCGCGTGACGAATGATGTTAATACCAATCTTTTGGTCTTCGTTCTTTGCGTTCAGAGTGTCCAGCTTCTCAATTGAACGCAATAATGCCACACCACCACCAGGTACAACACCCTCTTCTATCGCAGCTTTTGTCGCGTGCATAGCATCATCAACGCGGTCTTTTTTCTCTTTGACCTCAACTTCTGTTGCTCCACCAACGCGTATGACTGCAACGCCACCAGCCAGCTTCGCTAAGCGTTCTTTCATTTTCTCGATGTCGTAATCAGATGTTGAGGCTTCAATCTGTGCCTTTATCTGGTTGCAACGAGCTGTTATATCATCCTTTTTGCCGGCACCTTCGACAATTGTTGTATCATCCTTTGTTATTGTGACTTTCTTCGCGGAACCGAGCATCGTGATATTGACGTTTTCTAGCTTTATTCCAACATCTTCAGAAATAAGCGTTCCGCCAGTCAGAATAGCTATATCCTCAAGCATCGCTTTTCTTCTATCGCCAAATCCAGGCGCTTTCACGGCAGCTACTCTTAAGCCACCACGCAACTTGTTGACGACCAACGTCGCGAGCGCTTCACCCTCAATGTCCTCAGCTATTATCAAAAGCGGACGACCTGATTGCGCAACTGCTTCCAAAACCGGCAACATCGGCTGTAATCCGGAAAGCTTTTTCTCATGTATCAGGATATACGGATTTTCTAACTCAGCGGTCATCTTTTCAGAATTCGTCACAAAGTATGGCGAAATGTAACCTTTGTCGAATTGCATTCCCTCGACAACATCCAGCTCAGTTTGGAACGACTTTGCCTCTTCAATTGTTATTACGCCTTCTTTTCCAACTTTGGACACGGCGTTCGCTAGCATCTCACCGATTTCTTTTTCGCCATTCGCAGAAATCGTACCAACCTGCACTATCTCCTCATTCGTAGAAACTGGCTTTGATTTTTCCTTCAAAAACTTTACCGTAGAATCAACCGCCATGTTTATGCCACGCAACAAATCCATTGGGTTTGCGCCGGCAGATACTGATTTTATTCCCTCGGTCAGAATAGCTTGCGCAAGAACGGTGGCGGTTGTCGTGCCATCTCCGGCCAAATCAGAGGTTTTATTCGCTACCTCCTTGACCATTTGCGCCCCGACATTTTCGAACTTCTCTGAAACTTCGACTTCTTTTGCAACAGAAACTCCATCCTTTGTAATCCTTGGAGCTCCGTAAGATTTCTCTATCAAAACGTTGCGACCTTTTGGTCCCATTGTAACTCTAACTGCATTAGCAAGAGTATTAACCCCTTTTAGGATTTGTTCTCTTGCATCTGCACTAAATTTTAATTCTTTTGCAGACATATTTATTCTCCTTATTCAAATATTCCCATAATATCTGATTCTTTCATAACCAGATAATCTTTCCCTTCGAGTTTTATTTCTGTCCCAGACCACTTACCAAATAGGATTTTATCGCCAGCTTTCACTTGTAATGGAACAACATCGCCTTTTTCATTCTTTGTTCCGTTTCCTGCGGCAATAACCAAGCCCTCCATAGGCTTTTCCTTAGCTGTGTCTGGGATTATGATTCCGCCGGCAGTCTTTTCCTCAGACTCCAAGCGTTCCACTAAAACTCGATCATATAAAGGTTTAAATTTCATTTTATTCATATTAGCAATCTCTCCTTTCGAGTGCTAGTTTATGATACAAAATCACATTAGTCAATGGGATTTTTAAAAAATTTTGCCCCCACCGAGTTCTTCTAGTTTATGCAGGTTATCCATGATTCCCAAAGAAAAATCATAAAGTATTGCTTGTTTTGAGTGCATTGCTAACTAGTTCTAAGCACTAGCAAATAAGTTATTTATTATTCTCCAATGTTGCCTTCAAAATAGTGTTTTCGACAAAGTGATGTGTATTTTTCATTTCCCCCAATGTCAATTTGATCTCCGGCTCTGATGACACGTTTCATTTCGTCAAATTTTGCATTCATCGTGGCCTTTTTGCCACAATGACATATAGTCTTTACTTCAATCAATTCATCTGCCCAGAGCAGTAAATACATACTGCCTTCAAATGCTTCTCCTAGAAAATCTGTACGTAGCCCATAAGCTAGGACAGGAATTCCAAGTTCATCAACGACTCTGCATAAATCCATAACTTGTTGCTTGTTTAAAAATTGTGCTTCGTCTATAAAAATACATGCGGTTTTTTCCCTTATTTTGCTTTTTATGTCGCTGAAAAGGTGTGTGTTGCTGTCGTATGTATATGAATTTTTTGCAAGACCGATCCGTGATGCAATTTTTGATTCACCAAATCTGTTATCAAATCTGAATGTATATAAAATTGTATCCATCCCTCGTTCGTTATAGTTGAAGCTACTTTGCAGTAACTTGGTTGTTTTTCCTGCGTTCATTGCCGAATAATAGAAATATAATTTTGCCACTTTTTCATATTGATACATACCAGCTTTGTGACGAAGTATAACATTTTTAGAATGGATTGAAACAAGAGTTATGAAAATTTTCTTAAAATAAAGCCATCAACGATTTTTGGCTCGAACCAAGTGGAGGTTGCTGGTAATTTGTGGCCATTATCTATGATATCTAAAAAATCTGAAATATTGATGCTGGGAACGAATATTGCCATCGAAGCATTTTTATACAAACGGAATATTGCGTTTGCTTCGGCGGGGGAAACATTTCCGGGTAGCGGAAATACATTGTCGTCATAATCTCTAACGCCAAAGCAAAATTCAATGACGTCTTTTTTCACAATATCAAAAATATTTTTATTAGCATATTTGCCCCTAAAATCAACAGCGAAATTTTCGCCTGTTGGAAAAACCAAAACCACTTTCCCAGCAACGTTATCGAATGAATTGATTTTTTCTAGGTCGCCAAGTTGAAGAATTTTTTCGCGCCAATTCATAGAGATTGCTCCGCAAACAACTCGATGACAACTTTTTAGAAGTATTGAATTTGCGTCAGTTACAGAAATTATCAATTTTGCAGAAGTTTTGGAAATCACATTTGTGAATAACGAAAATCTATGATGTCCATCTGCGATGTATAGACGATCAATAGAACCTAGCATTTGTTTAATTCGACTTATGTCCCGAGCATTGCTGACGCGCCACAATTCATACAGTATTCCGCCAATGTTTGCACTTATCGTTGGAATGGTGCTCAATATGTCGGCAACTGTTGCTTCTATTGAAATGTGATTTTTATAAAAAGTTAGCACAGGACTCGTTTGAATTTTAAATTTTTGAAACATTGATTTATAACATTCTAGCTTTTGAGAATATATCTCTTCATTAGTGAATAACACGGATTTTTCATTGTAATCAATTTCCCCAATAATCGAGAGCATTCGTTTTTGGCTCGACGTTGTTCGAAGGATATATAGTCCTGGCACTGCATCAATTTTGGCAGAACCATTTGCAATCTGCGAATTCAAATACATCAATATATTTTGTGTTTGCTGAATCTTATCGGAACTATTATCCACTTTGAAGCGAGGACTCAAATTCCAATAATCTGAGTTAAATCTGATTGCACGAAATGCTCTTATTTGCATTGTACCCTCCGTCTTTTCCCATTAATAATGACGCAGGAAACAGCTGTATTCATAATAAGGGATGTAACTGTTCTAATTGGCTCAATTAGTGGATCGACGGCCACCAGTATGAGAATGATAGAATTTACCGGAAGGTTTAATGGATCCAAAATTATCGAAATCATACTAATCGCAATAATTCCATTTGCGCCTGATGATGCAAAACTGGTCATTATTGCACCCAACACAATAAATCCTTGTTCATAAATAGAAAGAGGTTGGTTGTATATCGAGGCGATAAATATTGAGACAAACGCATAATACGCGACATTACCAGCCCGGCACATGGTGATCCCAAGCGGAATGGCTAAATCAACCGCTTGTTCCGCAAGCCTAAATTTATCTCTTAAAGCAGTAATTAAAAACGGCAGAGTTGCTTGATTGCTACATGTCGAAAATGCAATAATGATCGCTTCCTTTATGGACTTTATTGACTTAAAAAGACCAATTGGGCTGTATACCGTAAAAATACACAAAGCAAGCAGTATCAAGATAAAAAATGCAATAAATGCGCTTGATATAAAATGCGTCATTGCAATCATATCTTCAAAATTTACTTTTGAGATATTGCTTGAGAGCAAACAAAACATTCCAATAGGGAGAATTTTAATTGGAATTTTTAGAATTTTTTTAAACGATTGCATGAGAACGGTCAAACTTCTCAATGATATTTCGCGTTTCTGGGAATCCAGATGAGCTATAGCAAAACCGACCAAAATTGAAACAGATAATATTTGGATTATGTTGCCTTCCGCAAATGCAGCAAAAGGATTTTTAGGCAACAAAGTTGAAATAAAATCAGCAAAAGAAAATTTTTGTAAGCTGTCAATAGAATCAAAAAGAGATACTTCAGCAATGGAATTTTGCATCTCTTGAAAAACCATGTCCGCTATAAGTTTGGAGCTCATGATTGTTTTATTAGATGGGGAAGTTAGACCAACTAAGACTCCGATGCTTCCTGCCAAGATTAGTATGCTCATGAATGTGAATATTATTTTGGGGACAGTAATTTCCGCAACTTTGTTAGAAATCATTTTTATGATGCTGCATGTTACGGAAGAAAATATAATTGGGATTATAGATATAGAGATCAAAGTTAAAAATATATTGCCAGGTAATGCGAATAATTTGCCCGTGTCAGGAAAACATACACCTATAAAAATTGCACATACAGCTCCGATCACTGTTGCGTATCCGCTACTTAAAATTTTTGATATTGTTCCAATCATGTTCATGCTCTCACCATAACCTATTGATCCCGTCCCAACTTTTCGGAGGATTTTCCAAAAATTCTTCGCAATGCTTGATCAAAACATTGATTGAAGCGGCTTTTTCTGGGAACGTTTTTGACATTTCTGAGTATAACTTCAGAGCGTCTTTAAAATTCTGATTTTGGTATAACTCAAATGCTTCTTTGGATTTTGAGCAAAGTTCCAACATTTCATAGTACATATCGTTAGCGTTTTGTAAAGAACATAGTGGTTCAAAAATTGTGACGCCATCATGACTTCCATTAACAGCAACTTTGTCAATGATTCTGAACAAAATTTTGTCACGAGCCTTTCGTTCTACTGTCTCGGATGCTAAAATCCAAGTTCCATAAACTTTATTGGCTCCTTCTAAACTGGAGGCTATATCAACGGTATTTCCAATAGCGGTAAAGTTCATTCTATCCTGAGAACCGATATTCCCGACAATAGCAGAGCCAGAATGAAGTCCAATTCTGGTTGGCAAAGGCGGCTTTCCCAGCGATATCCATTTATCTTTTAATGTTTTTAGCATTTGCTGGCAATCCAATGCAGCTTCACAAGCATTGATAACTTGGTTATCATCGAGACTTAGCGCTCCCCAAACAGCCATAATTGAATCTCCAATGTATTTGTCAATTATGCCGTTATGCTTTGCTATGATTTTGGTTAATTCGTCAAAATATTCGGAAAGATGAAAAATTAGATATTCGGCAGGTAATTTTTCGGAGACAGTAGAAAACTTTTCTATATCTGAGAAGAACATTGTCACTTCTTTGGTTATGCCTCCAATGCATGCCTTCACGTTGGATTTCACCATTCCGTGTACTATTTCTTTCGGCACATATTTTGAAAATGCAGAGATACTTGTGTTCATTCGTTCTATTGCTGATGACAGTTCTTTTACTTCCAAAATGTTGGACTGTAGAGGCTTCAGATAATTTTCCAAATCCATTTTTCTAACAGAAATAGCAGACTTGCAAAGTCGCAATATTGGCGCTGATATTCTGTGCGAAAACAAATGAACCGCCAACCCTACAAGCAAAAAGACAAATAATGACAACAAAAACATATTTATCTGAAAACGATCAAATTCATCAGTAAAATCGGATTGCGGGGTAATAGTTAGTATCGAAAATGGAACGCTATGTAGTCTTCTTTTTGATGCAATAAAAGCTTTCCCATCGCTAGTCTCATATGTGACATGTGTTTCGTTTCCACCAATAAGGTTTTTAGTTGCAATCTGTAAACTTTCATCATTTATTTCTGCAACCTTGAGCAACTGATCTGCGCCGGATTTAGTTTCTTTTTTCGGTTCTATTTTTTCGTTATCAAGAGTGGAAGCAATAATCTCGTTTTTATCATTGATTAATCTAATGCAAGAGTTCGCAGTTGTTTTGACATTGTGAAGCAAATCAGCAAAATCGTTTAATGAAAAGTCGATAGAGATTACTCCATGAACTCTTTTTTTTTCTTCTTTCAAAATTGGGGCAGAAACCGTTACGCCAAATTTTTCACTCGTCTTGAATTTATATGGCTCGCTCCATAATGTTTTTTTATTGACAACTGTGTTGATATACCATCCTCCTTCGCGCGGATCATATTGCGCGACAGGCAAATTTTCTTTAATGATGGGAGTAAAGTCATTATTCAGGTATTCCCAAGATTCGGATATGTTCTCTTCTCCTGGTATAAGTTCCATCTTTCTGACAGCATACGTCGCATACTCTGGCAGAGAATGTGACAAATTGCCCTGAAATGATGTAAAGCCTCGAATATTCCTGACTTGTAGCATAGAGCCATCATTAAGCGTGAGTTGAAAGCTCAAAGCAAACTCTGTTTTTCGCAACGCCACCTTAAACAGTTCTTCAAAGTCTGCAAAGCCATTAATCGAGACATCTTGTTCAAATAACTTATTTTTGGATAAAACGCTTACTATGAGTTCAATTTGGCTAAAATATGAATCCAGCCAATTCGCAGTCATTGATGAAATTTTATCGGAGTAGAAATCTTTTTCAAACTGTAAAACAATTTTTTTGTTTGCGTCGGTAGAGTAAAAAATTTCACAACTCACAAAAATAAGCAACAGGGAAGAGAACGTTACCAAAATTTCGGTTCTTAATTTTCTATTTTGGGAAAAAAACATCTTTAAAATATTCATTTTAGATAATCCTTATAAATATGCAGTATTTCTTTTACAGTGCGAACCTTATATTCGTTTTCTAAAAATTTATCAATATACGAGATTAAAGAATGCGCTTTTAGATTGGTTATTGCCGAAATAGAATCATATTGGTCTTTTAAAGTTATAGGAATAAAATTTAACAAAAGTTCTGGTTGCTCCTTCATTAAGGATTTTATTTGCAATTCATCTCGAATAAGCGCAACAACTTCTCCTTTCACGAGTTTTTTGACAGCTCCATTTTCCCATTCTGTTTCGCCATATATTTGAGCATTTGGAAACAAATCCTTTGCGAAAGTTATATAACTCGTGTTTTGCATGACAGCTATTTTAGCGTTTAGATTATTTAAAATTTTATTTAGTGTTTGCTTGTCTTTATCAATCATTGTTATTCTATTCAATAGAACAACTTTTTTCACAACAGCATACGGTCTAGAATATGCAACTTTTCGGGCTCTCTCCATTGTATAGGACAGTTTAGCCAGACCAATGTCTCCTTCTCCATTATGTATCGCATTTACAACGTCCTCGTTTGTGTCATAGGCCATTTTGTATATGACTTTTACGCCTAATGCTCGCCCTAACTCCGTCGCCAATCTGATATCTTCTCCAATGTATCCATTTTTTGTCTTCATTTGAAAAAATTGATTATATGGCTTTTTTAGGGCACAAATTACTATCTCTCCACGCGTCAAAATATCCGCCAAATTTCCGCAGGCAGGATTCCTCTTTAAGAGCGTTTTTTCATGCACAAATTGTATATTCTTGTAACGAGGGATCTGGAACTGTAAAGTTCTAGAGGATGCGTTTTGAGCAGACGATCTGTTTGCAGATGTTTGCCAAAAAGGAGAGGCTTCATTACAGACATCGTTAGTGCACATACCAATCGTTCGTATACCTACGGTATATGCCACGACAGTAACAGCCACTATTGATACAGCTATTACGAAAACTTTCGCTAGCCGCGCATCCATAACAATGCCATCTCCTAGTCGTAATCCTTCCCAATAGAAAGTCTATGACACGTATGTTAATTTTTCGTTAATTCTCAAATCCTTCGTGTTGCATCTTAAAAATGGATCTGCCTTCCGAGAAAAGCAATATGGGCATCTGCTACAAATGAAACATATATGTTGCGAGACAATATTCATGCATTACAACCCGTGTAAAAATTGACTGTGCGTCATATGCAAAGCATCATCTATTCATACAATATCCACAAATTACATGCACTACACATCATATTGCGCGGTATGATCTACCAATATCGCTTGGTAGTATCCCGAATTGTTTCGCCCATTTTTAAAAAATTAATTTTTTTAATAAATATGGGGATAAAGTTCGAGCAGTTCTACAAATAACTCCAAAACACTGCTTAAAAGCAGAGCATTTTCGTATCCATGTATTTAGCTAGTTCCTCTATTACTAGTTTGATAAAGCCATAACTCCCGGCAGTTCGTATCCCGCGATATATTCCAAAAATGCGCCACCGGCTGTTGAGACGAACGTCATGTCAGGTTTGTATTCGCCAAGTGACGCTATGGTCTCCCCACCGCCTGTGATTGATATAAGTCCAGCGTTTTTGGTGCGTTCCGCAACGTGTTTGGATACAATCCTGCTGGAATATTGGAAATTAGCGCATTCGAACAACCCAAGCGTTCCATTCCAGAGCAAGGTATGCGACGTGTCGATTATTTCTATAATGCGTGCGACTGATTTCTCACCGATATCAAAGCATCCGCAATCATCTGGAATGTCATCTAAATCACACTGCACTCCGTCTGTCGTGGCATTCGGCGATACCAGAAAGTCAGTCGGCAAGACAATCTCAGCTTTCGCATTTGCCATAACCTCGCACGCTGTTTCAAATTGTTCTGGCTCAATCAGTGACTTCTTCATGTCATGCCCTTGCACTGCTAAAAACGTGTTTGCCATAGCTCCCGCAACAACCAAATAATCCGCATCTAAAGACAACTTCTTTAACACATCAATTTTTGTCGAAACTTTAGCTCCGCCAATAATTGCGGCATACGGCCGTTTAATATCCTCTGTCGCTTTGGTTATCCCCTCGATTTCCCTCATCATCGACAATCCAGCAAACGACGGCAGGTGCTTGGTTATCGCACAAACGGAAGCGTGTGCACGGTGAGATACCGAAAACGCATCGTTTATATAAACATCGCCAAATCGCGCCAAACGTTTCGCTAGGGCATCATCGTTTTTCGTTTCACCTTCGTAAAATCGCAGATTTTCCAGCAAAGTTATCGGAGCGGTAATCTCACTCGGTTCGATATCGAAAGTCGATCGCTTCTCGAAAGCCACATCCCGCCCAAGCACCTTTGAGATACTTGGCACAATTTGCTTTAACGAAAATTTTGGATTATCAATGTCTTCTAGTTTCGGACGCTTGTAGTGCGAAATCAAAATAACCTGAAGCCCCCTATCCGCAACGAAAAGTATCGTGTCTTTAACAGCGTATACACGCGATAAATCTTCTATATCGGACGGCAAATTCAAGTCACACCTGATAATGCACCGCTTGCAATTATTCTCTGACACAAATTGCTTGAAGTTTTCAAAATTCTTTATATTCATATTGTCCTCGTATTTTCTTTAAGCCAATTCAACGTTACATTATCTTCGGTTAAATAATTGGCGAATTTGTCGAAGATTTTCTGGTGATATTCGTTCAGCCAGTCTCGCTCCACGCTAGTGAGCATTTCGACGTCAATCAACTTTCGACTGAATGGAATAAAATTTAGCGTTTCAAACTCGATAAATCCAGGCGCTTCTGCTGGCTTTGTCAAGAGCATGTTCTCCAGTCGCATTCCGAAATCATCTCGATAAATCCCAGGCTCGACAGTAACAACCATATTTCCAGTTATCTCTTCGGTCGAATTAAACGATATTCGCGGGTGTTCATGAACATTCGCAAAGCTCCCGACGCCGTGTCCCGTCCCGAAGTGGTAATCATATCCCTCGTTCCAAACGAAAAGCCGCGCAATCGCATCTATCGAATAAGCTTTTGATTTATCTGGAAAACTCGCTGATGAGAACAGTATGAGAGATTTCAGGATGGATGTGTAAATCTTTTTTGCCCCATGGGATAATGTCCCATGATCCGGTATGCCACGGTATATAGTTCGCGTCATATCTGTTGTTGCATTTTTAAAATGAGCTCCAGCGTCAAACAAAAACAAACCATCTCTATTGATTTGTGTATTACCATGCGTCATGGGGTTGTAATGCACAATCGAGGTGTTTTTGTCAAATGCGGAAATCGAATTGAAGCTTAATGAAACAAAATCATCATACTTTTTCAGTTCATTTTCGAAAAATTCAGCTATTTCAACTTCGCTTGTATTTTTAACATTTTCTGCGAATGCTAAAGTCTTTATAAATGCCAGCGACGCTTTTTCGCAAGCGATTTTCATATTCTTTATTTCCGCCTCATTTTTTATTGCTTCAAACATTCCATAATTTGTTTTGGATTGCTTGATGGAAAATCCATTGCGTTGCAATACTTCTGGAAAATACAAACTTGTGCGCGAATAATCCAAAACAAATTCAGATTTTGGCAAGCTTTTAATGACATTCTCAAATTGTTCGATATTAAAAAACTCAAAATCATCATGCGAATCTTCAGGATTTAAATCACTAAATAGCATAGGCTCTCCGTTGTGTGGCACCATTGCGACACAATTTGGCAACACGCATTTTTCAGCGTTCGGTGCACACCTAACGCCAAATATCCAGCCAATTATCGCGTTATCAGTTAAAAGCGCAATTTCACCATTCGCTAACGTTTCTTGTATGCGCGATATCCTGTTTTTTCGGTCATTATCTACCAAATATATATTTTTTGTCGATTTGTTTGGCTTTAACAGTAAGAACTTGTTCAAAACTTTCACTTTAAATCCGGAATTCTCTGAAGCATTTATGAGAGACAAATACGACTTATAAGTTATCGAAAATGCACCGACAGCCAGCGTTTGACCTGGCTGAACTATCTCTTTTGTCAAGGCATTTGTATCGAATTCTGGATATGTTTTTATTTCCCAAATTTCACTATCTGTCTGTTCGCTAGCTTGCTTTGTATACCGTCCATCGACCGACAAAATAGCTCTGTCTCTTGAGACTATTGCTCTTCCATTTGAACCAGTAAATCCTGAAATTTCAGCAATACTCGAGCATTCAGCATTAAAATTTCCGAAGAAATTATTCATTGAAACTAACACGGCATCAGCTCCAACAGCATCTAATTCATTTCTAAATTTCTTTAAATTTTCATTGTAATTCATCAAATTCTCCGTATATATTGTTTCGAAACTTTGTCAAGCACGACCAATTCGGTTAAAATCTGCTCCAAATCCCGCAGATACACCATGTTTGCACCATCACACGGCGCTATTTCCGGGTTATCGTGCACTTCCATAAAAATTCCAGCAACTCCAACTGCGATAGCCGCACGCGCTAAAAACGGAGCAAATTCACGCTCTCCGCCAGAACATTTGCCATTCGCCGATGGCAATTGAACCGAATGCGTTGCATCAAATATCACTGGATATCCAGTCTTCGCCATTATCGGCAACCCACGCATGTCAACGACCAGATTGTTATAACCGAAACATGCTCCCCTCTCACACAGCATTATATCTTTTGCGCCAAAATGTTCGAGTTTTGCAACAACATTTTTCATATCGCTTGGGGAAATAAATTGTCCTTTCTTGACATTTATGACTTTTCCAGTTTCTGCAACAGCTCTAAGCAAATCTGTTTGGCGACATAAAAATGCTGGTATTTGCAAGATATCAGCAACTTCAGCGACCTTTTGACATTGTTCTGGCAAATGTACGTCGGTTAAAACAGGAACGCCGACTTGCTTTCTAACTTCAGATAAAATGTCAAGTCCCAGGTCAATGCCAATCCCACGCTTTCCAGAAAAACTGCTCCGATTAGCTTTGTCAAACGACGACTTGAATATATAACTAATCTCCAATTTATCGCAAATATTTTTGATGCCATGCGCCATAAAAAGACAGTGTTCCAGCGATTCAATCGCGCAGGGACCTCCTATAAAAACGAACTGAGAGATATTTGAAATTTCAATATCGCAAACTTTTATGAGTTTCACAACGTATTCACGCAAAGCAACCGTCTGTCGCTATTATAGTCCTTGTTCTACCGTGCGGTCAAAGTTATAAATTCTGAAAAATTTTTATTAATTTTGTCATCTGTGCTCCCTTTATGTCTCCCGATATAATATCGCTATTATTCGCCCGTATTGCTTAGCTCAGTTTATTCAACACATTTGCAACGGTTTGATCTTTTTCCTTACTGCCTCGTGATGAGCCAAATTCGAAGTTATAGGCATCTTTGAGACATGCTCCGAAAATTCCGGCGATAGTCGAAATAATGCCGACAGCTTCGCCGGGCAGGTCATGTTTATAGAGGCAAATAACGCCAAGGCATGCTATGAGCCCGATAGCTGCACAGATGACCATAATATCGGCACGTCGATTGCGTCGTCCGGAATTGATGATAGCAATATCACGTGTCCTAGCATTTTCTTTGTCACGAATTACGGCTAATTCGATTTGTCGTTCAGAATCGAGCAATGCTTTTTCAAATAACTGGTGCATTCGCTTGTCTGATTTGATTTTGTCGACAGCTTCCTGTTCGGTATAGCTGTGAGTGACTTCCTTTGCGATATCCAGTATTTTTTCTGAAATGGATTCCGCTTTTGTGCCTGAAAGCCACTTTGCTATTTTAGGTGAAAATTGCGCTAATGAAAGCGCTGCTTGTAATAAAGATATAGACATTTATACTTTCCTTTCAAAAATGTGTGATGGGGGCGCGATGTGGTATTGTCATAAATTTACCACATCGCGCCCCGGAGCCTGTCAAGGCACGCTTCAGGCAGTGCCTAAGCTTATTAGCCTTGACAGGCTGGTCATATTTCATAAAAAAACTATTCTGAATAATTGTAGTAAAAGTTTATATATAAGATATAGATAGAGCTATTTGTTCAAAATATCTTTTTAGACAATTTTATTATTTTTAGTGATTTTTCAAATTGCAGAAAGCAGAGATATGGAGCTAAATACGCGAAATAGCTCCACCTGTCTTATTAGAATTTGCGACCAATACCAAATTTGAACACGTATTCTCCATGTTTTACGGTTGCTTTAGTTTTGGCATCATAAGTGTCCGGCCCGTTTGTGAACTTAAAGTTTTCGGATAGTTTTTTCTTTTTTGGGAAAACGTAGCTACATTCAAACTTTAGAAACCAATCTTTATTAAAACTATACTTGGTTCCACAGCCTATAAGGGGGTGATATGTGCATTTTGTTTCTCCACCGAAATATTTGGTGGCGACCATTTTTAATCCGCATGTTACATATATATCTGTTCTTGGATCTGTTCTATAGCCTATATATGGCATGAATGATAGATGATATTTTTGTTTTGCTATTGTTATTGCTTCTTTCTCGAAATGTATGTTCAACGCCTGTTTTAAAGCATTGTTATTTGAATCACAGTATTTATATCCGTTTTCAGTGTATTTCCCTCCGAAGGCTACTCCTCCCGCAATACTCATTCCGATAAATAGGTTATTCATCAAGTATTGCGTTGCGAATTCCGCTTCTAAGAATGGAACAAGTTTGTTTTTGCAAATTGATGTTGTATTCCAGGCATTTGCATCGGCAGCTACGACTTGTGTATTTAGTGACACATCTTTTTTGCCAATGTCATACCAACTGAGACTGATACCTGAATTTATTCCAGCATAAAATTCAAAACCATTAATTTGAGTTGCATTCGTTTCGCTAATCTGTGTTGTTGCAAAAACTGCAGTTGGAATTGTTATAGCCAATGAAATCTTTTTCATACTTTTCTCCTACTATTTACATAATAACTAATGCGGAATTTTATCACATCCTTATTCAGTTAGGGAAGCAGAAACTTCCCTGTTTATTTATTTTTTCAATACTAGTGCTTTTATTGCGTCGAAATTGACAACGTCCCCTCCAATGCGTTTTGTTGCGTAAAACTCAACATATGGCTTCGCATTAAATGGATCTTTCAGTATGTTTATCACCGGCTTTTCTGCAATCTGGTAACCTTCATATAGGTTTGCAAACAGCACAGGTGTACTTGCTTCTTTTTCAGAAATTTTCGGCATATCGTCGCAAATGACAACAGGATAACCTAGCAAAGTATCCGGCACACCGTGCGCAATCGAGTTTTGCCACAAAAATTTGCCGTTTGTCCCGTCTTTTAATGTTCGTATGTGAGATGCTGCGTTGCGCGACATAATCCACGTTGCATTCGCGAGATATTTCGACGGTAGCTTCTCCATGAGCTCGACAATTTTTGTATAATCGGTAATTTTACCCGGTTCTCCCCCAACAATGCCCTCGATTTGACGTGGTTTTTGCTCTCCAATTGAAATGTCATACTTCAAAATACCTTTAGGTTGAGAAATTCCATCGCCAAATAAAAATGACTTATTCTCTGAAGCGGCCATTTGTGTTGTAATCTTGTCGTGAATAAACTCTTCGACATTGGCAGTATCATCCTCGAGTAAAGTGTGTGAAACTCGCGGTTTTGCAAAAAGTTGATGTAAATGTATCGAGACTTTTGAAATCGCTGATATTTCCTCACACTTTATAAGCTCGTCAGTTATCCAACCAGACGCTTCAGAATCGTTTGTATCCACGACAACATCAAGCCTATCGTTGGATGTATAGGTCACTTTCGCAAGTGATTTTATTGGACTCAAAATCTGAATTTTGCTCGTTATAGAATCCGAGATTGAGGTAGGAAGATCAATCGTTGCTTGATCATTCTGATTTCCTCTTAAGAAATTCAAAAATTTTTTAGAGTCAGTGTTTACAGTTTGGTTATCAATAGATATATTCATATTTTACTCCTTGAAAATAAAAAAGGTTTAAACTAAAATTTGATTGTGATCTTGAGAGTTTTACGGTCGCATAGCTCAGCTGGTAGAGCACTGCGTTCACATCGCAGGCGTCACAGGTTCAAGTCCTGTTGCGACCACCAGTGTCCTCCCCGGATCTGATTTAAGATTATGATGCGGTTTTGTTGTCTGTCAAATTTTAAAAAGTCCCATAAAATTTTAAATAATTTTACTCAATGCCAATAGCCTAGTTGTGGCATATTTGTTTCACAATATTTGCTATCATATAGTGTTCATGTTGAAATCTGTGGATTAAGCTATGATATATCTTGACTATGCGGCAACGACGCCTTGTGACGCGGCAGTTTTGCAGGAAATGTTGCCATATTTTACGGAAGTTTTCGGCAATCCGAATTCGTTACATAAATTTGGCATGGATGCAAAGGATGCGCTAGATACTGCGCGCAGCAAAATTGCTGATGCTCTAAATTCTGCTTTTGAGGAAATCATATTCACAAGTGGCGCAACCGAATCTACCAATATTGCGGTAATTAGGACGATGAAGTCGTTGCAAAAAGCTGGCAAAAGCCGTTTTTTAACATTGCCCACGGAGCATAAGGCGACACTAACTGTCGCAAATTATCTGAAATCAAACGGGTTCAATGTTGAATTTTTAGAGGTAAATTGCGAAGGAATTCTGGAAATTGAAACGTTACAAAATGCACTGAATGACAATGTTGGGATGTTATCAATATGTCACATAAACAACGAAACCGGAACTATGCAAGATATTCGCAATATTATTGATATATGCCATAAACACGGCGTTTTAGTACACGTTGATGCGACTCAGTCGTTGGGGAAAACAAAAATAGATGTGCAAGACTTAGATATTGATTTTTTGAGTGCATCTGGTCACAAGGTATACGCACCTAAGGGCATCGGTATTTTGTTCTGCAAAAAGGCAAATAAGAAATATCTGCGAGTGCCGAGAGCTAATCCTGAAGTAGAATTTGGAATACGTGCGGGCACTATTCCAGTATGTCTTTGCGTTGGGATGGGCAAAGCCATTGAAATTGCAAATAAAGATATAGATAAAAATTGGCAACACGCTGTAAAACTCAGGAACATATTTATAGATGGAATTAAATCGCAGTTGGAAGAAATTTATATCAATGGTTCCGAAAAATCAAACTATCCCGGGATTATCAACATGAGTTTCAGGGGATGCGAGGGGGAGGCGCTCATGATGGAGGCGAAACATATCGCTGTTTCTTCCGGATCGGCTTGCACTTCCAACGTTTTGTCGATTTCGCACGTTTTGGATGCAATGAAGGTACCGGCCGATATTGCACAATCATCGCTCAGGATAACCATTGGGAAGAGCACAACTGAGGCTGATATCAGAGTTGCTATAGATGATTTAGTGAGCGCTACCAAAAAACTTCGAAATATGAGCCCAGTTTGGGATATGATAAAGGCTGGAATTGACATAGATAGCGTATTTAAAAGATAAGGAGCGAATATTATGAAGTATAGTGAAAAAACATTGGAATATTATGAAAATATCAAGAATATGGGAAGTCTTGATGAAGATTTACCAAATGTTGGAACTGGTATCGTTGGCTCGCCATTGTGTGGTGATGTTATGAAGTTGCAACTCAGTTTCGATGAGCAAGACAAAATAACTGATGCGAAATTCAAGGTATTTGGTTGTGTTTCGGCTATTGCATCAATGGAAAAAGTGACAACTTTGCTTAAAGGAATGAGTATAGATGAAGCATTGCAAATAAAAAATGCTGATGTCGCAAATTCGCTAGAGTTATCTGAAATAAAGAAACATTGTTCTGTGCTGGCGAAGGAAGCGATAGAAGCAGCAGTAAAAAATTATCAAGCGAAGAAGAATAAGGAGACGGATATGATAACAGTGAGTGAAAAAGCTATATCTAAAATAAAGGAGTTGTTAGCTGAGAATAAAAGCGTCGGAATAACAATATCAGTAATCTCCGGTGGATGTTCTGGAATAGATTACACTCTGGCGTATGAAATTGAAGAAGATGCAAGTAAGGCAAAAGTAGTTGTAGGTGGTGTAAATTTTTACTACGATCCAGCGCTGGAGCTTTTAATCAAAGGCACGACAATAGATATTGTCGAGAATAGCTTTGGACATGGTTTTGTTGTGACAAACAAAAATCACGTCGGATGTTGCAATTGCAATGGAAGCTGTGGCAGATGATAGCGAAACTCACCGGCAGTGTCGACGAAATACTTGATGATTCGATAATTATCGATGTAAATGGCGTTGGGTACCGGGTATACGCGACATCTGCGCTATTGCAAAAAAGTACCCTTGGCGAGACGATATCGGTGCAAATCGAGCATATCATCAAGCAGGATACACAGCTTTTGTGTGGATTTCAGACGAAGGAGGAAGTCGGGGTATTTAGGGTTTTGTTGAATGTCCACGGCATTGGCGTTCGCTCAGCACTAGCGATTTTATCGACTTTATCGATAAGTGAAATTGCAACAGCGGTGGCAACCCAAGATGCAACGCCTCTAAGCCGAGTTTCAGGGATTGGGAAAAAGACAGCCGAGAGGATTTTGCTGGAGCTGAAGGATAAGACTTTGGTGGCTATAAAAGACGTTCAGCCGCAAAGCAATTCAGCCATAAATGATGCAATGCTGGGGCTAATCAGCCTGGGGTATAAAAAATCAAAAATACTGCCACTATTGCAACAAATATCATCGGAACTGGGCGCTAATATCACAGCAAATGACTTGATAATTCATGCTTTGCGGAATTTAAAATAAACTCTCGCTTGTTGAACTATCTCTATCTGTCGAGGAACGTTTTCAAGACGCCCCTCGATGCTTGTCAGTTTTGAAATTTAGTCACCAAAAATTTTCTCCTCATCTAGTTCGAGACCGATTGGTTCTAAGACTGCCTTTAGGTCGCTTTTCACCGTTTCCTTTTCTTTCTCCCATGCTGTTATATCGAACCTCGCCCAAAAGTCGGCTGACGGTAATTCTTTCTTTTTGCTCTCGGTATAAGCCTTGTTATCTGTTATGATACCTTTCACAATGTCTTTAGCAGCCTCTGTTGTGTCTTCATATTTGTACTTTTTGTTGGAGCTAAAAAGGCTCTGTTTAGGCTTAGCATCGTCACATATGATTGCTTCTACTTCTTGTATTTGATCTTTATTCTTAGCTATATGATTCTTATCATATAATATCTTTGTGACTTCCTTTTGTTCATATTCTTTTAGATACTTTATTTTTTTGAATGGAGTTATTTCAGAAGCTTTCCATACCTCGTTTTTCTCGTCGTATTTCAGACATAATTCAAACTTACAAGCATTTCCTAAAAACTTGCCCCGCAAAGGGTAACTTAAGCCTGAAGCTTGTTTTATCCACCACGGCGCTGAGTATCCTTTTTTCTGTATGTAAAAAGGTTTATCACAACCTTGAATCCATATTTCATTTTGTTTTAAGTCTCGTACATCCATCTGCCTCAGACCTCTAGAATTAGATGACATTATAACGTAATCGATGTCTCGTATTTCGTCGCGTTTTAGGTCACCGAATGAATCAAGAAATCCATCTAAATTTAGCACGTCATTATATTGTTTTATATCTGAAATACTGGTATCCAACTGGGTTGCCAATCTTTTTATATTGGCGTTCTTATAATGTTGCAAAGCGTTCTGTTTTATATCTTTAAATATTTGTTCAACATCTATATTTCTCTGTCTTTTTATGCTGGCTTTGACAATTTGGTTTATAAAATTATAGCAGATGAATGCATTCCAGTTAGAACGATCATAGCCTTCCGGGTTCGCTTTAA
>CADBWU010000006.1 GCA_902798535.1 uncultured Pseudomonadota bacterium
TATTTGCTTCCATTTCGAGCGATGTTATAGCTATGGAAGCTGTTAAAGCTAAAAATAGCATACATGATTTCAGAAGCGAATTAAATCAGATAGCTTGGAGCAGAGCATGTAGCGCAAGAGAGTGTGATATTAAACTCAATAATATTGAAAAATATAAATGGATCCTTGGTGACTTCTATAAAGATTCTAGGACAAAAGTCATCGGCAAGGCTATAGGAGATTGTGTTGCTGGAGAGGGAGCGTTTGCAAACAAGACTTCTAAGGATATTATAACCTTTGAGAAAACTGATCCTAAAGGTTATAAACCAGAAAACTGGAATGCAGTTATTTTGTATAACTATGTCCATGAAGTGATTAATGGAAAAACATTTAAGGAGTTCTTTACGTTTGATGATAAAGAAAATAGGTATTACTATGATAGCGATAAGTGGGATGAGTATATCGGACAGGTACGTAGTGTGCAAGAGGTATTGCAAAATAAATTGGCAAGGATAAAGGAACGTTATGAAAGTAGGTATGACACAGAGCTGGAGAATGCTGTCAATGATATTCAAAAAGTATGTGGATGCTCTGAAGTTAAATAAATGGTTGCCTGATTTTAGGGACACGGAACTGAATTATTGTGCTTCTGACTTTCATTCGTGTTCAGATCTAGCTCCTTATTTAGGGAGTAAATTTTCTGAGATCGGAGGAGCCCTATCGGCCTCGTTCCTTCGTGTAGACGATGAAGATGCTTCAAACAAAAGACTGAGCTACGACCTAGAATTAAGATATCAAGATAATAATCTGTACGTTTTTAGCTTGAATATAGATAATCAATCTTTTAAAGAATATGGTGATGAAGGAGAGTGGGAGATGATCGGTGGATTTGTATTATCAGCTCCCTCTGAGTTAGAATCCCCTGAATTCGGATGGATAATGGATAGGCTAGAAGGGTTAGTTGACGAGCCTAGCGAAGAATTATGGAATAAGTGGCAAAAGGAAGAAGAAGTAGCTGCATGACCGTGAAAACTAAAAACGTCAGAAGCGCCTAACACAAGCAAGAGAGAAGCTATAACTCCTCTCTTGCAACAAAAATTGGTGTCTTCAACCACAATATTGCTAACAAAATTTGCAAAGCCCGATTCAAATAGATGTGAGACAAAAATTTTCTTGCAGTAGATTTAAAAATTTGTAAGAATACAAGGAGTAAGCGCCCATAGCTTAACTGGATAGAGCGTCAGACTACGGATCTGAAGGCTGAGAGTTCGAATCTTTCTGGGCGCGCCAGGTTTTATGGGGATATTATGAAAAACATTAAAATTGGGATTTTGCCATTGTTTGCTTCATCTGCGCTATTTGCTCAGCAAGTGCCGGTATATCCAGCAAATGCGGGAGCATATACGACTGTTCAGAGCATGCCTCAGGATAATAAGGGAGCGCAAACAATTTCCGCTACACAAAGCAACAACATTTTTCTTGAATATTATGCCAAGCAGGGAAGTAATTTTTCCGCTCCTGTATTTTTTTTCGAAAATAATGCTTTAATTAAACGTGACATAAGCTTTGATGATCTGAAAAAGTCAGTTGTCATCTTTTTTGGAGATTGGTGTCCCCACTGTCATAAGTTTTTGACTGAATTTTCGAAGCATATTGCAACATTAGCGAAAAGTGGCGTGAATGCAATATTCCTTCACGTGCCATCTGTCGAGAAATTGAGAAATTGGCAAGAGCCAAGTGTGCAAGATTATCACGCCGTTGTTCAAAAACTGAGTTCATATGGGATTAGTTCTACTGCTCGCAATGTTAAGGTTGTTCTTCTAGGAGAAAGGACTGCGCTTTCCCAACTTGGAATTTCTGGTCTTCCGGTCTTCCTCGCAGTAAAAAACGCAAAAGAATATTTTAGAGGAGTTGGCGATAGTGGTGTTTCAAAATTGCAGTTGTCTGATCCAAACATCTTGAAACAATTTCTTGAAATATGGGGCAAAGATGAAAATAACAAAGTGAGCGATAACGCTAGAAAAGCCGATAGAAAGCAGGAGAAAATAAAGAAAAAGCTGAATAAGAAAGTAACTCAAAAGTTCAAGACAAAGCCAGTTAAATTATCCAAGAAAGCTTTGATGGAATCAAAAACGGCCACAGAAATGCTTAATAGTGTGCCTTGGAAAATCGACTTAAATTCAAAATCTCATTGATCGTCATTTCCCTATAATCAAATAGCTAAACCAAATACACATTATGAACAATGCTAGAGTGGTTCCATTTGCGAACCACTTTTTTGGTGATACGTATCCAGTTGAAAACATCAATATTGCTACTGGTCCTGAATAGTGCGTTAAGATCGAAGACATTGAACTAAATACGGCGAGAGTCATCGCAACGATTGTTTTGTCAATTCCAAACGACATACCTATGCTAAGGAAAGAAGAATAAAGTGCGATGATTCGTGAGCCTTCGCCAGTGAAAAAATAGTGTGCGAAGAAATATATAAGTGATAGCACAAAAAATGCAACAAATGGAGAAAAATTACCGATACTATCTGTAATAATTTTATTAAACCAATCAATAGCACCGAACGCACTTAGACAATTTACATAAGATATTATTATGCTTAGGGTTATAACCGCATTAAATGTTCCATGATTTGAGAGAATATCCCTAATGTTTACTATCCCCAGTGAATAGAATATGCACAAGCCTAGCAATGTCGTAACGAGCACAGGGACATGTATTATTTCGGCAAAAATCCACATGATGAGCATTATGCCGAACGTTGTTATAATACATTTTTCATCCTTACTTAACTTTCCTAGCAGTGCATAATTGGTTTTTGCTTTAGTTTGTATATCGCCTAGATCGCTTGTTTTTTGGGGGCAAAATATTCTGACTATAAAGGGAATAGCCGCTAATATAAGCAGTCCAGGAATTATTGCAAATTTCGTCCAGGCGAGCCAGGTCATATGTATATTGTTTTCGCTCATTACTTCTAATATGATTGCATTTGATATCATCGCGGTTAAAAATAGAGAACTACATACAGCATTTGAGCTGGAATATAAAAGGCTTAAATAAGAACCAATTGACTTTTCAGTTACGTTTTTTACGTTTGCAGAAATGTATTTCGAAAGGGATGTCACTAGAGGATATCCAACACTCGCAGCTCTTGCGGTGTTGCTTGGTAAAACAGGAGCAACAAAAAGTTCAGTTAGGATTATGCTATAAGACAATCCATTTATGCCTTTCCCAAAAAATTTCATAAATATGTATGCTAAGCGCATTCCGAGCGAGGTTTTGGTGATTGCGGTTGATAGAGATAACACTAAAAATAACAGCCAAGGTACGATATTGCTAAATCCGCAGAATCCCTCTTTGACCTCAATCGTACCGGTTAAGTTAGCTATCAGCATTGACATGAGCAAAAATGCAACCGTTGAGCAAACTTCGAGCATTACGCCAATCATTGTCGCAATAAATATTATTATCATATGTAGGGCTTTATCGGATAATCCGGCGATTGGCTCCAGTAATATCCAGGCTAACGTGGCAGAACTAAGTATGGCAATTAACCTGAAAAGCTTTATCTCCTTATTAATAGTCAGTCCTATCATTTGCATCGTAATCTATACCCAATTATTACAAAGATAACACCACTTTCCAGAAATCTCCAGTAATCTAAAATGCATCTAGTATTTTCTTCAGTTCCTTTTCCCATTCTGCTTTAAAGTTTAATGTAGTCATGTGACTTGCAGAACGTTTATATTCCTGGACTGATTCTACAACGAAATCCTTTATCTCAGAAATCGTATTCACGATTGCACAACAATCTTTTACATACGGATAAATATCTGTGAAATTCTCAATATATCTTCCAGTAGCGACGTTGCAATCGAAGTTTAGCGGTTCGAGAAAGTTATGTCCGCCAATTCCTGGAATTAGACTGCCACACACCAACACAGTATCCACAATTTCAAAAAATTCACCTAGGCATCCCATTTCATCTATTAAAAGTAAATCTTCGCTAATGTGCTTGCTATTTTGCCTCGTTTCAGAATAAATACATACGGACAGTTCTTCATCTGTCACTAAAGAATGGACTTCGGAAACTCGTGATGGATGCCGAATAGCTATTATCGTTAAGATATCAGGAATTTCCTGCTTTATCATCTTATGAGCTTGCACAATTATCCTTTCTTCCCCCGGATGTGTACTAACTGCTATCCAAGTCTTTCTTTTTGATATTTTGCCTATCAGCTTTTTTCTATTATTTTCATTAACAGGCAATTTATCAGATACAAATTTTAAATTTGGTAAAATTTGCAAATTATGGGCGCCCAAAAGCTCTATGGCATTTTTCATTTCAATTGATGTTGTAAAAATTCCGGAAAACAAACTGAATGGAAAAATTCCAAAATATTTCCTTACAAAAAACATTCGCGCCAAAGAGCGCTTAGATAAGCGTGCATTTAGGAGATAGATTGGAATATTCTTTTCATTAAGATAAAAAAGCGTATTTGGCCAAAGTTCGGATTCGATAAACATAGCTATCGATGGTTTCCAATAT
The DNA here is from genome assembly GCA_902798535.1 of uncultured Pseudomonadota bacterium. GTDB lineage: Bacteria > Pseudomonadota > Alphaproteobacteria > RUG11792 > RUG11792 > RUG11420. The sequence continues at coordinate 4,541 of CADBWU010000006.1, forward strand.
TTCACAAATCGCCTTATCCAGGGAAAAATATCAAATGGGACAAATTGGTGAATTACCTCGTTTGCCAACCGTTGTTCAACTTGTTGAGCTGCTGTTACGGTCATCGTTGTAAGCAGGATTGAAATATCTGGTTTTTGACGTTTTATTTCATTTATTATAGGAATGACTGACAATGTCTCACCGACGCTCACTGCATGTATCCAAATCAATTTGCCACTTGGACGCTTTTGAGAAGGTAACCCAAATCTCTCTGTTATTCTGAATTTGTTTTCAAGCCCATTTTTTATTCGGAATGCGATGCAAATCTTCACGAATGGAATAAAAATCGGGCTAAAAAATCTCAAGAGTTTTTTGGGAGAAAAACGCAACGAAAGGTATAATGCAACAAAAATTATTGCCAATAATAACATTTTAAATCTTCAAAGCCGAGACGATTTTCTTAGCAATTATGATACCATATGAAAATCTTGTCCCAGTGGTTTTGAGTTCCTATAGTGAAAAACATACAAATAAATTCAAAATTCATTAAACCTGGTGATATTTTCGTTGCAATCCCTTGTAAAGGAGTTAAAGCAAATATTTTTGATGCATTGCAAAATGGAGCTGAGCTTGTTTTCGCAGAAAGAAATGATGCAGAACAATGTGATATTAAAAACATAGTTGCAATTCCTGATGCCAGGTTAATAGCATCAAAATTGTCTCGCTTCATTTATCCTAATCAACCAGAAATTTGCATAGCAGTTACTGGCACAAATGGAAAAAGTTCGGTTGCTCATTTTTTAAGCCAAATCTGGACGTACTCTGGAATTACGTCAGCTAATCTTGGAACTTTAGGATTATTCATTAATCAAGAAGCGGCCTTCCCTAACGAAATTACCATACCAAACTTAACCACTCCGGATCCGGTAACCTTTCACAAAATAATGGAATACCTAGTCAGCCAAAAAGTGAACCATTGCGTTTTTGAAGCATCAAGCCACGCCTTAGAGCAAAAGCGGTGCCATAGCGCAACTTTAACAGCTGCAGCATTTACAAATCTGGCTTCAGATCATCTGGATTATCACAAAACTAAAGAAGTTTATTTTGCAACAAAGTTAAAGCTTTTTCAGGACATTTTGCCACCAGATAGACCTGCAATTGTTTCGATGGATTTTCCAGAAATTTACCAGGAAGTATCAAAGTATAATCACAATATCATTACATTTGGGATGAATGATAAAAATTTTGTCAAGGCAAAAAATATTCAGGAATCTTCAGAGAAGATAGTTTTTGATTTAGTATGTGGAAATGAGTTGTTTCCGCAAATTGAAATTAAACTACTCGGGACTTTTCAGGTGATGAATATTTTATGTGCAGTTGCTCTCGCGCTGACTTCTGGATTAAATCCAAGCGCTATAGCTGATATCCTTCCTAAAATAAAATCGCTTAATGGGCGGATGGAACACATAAGAACACTTAATGGTGGAAATGTATATGTTGATTTTGCTCACACAGCCGATGGACTTAAAAATGCGCTAAAATGTTTTAGAAAAGTGTGCAGGGGGCGACTTATTTGCGTTTTTGGATGCGGAGGGAATAGAGATATAACCAAACGCCCAGAGATGGGGAGAATTGCTTCGCAATTAGCTGATATATGCGTAGTCACAGACGATAATCCAAGGCAGGAAATGCCAGAAGAAATTAGGAAACAAATTATCGCGTCATGCCCAAATGCAATTGAAATTGGCAATCGACATGAGGCAATCAATCATGCTCTATCGATAATTCATCCGGGAGATATCGTGGCAATCATGGGCAAAGGACATGAAACTTACCAAATTTATGGCACAACTTCAACACATTTCAGCGACAAAGAAAAAATACTGGCATTTTAATAAAAATTGGCTTTTGGCGGAGAATATTTTTGAAGAAAGTTTTGCTTTGGGAATAACCATTGATACGCAATATCGCGAAAAGGACTTGAGTATCTCTAGATTTTTAAGAGCTCTTGTCAAAAATTCGATAGAATTTAGCTTAAATCTTGATACGAGGCTCTTTTAGCGAAAACTTTAAATCGCCATTCTTTATTTCATAAACGATGTCAAATGTTACATCTCCCACGAAATCAGGATAAGTTACCTCGCTTTTTTTCTTTTTACAGATGCTCACAGTTACACTCGGTGTACTATTCAAATTAAACTCAAAATATTCTTCACAATAATCTATATAGGAATCGTCCTCTATATTTAGAGAACTATTATATTTTTCTTGTTCATCTATAATAACTTTCAGACATCCTCCGATAACTTGAAATTTTGTCCTTTTTCGCAATTGATTAAAAATTTCTTCGTTAGAAATAGGGTATATCTTAATATTTTGCTTCTTTTTTAAAAATATTTTTTGTATAAAATTCATACCAGAATTATTATTATCAATCTGAATTACAAAAAGTTTTTCAACATTAAATCCAGTTCCATGCCCGACAACCGAAGACAAAAGTAATTCATTCTTACTAATTTCTTTCGCTTTTGATTGATAAATGTTAATGCAATCAATCTCTGGTGATATTAAGTCCTCATACTTTATAACAATTTTTTCATTTTGTTGCGTCTCGCATATTTTAAAATGCTCTGTTGCTATATTTGCTGTTTCAGCAAGAGAAGCTGAAATAATCACAGATACCGCAAAAATCAATTTTTTTATATCCATTCAAATTTACGTTTTACTACAGAGGGGCAATACTGAGTATTTTAGCGCAAAATTGCTATTTTTAAAAATTTCCACACGGTTCAGCAGTGCTATAATGAAATTGAACGATTCAGTGAAAGGTAATCATATGGCGCAAAATAATATGACTCATGCAACGCTATCAGTCTTGCAGACTGCTGTTGAAATTGCTCAATCAAAACACCATCAGCAAATAACGTTATTTCACTTAGCTAAGAGTTTTTTGCAGCATAAAGCTGAAAATGTTATTTCCAAAACATTTAAAAGCGTAAATTTACGAGAATTTGAAACCGAAATTGATAAAAAAATCGCGACCTTACCTAAAATTGAGGGAACCAGCGATGTGTTTCTATCCTCTGAAGTAAATTCGATTTTTCAAAAATGCAAAGAAAGAGCCGAAAAGCAACATGACCAGTATGTGAGTTTGGATAATCTATTATTTAACTCTCTCTCAAGCTCGCCACTAAAGGAGCTATATTTAAAGTGTGGGGGAGAGCTGGATTTATTAGAAAGGGAGATAAGTGCCATGCGTATGGGAAAAACGGTTGATAATGAAAATGCAGAAGCAGGATTTGATGCTTTAAACAGATATGCATCTGACTTAACGAAAACCGCGAGCGAAGGGAAGTTAGATCCGGTTATTGGAAGGGATGAAGAAATTCGCCGAACAATGCAAGTTTTGTCACGGCGTACAAAAAACAATCCTATCCTGATTGGTGAACCTGGAGTTGGAAAGACAGCCATAGCTGAAGGATTAGCTCAACGTATCATAAATAATGATGTGCCAGATTCTATAAAAAACAAGCGCATAATGTCTCTAGATTTAGGCGCACTGTTAGCTGGGGCAAAATTTAGAGGAGACTTTGAAGAAAGACTGAAAGCGCTACTCAAAGAGGTTGCTGAGGCTAATGACGTTATATTATTTATTGATGAAATCCACACTTTAGTCGGCGCAGGCAAAGCTGATGGAGCTATGGATGCATCCAATATGCTGAAGCCCATGTTAGCTCGTGGGGAATTACGATGCATTGGTTCAACGACTTTGGATGAATATCGTCAATATATCGAAAAAGATACAGCGTTTGCTCGACGTTTCCAGCCGGTCTTTGTTAATGAACCATCTGTTATCGATTCAATTTCTATCTTGCGCGGACTGAAGGAGCGATATGAGCTACATCACGGCGTCAGAATTAGCGATTCAGCCGTTGTTGCCGCTTGTACTTATTCAAACAGATATATCAGTGAAAGATTTCTTCCTGACAAAGCAATAGACCTCATGGATGAGGCAGCCAGTCGGCTCAAAATGGTCGTCGATTCGAAACCCGAAAATATTGACGAGCTGGATAGAAAAATAATGCAACTCCGAATAGAGAGTGAAGGGCTGAAGAAAGAGAGTGATAAAAATTCGAAGGAGCGCTTGGAAAAAATCAAAAATGAGCTTGCTATTTTAGAGGCAGATTCGAAAAGGCTAAACGAAAATTGGAATAAAGAAAAAGCTCATTTGGAGGAAACCAAGACAATTAAAGAAAAGCTCGATAATTTGAGAACCAATGCAGAGATAGCCCAACGAAATGGTGACTTTGCTAAGGCGGGTGAGATTTTATATGGTCAAATACCTCCTTTAGAGACAAGGTTATCTGAACTTCAAAATGAGCAATCTAAAAAAGCTACGAAAAATGAGGTAACTGAGGACGATATAGCGCTCGTTGTTTCTAGATGGACAGGCATTCCGGTTGATAAAATGTTGATGAGCGATAAGGAGCGATTACTTAGCATTGAGACTAAACTGGAAGAATCGGTGGTTGGCCAAAACGAGGCAATAAGTGCGATTGCGGATTGCATACGACGTTCTCGCGCCGGAATATCAGATCCCAATCGTCCAATAGGTTCATTCCTCTTCCTTGGGTCAACCGGCGTCGGGAAAACAGAGCTTTCGAAAGCATTGGCGCTGTTTTTGTTCGATGACAAGAATAGTATGGTACGCATAGACATGTCCGAGTATATGGAAAAGCACGCTGTATCAAGACTGATTGGTGCACCTCCAGGCTATATCGGTTATGAGAAAGGCGGAGAGCTGACAGAAGCAATTCGGCGACGTCCGTATTCTGTCGTGCTTTTTGATGAGATTGAGAAGGCGCATAGCGATGTCTTCAACATACTCTTGCAGATTTTGGACGAAGGTCATTTGACCGATGGTCTGGGTAAAAATGTGAATTTTAAGAACACAATAATTATCTTGACCTCGAATATTGGTTCAGAATACTTCCTGGATAAAAAGAGCAAAAAAGCCGATATTCAGAAAAAAGTGCTCGAGAAATTGCAGGCAACGATGCGACCAGAACTGATAAATCGCCTAGACGAGATTATCGTCTTTAACAGCCTGTCAAAAGAAGATATGGGCAAAATAGTTAATATTCAGCTAAAAGAACTGGCAAAGCGTCTTGAACAACATCAGATAAAGATAAAATTCGACAACAGTGTTCAAAATTGGCTATGCGAAATCGGCTATGATCCAATATATGGAGCACGCCCGCTAAAACGAGCAATTCAGAAAAATCTCGAAGATAAAATCGCAAAGTTGATTATTTCAGGAGAAATCACTCCGGATACGGAGCACTTCATTGTATACAAAAACGCGGAAATACAAATCCAGTAATCGATAACTTCATATAACAAAAGGGCGTTGCAGACAATCTGCAACGCCATGTTATTGCTAGAATTCGAAGTCAGGGTCAAAGTCATCTAATCCTGGTTTCTTATTTTGCTTGTTGTTATTTGGCTCATTGAGGGGGTCGTTGAAGAAATTATTTAACTTTTGGTTACCCGTGTCAAATGGTTTTATACCTTCTTTGTGTGTATTTTTGTTTGTATTGGGGCCGAATGAGTTGAGGCGGCCGAATAAGTCGAAATCATTGTTCATTTCCTGATTTTGCTTGTTGTTATCTGACTTATTGAAGGTGTTGAAGAAATTATTTAACTTTTTGTCGTGGTCACTGGAGGGGTTACCCGTGTCAAATGGTTTTATACCTTCTTTGTGTGTATTTTTGTTTGTATTGAGGCCGAATGAGTTGAGGCGGCCGAATAAGTCGAAATCATTGTTCATGTCCTTATTATCGTTGCTCGTACTAGAGACTTTAGGCTGGACTGATTTTGTCTGCCATATATTTGTAAATATATTGCCCGTGGGTACTGGCATCCGTCCCGCTGACATTTTTCCACTGGCATTGTTGTCTGTCACATTTAAGCGCACCTTACTGGTATTAACAGTGTTCTTCTTGTTATTGCTCATGATCTTTAAGCCCTCTTCCTTATTATCGTTGGTCATACTAAAGACGTTAGGCTTGCCTGAATTTCCCCGAAATATATTTGTAAATATATTGCTCGTGGGTATTCGCGTCTGTCCCGCTGACATTCTTCCAGTGATATTGTTGTTTGTCACATTTAAGTTCACATTACTGGTATTAACAGTGTTCTTCTTGTTATTGTTCTTTAAGAGCTCTTCCTTATTATCGTTGGTCATACTAAAGACGTTAGGCTTGCCTGAATTTTCCCGAAATATATTTGTAAATATCTCGCCCGTGGGTATTCGCGTCTGTCCCGCTGACATTCTTCCAGTGATATTTTTGTCTATCAGATTTAAGCGCACATTACTGGTATTAACAATGTTCTTCTTGTTCATGTTTATATTATTGTTCACGTTCTTGTTGTTCTCGTCATTTTCATTTTTGCTAATGGCATCTTCGTAGACAGAACTGACATCGGAATCAACATCGTCTTGCTGGCCGCCCTTTCTTTCCTTATTCTCCTCATTATTCTCAATACTGAAGTTATTTTGATCCTCTTCTTTTACTTCATTTTGTTCTCTGTTAGCATTTTGGACTTCAGCACCGTCTAATTTCGAATTATTATTCAAGGAACTTTTTTTCACGGTATCATTTTGGCTATTGATGTCAGAGTCAAATTTATCCCTATTCTCATTAATATTTTCTGCGTTTTCATTATTGTTCTCGATGTTCTTTTTTTTGGATTCAGGGATATTTTGGAGACTATAGTTAATAGAGTTATGACCGTCAAATTGGTCTGCTTTCCCAATCTCAGTCTCCTTTTGCTCAGGGATACTATCAGGGGTACTAATCAAATCATCCTTCTCATCATAACTACCTTCAGAAACGTTGCCGTCATCCTGTTTTGATTCTTTGTTATCGTTATTTATTATCTGATTGATATGATTAGATTCGCCTGCACTTTCTTCTACTACCTTAATAGAAGGTATCGTCTTTCTCTTTTTTAAGATGGAGACAGTGCCTTTTTTGTCGAAGATTTCGTCCACTTTCCCACCGGATTCGCCGAAGATTTGCTGTACATCTTGCTCATTCTCCTCACCTTTTTTAGGGGCTTTCTCATTCTTAATTACATCAATCCGCTGTTCATGTCTGTTACTGGGCAAGTCTTTTTGTATATCATTGTTGCCATTGTTGTCATTCTTCTCTAGAATTTCTTCGTTCTCATGCTCATTTTGGTCATTTAAATTCATAGAGGAATCGACGTCTTCTCTGTTATCTTGTTTGACTCCTATTTCTTGTATTTCTTGCTTCCTTTCTGGGTTTGATTCATCCTTGTTTTCTTCCTCATCCTTCTCTTGATTTATATCTTGTTTTTCTATTTTGATTTCCTCAACATGGCTAATATTGTTGTTTGGGGCTACTTTTGATCCTTCTACGTTATTTTCACTTACTTTTTCAACATCCACCCCTTGCTCCTCTGGGTTATTTTGAATCATATTGATGTCGTTATTCGACTGGTTAACATCATTAAATTGGCTTTCTTTTACAATGATTTCCCTATCATCGTTGTTTATGTCTAATTTTGATTTTTCCGCATTCATTTCTGAATTTACTTCTTTATGTTTTTCTTCATTATCATTCTTTGGCTCTTCTTTTTCTATAATGATTTCATTATTCTGGTTAATATCATTGTTGTTTGGGATTAATTCTGAGGTTACTTTTGGTTCTTCCACGTTATTTTCATTTGTCTGGGCAACATTCGTCTCTGACGGAACTGGATTATTTTGCTCTTCTTGATTCATATTGGTGTTGTCCTCAATCCTCATACCGCCAGCTGAGCTAACGTTGTTAATGTTCTCATTATTGTTATTGTTCTCATTAACTTCGCGACTGTTATTCTCATTGTTATTCTTTACTTCATTATTTACAGGAACCGAGTTGCTCTCAATCTGAGGCTGATTATCTACCTTCTCCGGATTTGAATTGATGATGGTAGTACCACCTTCGTCCTTATTCTCTTCGTTTTCTCTACTCTCATCAACAACATTTTGCTCTTTTTTTCGTAACGACATAATGTTTACATTTTTGTTTGGTTTTTCATTGTTTACAGATCTGTTTTTATTTTTTAAGACTAATTTAATCTGTTCGTCCTCATTAATCACTGGGGCGTACGATTGATTTTGGAAACTGATTTTCTCACGGCTAGAATCGGACGAATCGCTGGATTCGCTAATATTATCACGTTTTATTATATAATTATGGAGTAAGTTTTTAACTGATTCGTGTTCGTTTTTATTAACATTAGATTTTTCTAAGCTCGTTTTACGTGGTTTCTCTTTAAAGTTTTTAACATCATCATTCTTAGAATGAATGCCTGAGACGTTGAGGCCGAAGTCGACATTCCCCCCCCCTTTAATTTTGTCATTACCAAGTAAGTCTTTATCATCAAGTATATTGATATTATTTTGGATATTTTCGTCATATAGATTATTGCTCTCATTCTTGAGTTTGACTTCTTTTATTGTTGAGTCTACCTTATTCAATTCTTTAACAGTTTCTTCTATATTTTCTTTTTCCTCATTATCCAGTTCTTCACTCAGATTGGCTAAATTTTCTTGGGGCTGATACTCCCCAGACTGAAAGTTAACATCGTTAGTATTCTTATTGGCATTCAGTATCCGGCTATTATTTACATACTCTTCCTTTTCCCGATTTGTGTCTTCCCGATTTATGTTTTCCTGAGAATGCACACCATCTTTTATCTGTTCTTTATTTTCTTCATACTTGTTTTGTCCCTCTTTACCCTGTAAACCAAAATTGAATTTTTGAGTTTGAAACGCACCTAAATTGTGCTTCCGGTTATTCTCTGGCACATAATTGTGCTTCCGGTTATTCTCTGGCACATAAGCTAATTCTTTAGTTTTATCTTTTTTTAAAATTTCAAAAGCCCGGTTATTCTTTTTCTTGCCCTCAAAACCGAGGTGTCCCTCTCGAACTTGCTTGAAATCGGAATATTGCATATTCGGTTCTTTTAATCCATATGTTAAAGAGCTCATTATATAACTATGGAGAACTAATATCTGATCCATAATTCTACCCTGCGTGAACTGGTATATATTTGGTACATCTCCAGATGCATTCCTAAAGTATATTTTTGCTTTATTGCGCAGCTCTGTCACTTGTGTGTAAATGCTGTCACATAGTGCAAGCCTCCTATTATTTATTAGCTCGACGCGGTTTTCTGAATTTTCTGAAATATTACTTTCCGCTCCTCCCGTTTTTTTAAAATAATCAATTAACAATTTTAGATTACCGACAATCTCTTCATGTCGCATTAAAAAGTCCACATACCCACCATTGTTATTAATGAGGTTATAGTCATATGATAGTACTTCATTAATAATGTTATAGTCATATGATAGTACATCTTGATTTTCGAGATATCCGCCGAACTGTTGATTGTGTTTTTCATCGTTCCTACAAATGGATTGGAGTTTAGTGCCTTTACCTTGATTTTCAAATTGCGCATAGCGATCGGAATCAACTACCGTTATCGGAACTGAGCGAGTAATAATGTTATTAGTGCGATTCTTATCCTGAATAAGAATATTTTTATTATTACCATTATAATCGTTATAATATTGGCGGAATCGTTCTTGGTCGCTTTGGTCTTGTTTATCATCTAGCTCTCTTATAGTATTTTGTAATTCATTATTCTCGAAGTAGTAGTCTTCTTCTTCATTGCGTGGCTCCCGATATTCATTAATCTTCTTGCCCTTGACAATATATCTCTTGTAAGGAAATCTATTATTTTGAACATTGTTTTCTATGTTTTGTACGTCATATCGCCTGTCTGCTTCTTCCTCATTTTGACTGTGCATATTATATTGTGTTTCCTCATTATATTGTGGTTTCTCACCAATGATGATGTTGTTGTTTTCTTCTTCGAGGCGTTCCTGATATTCATTAATATTATTGTTATTGATAATATTGTCCTTGCGGATGCGGAAAAATCTACTATTTGGCTTACTCTCCAAATTCTTCTTATACATCATATTTGGAACATTGTTTTCTATGCTTTGTACACCATATCGCCTGTCTGCTTTTTCCTCATTTTGACTGTACATATCATTTTGATTGTACATATTATATTGTGGTTCCCCACTCATGATGTGGTTGTTTTCTTCTTCATTGTTTTCTTGGTCGTTGTATTGATACGTTGTCTTTGAGGCGTTAAGATTTACTGGTATTGATGATATTTTTGTTTGTGCATTACTCTTAAAATCATTGTTTCGTCCCCCACTTGAACTGGATATATAGATCGGTTCTTTAACTCCACTTAAGCTATCAATCAAGTGGTTATTGTGAGATATAAGGTTATTTTGAATTATAGATGAGCTATATCTTTTCTGCGATTGTGGGAAGTTATCATCTCTTTTTATAATTATTTTTTTATTAACATCATTGTTTTCGCCCAATTGACCTTGTCCGTAGAAATAAAGTTTTCTGTCTTTGCTTAAAGTTTTTTTATTGGGCATAAACTGGTTTTGGTTATTTTCACCTTGATTGCTCCGACTGTAATTGGACCCTATTCTATTATTTGAATTCTTGTTTATTTGCGAGGCTTGACTCGAATAATGTTTTTGTAAGTTGGTATTTCCTTCCGACAAAACAGGATTGCTTGCCGCGGACACATCAGTCACGCAGGTAACAAGAACAACAGGCGATGCCCAAATAATTTTTTTCACATTCATACTTCGAACTCCTAGATTAAAACTCGATAAAATATACTACCATGTTTATATGGTACACCAAACAAAAGTTCCGCACAATAAAAAAAATTAAAATAATATGGAGGAGAAAGCTCTAAAAGCTGATGCATTTGAAAAGTTCTTCTGGAGAAGCTAGAACCAATATACTCATAAGACAAAACAATATGGATTGGATAGTCAAATTCCCTTAATTTCCGAGCATGGCTTCTTCATAAAGAAGAAATTTATGTTAAAAATATTGCATAGATTGGTGATATTTTGCTCGATGCGTTTTTTATCGCAAATTCGTCATTCTAACTCATCCTATCTAAAAACAAAAGCATTTTTTACTCTTGTTGAGAAGTATATCAATCAACATTTTGTCTGGAGTGGCAATTTCTACTCTATTTATTCTGCGACTTTACAAAACGAAAATTGGAATATTGCATGAAGAAGCAGAACATTGGATTTTTGTGCGTACCTTATCACAAATTTTTTTGCTTTATCCGACAATTGCTTTTCAGCTATCACAAGCTGCTCAGGGGCTACCCCCTCTTTAGACAAAGTCTGCATCACTTTATCGATATCTCGTAATTCACCAAGGATAGGCACCCCCTTGATTGTCCGACCAATATCTGCTTGTTCAAGTGTCAAAATGCCAATAGGATTCAGATTAAATGACACATCATCATTTGATATTACCTCCCTGCTAAATGCTTCAACTGATTCTACATTGCCTATCAGCAATACACGAGGGATATACGTTGTTTGTGACTTGTTTCGAACTATTGCATCAAATTTCTGTATCTTACTCAACTTTTGGTTATACACTATTTTACAGAGAAATCGCGGAATCATGAGACTAATGCTGAACACAAACACGTTAATTATCAAAACAGAATACGGCAAAAAGTCACCTTGATTCATCAACATCATCAGCGGGAAAAAAAGCAAATTTGCCAGTATAACAGACAGAAATATTGGAGGCATATCTTCTATTGTTGTATATCTCCAGAATGCCTGGTAGGTTTGCAACCACAGAAAAATACTTGTGCTCACTAGGCTAAAAACTAGCATATTTTTCAAAATATAAGCTGGAGAATAGTCCAAAAAATCCATACCTATCCGGAGATGTATCGAGATAAAAAGTGAAAGAAAAGCCAGAAATGCATCAAAGGCTAGAACAAAATATGACGAAGTCATTGAAGAATGCCTATAATGCGCCGACTTCTGATTATTTGTATTTTCGCCCCATTCAAAAACTGCTATGAAAGTTTTTTTCAGGTTGAAGAACATCCTGTCGAGGATTTTACCAATTTTAGATAAGGACGCTTCTATACTCATTTTTGTTCTCCTTTCTCTAGCTATCTAAGAAATTTCTTAATTTCCTGGAACGGCTTGGATGCTTTAATTTTCTCAGGGCTTTTGCTTCTATTTGCCTTATTCTCTCCCTTGTGACAGCAAACTGTTGTCCAACTTCTTCCAAGGTATGATCTGATTGCAAACCTATGCCAAACCTCATTCGCAACACTTTCTCTTCCCGCCCAGTTAATGTTGACAAAATTTTGTTAGTCGCTACCTTTAAATTGGATTGAATAGCTGCATCAATAGGCATCATGATCTTTTTATCCTCGATAAAATCCCCTAAATGACTTTCGTCTTCATCTCCGACCGGAGTATCGAGACTTATTGGATCTTTCGCAACTTTCATGACCTTTCTGACTTTATCAACAGGCATCGAAAGCCGTTCTGCTAATTCTTCATGCGTAGCCTCTCTTCCGAGTTCACTCATGAGTGACTTCGATGTTCTAACCAATTTGTTTATTGTTTCAATCATATGCACTGGAATTCTGATAGTGCGCGCTTGATCGGCAATGGCTCTAGTTATAGCCTGCCTGATCCACCAAGTGGCATATGTTGAAAATTTATAACCTCGTCTATACTCAAACTTATCAACAGCTTTCATTAGACCAATATTACCTTCTTGAATTAGATCAAGAAACTGCAAGCCCCTATTTGTATATCTTTTTGCTATGGAAATAACAAGTCGCAGGTTTGATTCAACCATCTCTTTTTTTGCACGCGCTTCACTACGTTCTGCTTTCTGTATTACGTGCAAAATCTCTCTGTAAAGCGAAAAAGGTATCATGGATATATTTTCTGCTGTATGAGCTATTTGTACTAAGTTCTTTAAATGTTGCTCATTGTCATTATAAAATCTTTCCCAGTTATCACCCTTTTTGACAGCGAAATTTTTAAGCCATTTGTCATCGAAATCCCGGTCTACAAAGCAGGAAACAAGTTCAGTTCTCTTAATTTTATAATCCTCTGCTTGCGAGACCAATTTCCTTTCAATTTCTGGAATACCAGAAACAAGTGAAACATTTTGCTCCTTTATATTGTTAATCCTCTGATTGTTGAGGTTGATTTCAAAAAAGTTTGTGGTAATTTCTTTTTTTAAATCTTGATAATCTTTATCCTTATCAAGTTTAGCCTTATCAAATCCAAACAGTTTTTGTTTTTCATAAATTCTTTTAAAAAGCTCAAGGTGCTTATCAAAAAGAGCAATGATCTTCATTTTAGCTTCATTATCATTCGTTCCAGTTTCTTCTTCTGTATATTCACTTGAGTTATCTTCGTCACTTTCACTACCTTTATAATTCAGTTCTTCATCAACATTACTAGAATCACTCAGCACTATGTCTTTCACCAAAATTATGTCGTCCTCTAGTCTAGAGCGCAAAGATGTGATAGCATCAAAAGTCATGTAGGTCACGCATAAGGCAGAATAGAGCGCAAATTTAGATTCCTCAATTCGCTTAGCAATGGCTATTTCACCTTCTTTGGACAACAGTCCTACCCCCCCCATTTCTTTTAGGTAAATCTTAACTGGATCATCTACTTTTGAATCTTCCTGCAAAATCTCAGTGCTATCCTCTTTTTTATCGTTTTCATCGCTATTCGAACTGTCTTCCTCTGTCAAAGACATCGATTCTGCATCCGCTATACTGATTATCTTTACACCATTATCATCGAAATATTCCGTAATTTTGGCGAGCTTTTCGGAATCGTATTCTTCTCCCGAGAACGTATCAAGGAGCTCCTCATTTGTTAAATACCCACGAGTCTTATATAACTTCATCAACAAAGCTACATTTTGATCATTCGCAACGTTCTGCTCCAACGCAGTATTAGCATTCTCCTTTGCGCACATTATCTACTCTCTCACTCCTTATTTTTCTCTATTTTCATTTCTAATAAAACCTAACTTCAACGCCTTAAATCTATTCCAAGTTATGTCATCCAAAGATGCTACACACTCACTTTTAGCCACTTTCAAATCATCTGCCACACGTTTTCTAGCTACTCCAAGCTCAAAAACATTCTCCCAAAGTTCCATTACATCACTGTCTTGCATTCCATTGAAACTAACAAACTCGCCTGCGAGCTGTTTGATTCTCGAGACTATATCACCAACATTGCCAAAATCTTGCGAATATGGATTTTCCAATAGAGAATGCCTCAAATGCTCGAAATCCTTATCGGAAAACTCAATGCTGGCCAATTCTTCCACGACGACAGGGATAACAGATGGACGTGATATCAGGATATACAACAAGACAGCTTCCCGCAATAGCATTTTTTCTTTTTTATCTACTTGCACCAGCAAGGATTTTTTATATTCATTAAAATGCGAATCGGTTTTATTTCCTTTGCCAAATAAAGCAAAAATACGTCCTTTTATATCTTGTTTATATAACGCTTTGATATCAGAGTTTTGAATTTCATCTATATACGCAAAAATTTCCTTCTTCCATTTTGCGATATTCTCTGGCGTCTTGTTAGGCATTTCTGCAAAATTTCTGGCAAAGTGCCCCCAAAGAAAATCGATTAAGTTCTCGGACTTGGAAAGTAATCGTTCCATTTCCGTCTTTGGATGACTTTTCAAAAATGAATCTGGGTCGTCATTTCCAGGAATCTGACAAAATCTCAAACTTTTTCCTGGCTGTAGATATGACAATGCCAAAATCGCTACTTTGACCATAGCATTGTATCCTGCAAAATCACCATCAAGACAAACTATGGGTTCGTCTGAATATTGCCAAAGTTTTGCTAAATGTTGTTGTGAAAAAGCTGTTCCCATCGAGGCAACAGCTGTATTAAATCCATATTTACTCATCATAACGACATCCATATATCCTTCAACTAGAATAAAAGGATTAGATTTTGAGATATTTTTAAATGCAACGCTATAGCCATACAAAGTCTCGCGTTTTTGAAAAATAGCGGTTTCTGGGGAATTGATATATTTGGGCATAGCATCTTTTTGAATTCCTCTTCCGCCAAAAGCTATTGGTTCTCCTTTTTTATTAAAAACAGGAAACATTATCCGATCTCTGAAACGACAAATCAATTTTCCGTCCTTTTCAAGAAAAACACCAGAGTTTAAAATATCATCATGTGAGAACGTTGCTTCCTTTAAATAATTAATAAGAGAAGTATTATCTTTTGGGGCATAGCCAATAGAAAATCTGTCAATGATTTCCTGCACAAGGTCCCTTTTTTTACAATATTCCACGGCATCATTGTTCATCGGCAGAGCGTTTTTAAAAAATTCCATAATTTTCAAAAGAATGTTTTGTTGTTTGTGTATGGAATCATTGCTATATTGCACCTTCTCAGGAAGTTTTATGCCGGAAATTTCGGATAAAATCTCTACAGCTTGCATAAACTGAATACCATTTTTCCTTGTAAGATATTCGATAATGTCTCCGGATGCTCCACAACCGAAACAGTAAAAAGTGCCTTTCTCATCATTTACAAAAAAAGAGCCAGTTTTTTCATTATGAAAGGGACAATGCCCGACAAACTCTCTCCCTTTCTTCTGAAGAGCCACATCCCGCCTTACCACCTGGGACAGATCGACTCGCTCCTTCATTAAGCTCAAAACTGTGTTTAATCCAGAATACGCCATAAGCCAATCATTCCTTTATTTATCAGTAAGTTACCATAATTAACTCCACACAATCAAATAGCTATACAAATAAGGGGACTCAATGAAAACGAGAATTTTTCCAGGTTAACTTCTTGCAATCAAATACTGGCGGAGAGAGGGGGATTCGAACCCCCGATACGGGTTTACGCCCGTATGACGGTTTAGCAAACCGCTGCCTTCAGCCACTCGGCCACCTCTCCTTTATGTTTATTGTACAAATTTGTTATTCCATGCGCAACAAAAGATTGAATAGCGTCTCTAGTATGGATGCGACGAAAGAATATAAAAATAGGATTAAGCTACTAAAGATATCTGGCTTTACCAAGTTGGTTTAATGAAACCAATAAGCCTATTGTCAACATAAACAGGCGTTCACAGTAACCCGCGCACCACAAGCAATCGATAGATTGATATAAAACGCTACAAATTGCTAAGAATGACAATACCACATGCTTCCAATACCTTGCTAATTTGATGAAGACAAAGTTCCATTGTTTAATAAAATTGTGCGAGACAGTTTCTTTGCGAGTTCAACGTTATGAGTTGCTAAAATGACTGATGCCTTATTGTTTCGAACGATCTCTAGTAGTAAATCGAATATAATTTCAGCATTTTGGGGATCGAGATTACCCGTTGGTTCGTCAGCAATTATTAGATTGGGAGAATTCGCCAAAGCGCGCGCAATCGCGACTCTTTGTTGCTCTCCACCGGATAAAGTTCTGGGACTTTTATCAATTCTGTGACTGAGCTCAACCTGCTCTAGCAAATCTTTAGCTCTCTGCTCCGCATCCTTTTGTTTTACGCCACAAATGAGTTGCGGAATCAGAACATTTTCAAGCGCAGAAAATTCTGGTAACAGATTGTGAAATTGATAGACAAAACCAAGATTCTCTCGGCGTAACTTGGTGCGTTTTTCTTCAGAAGTATTGCGAATGTTTACCCCGTTTATGATAACGGAACCAGAGGTTGGATGTTCAAGTAGAGCTGCAATTTGCAAAAGAGTAGATTTTCCACTGCCACTTTGTCCCAGTAAAGCAACGCTTTCACCAGCGTTTATTGAAAAATTCACATCCTTCAAAACTTCAATAAAAAAATCGCCAGATTGAAACTTCATTCCTATATTTTGTAGCTGAAGAATCACTGATGACATTATTCGTTAACAATCATTGCTTAAATCATCTCGATTTTAACAATAGAGCAACTTTATGTCTATACTGATATTTGAGGCTAAATCCCCACTAAATTGTATATATCCATATTCGTCAACTCATCGAGTTTTTGCTTTATTTTTTTGAGATGTTTTGAATACTGATGCGTTATCTCGTTAGGATCTAAATTATAAGTTTCGAGATACCACTGAAGCTTATCTTCCCATCTTATATAATCATCCATTCTGGAAATTTTATCGCAAAATTGTATCAATTCAATATAAATATTTTTTTCAATCTTGCCTAGTAACTCAAAAACCTTTCTAGCCTCATTTTCATCTTCGTGATGGTAGCTCAAAACGTGTTCATAATTACTGAAATCCGGAAACGGATGTGTCAAGCAAATCACAGCTATATCCGGATATGAATTTATAAGAAGTTCATAACCAACTCGAGGATGCTTATAGAGTTCAAGCTTACTCAAATAAAATTTGCCAATATCGTGCATAAGTCCATATTTGTATGCTTTATTTACATCTAATTCGGAGGTATGGGAAGCTATCTTTTGCGCTACATTCGCTACCATATGTGAATGAGCATATGCACGTTTTCCATGTTCAAGCAATTGCCAGTTCGCCGGTAAAAATTGTTCTATCATTAAATTATCCTTATAGTAATTAAGCTTGTCGCCGAAATGCCTTCCCTACGTCCCTCGAATCCCATGCCTTCAGTAGTTTTTCCTTTGATGTTAATGAGCGAAGTTTCAACTTTTAAACAATCAGCGATAACTTTTTTCATATTGTCGGTATAGGAGGAAATCCTTGGTTCTTCGCAAACTATCGTCGTATCGATATTAACAATATCAGCATTTGCTTGCGCTAGTAACATCCGGCAATGCTCTAAAAAAACTGAAGATCGGGCATCCTTGTTTTTAGAAACATATTCAGGAAAATGCTCACCTATGCTTCCAAGGCAAAGGGCACCAAGAATTGCATCAACTAAACTGTGTATACCAACATCTGCATCCGATATTCCCTCAAGCCCACGGCATCCTTCGATTTTAACCCCCATCAAATAAAGTTCTCGTTTCGGGTCATCGGAGAACCTATGTGCATCATATCCGTATCCTGTTCGAGATGTAGTAGAGACAATATCTGTTCTATATGTAAGCTTGATGTTGTTTTTATCACCTTCAACTGTGTCAACGCTTATGCCTCCTAGATCACATAAAGAAGCATCATCCGTAACTAACCTATCAGCATACTCTTTATGCAATCGTCTTATCGTTTCAAACCGAAAAGCCTGCGGCGTTTGAACTAACTTCACATGGTCTCGAGACACTGCTGTATCAGCATATCTCACCGAATCTACCGGAGATATAACCGGAACAACCGCCTCATAACCGAGACTAATACGTTCATATATTCGTGACAAAAGTGCGCAACTGCAATAGCATCTTGAAGCATCGTGTATCATAACGTAACTAGGTCGGTGTTCAGCTATCGCTTCCAGGCCACAACTGACAGATTTTTGTCTGGTATCCCCACCAAACACCGGTGGTAATAATCTGGTATCTGCAATACCAGTCACCAAATCGCTGTAAACATCCATATATCCCGAAGGAATCACACAAATCACACCTGATATAAATTCGCATTCGAGAAACAGCTTAATGCTTCGCGCCAACGGCACAACGCCACCTATTGAACAAAATTGCTTCGGAAGTCCGCCACCAAACCTTTGTCCACATCCTGCGGCTACAATAACAGCAAAAATTCGCAATTAGCCCTGTCTTGCTTTGAACTTCGGAATTTGCTTGTTTATTATGTAAAGCCGCCCCTTACGTTTCACCATTTTGCATGCACGATGCCTGTTTTTTAATGTCTTTACTGAATTTGCAACCTTCATTTACAAAATCTCCAATCTATCCGTATAGGCTATTGTCTCACACCTCAGCTTAAACGTCAACTGCATCTATACATTTTTATCGAGGGATTCACTTTAGCAATGCAATGTGATATATACGGGGGAAGAACTTCTTTTCCCAAGAAAATTATGGAGCTGAAATGTTTGAAATGTAGGGGATGCATAGCTACGCATAAAAACGAGCATATGAAAGGATATCAGAGGTATAAGTGCAAGGGTATCAATATACAAAGACAACGCCACGTGGAAAACCGGAGAAAGACAAGATCTATCTGGATTATCAATGAACGCTACGGGCAAAATCGTTGGGGTAACAACATAAATCATGATGCAAAGAATACGTCGTTTTACACCAGAGAAGCTTGATATTTCAACGATTACGGAAGCAAAATGGACAAAATGTATCATTAATTGTGGCTCTAGAAAGCTATTGATTATTTGGCGAGCCGTCAGATGTCGTGATCCCTAAAATCAAGGGGCTCCTAACCTATTAGGAGCAGGTCTTTTACTCATCCAATCACACTTTACCTGCAGATTAACATATCATTTATTTACCAGCTTGCCAATTCCTTACACATGCGGGGCTTGACCGAGAAGTTGTGGCCGGCTATCCTATGAATGGATGTATAAGTTATTTTTTTTGAGTATGAATTTAAAGTGTCCGTATTGTGGATGTGGTTATGATATTGGAGCAGAGATACTCAAAAATCCGATTGGAAGCGAAAAACTCGGATATGGATGGTGGCTCCGGTGCTACCGTTGCAAAAGAAAATGGTGGTTAAAAAATACGGCAGTTGAAATAGCGACGAATCCACAGATAAAAGTTGACAAACTTAGACAAATCCAACGAATTTCCTCACTTTCGAAAAAGAAAACTAATTTTGGGAAAAGATCTCGCTTTAAGACGTGGACATGTGTAGTTTGGCTATTGATAATTGGTAGCTGTTTGCTAGGGTACCAGTACAGAACTGTTTTTTATAAATTTTTAATAGAAAAAGCTAAGCATTTGTCAGAAAACGTTGCAGGAAAAATTACGATGACTGATGTTAAATATGAACTCATGATCGATAATACAATTACAGTCACAGGCAGTATACTGAATTATGACGAACGAGCAATAACAAAGGTGAATGGAGTGAAGATTTCTGTTTTTGATGGTCAATCGTTGATCATGACTTGGAATAATGATTTCGACGATTTGCGAATTTTACCCCAGCAAAAAATTCCTTTTTCTGCGAGTAAGCAATTGCCAAATGAGGTAAAAAATATAAGAGTTGAAGTTTCTGTTTTCTGAGGTGAATTAATGAATTCTAGTTTTGAAATTGAAGATCTTGAGTTTTCTGATTTTTTAAAGAGGCTAAGGCCTAATGACAAAATAGAGATATACACCGATGGTTCGTGCATTGGCAATCCTGGGCCAGGCGGATGGGCGGGAGTGTTTATTCACCGTGACAAAAGAGCAAATATTTCGGGATTTGAGAAAAGTACAACAAACAATCGTATGGAATTAATGGCAGCTATAGAATCTGTGAACCATGTGCCAGAAACAATTTCTGCTACGATATATACAGATAGTACATACGTTAAAAACGGTATTACATCTTGGATAAAGAGCTGGCAAAGTAATAACTGGAAATCAGCATCTGGAAAGCCAGTTAAAAATCAAGACCTTTGGATTGCTCTAGCCGAGGCAATAAAATCTAAAAATATCGAATGGGTTTGGGTCAAAGGACATGCAGATTGCATTAACAACAATAATGCAGATTTTGTGGCGCGTAGTGCTATTGTGTCCTCATGTATGGAGAATTCCTAGATGTTCATAACTTTTGAAGGCGGAGAAGGGGCTGGCAAAAGCATTCAGGCAAGTTTACTGAAAGATTTTTTTATTAGCTCTGGTATAGATGCCATTTTGACACGAGAACCAGGAGGAACTCTTTTCGCAGAAGAAATACGTAAAACTTTGCTAACTGGAGAGCCCGAAAAAATACCTCCATTAACTGAAGCACTGATGTATTTGGCGGCACGAGCTGATCATTGGGAAAGAAGGATAAAGCCAGCACTTAATGCCGGAAAAGTCGTCATATCGGATCGCTTTCATGACTCAAGCATAGTATACCAAGGGTTCTGTAAAGGCGTTGATATAAATGTTCTAAACACAGTCTATTCTTCTATTACCAATGACAACATGCCTGACAGAACTTACCTTATAGATATTGAACCGGAAATTGGTCTCGCGCGTTCGTTAGCTCGTAACAATTCAGAGACAAGATTTGAAAAAATGGATATATCGTTTCACAGAAAGGTACGAGAGGCTTTTCTAGACCTATCACGCAAATATGCCGATAGATATCTCGTTCTTGATGGTTCTTTACCGATATCAGAAGTTCAAAAATTGATCAGAGCAGATTTATCTGATTTTCTCCGTTCGAGCTAAAAAACAAGCCCTGCCCAGCTAGCCATAACTCTCTTCAAGCGACTAGTGTCAAGTGGTATACTATGAGAAGAGTTGGGACAATGTTCGATTTTGATATGGCTTACATAAGAAGGAGGGGGCAAGAAGAAGTAAACATATGGTCGGGTTTTGTCGATGCTTTATCAACAGTTTTGTTGGTTTTTATATTTGTTTTGGTTGGATTTATCGCGTCGCAAGTCTATTTGTCAGGTATAATTTTTGACAAAAATTCCTCGCTCTCTGACGTGCAAGACAGATTGTCAAGTGTTTGCAAATTATTAAATTTAGAAAAGGATAAAAACTCGGAATTATCAGACAAAAATGAAAATCTAGCAAAACAGATTTTAGAGCTAAATGAAACGGTGGCAGATCTCCAAAGCATGTTTGATAAAGAAGAGGCTTTGAAGAATAAGGAGCATGAGGCGAAGATATCACTTGAGGAAAAAATCGAAGAATTAACAAAAAACTTGAAAGATGTCATGGCTGCATTAGCGGCCGAACATAAAACATCGGATGAGCAAAAGAAGGCACTGGAATACATTAAGAAAGAAAATATAAAGCTGAATGAATTGACGAAATTAAATTCGTATCGATCTGAATTTTTTGACAAATTACAAAGCATCGTGAAAGATAAAAGTGGCATCAAGATTGCTGGCGATCGTTTTATATTTCAGTCTGAGCTATTTTTTGATTCAGCATCTGATGAATTAAGTTCTGAGGGAACCAAACAAGTTGCTGCGTTGGCAAATATCATTAAGGAAATCGGTGAAAAAATTCCAAAGAATATCAAATGGATTTTACGTGTCGATGGACACACAGATGAACGCCCGATAAATAGCGGAAAATTCACATCGAATTGGGAACTTTCTGCCTCACGAGCTATTTCTGTGGTCAAATTTTTAATAAAGCAAGGCGTATCTCCGAAGAACCTCGTCGCGGCAGGTTTTGGAGAAAATCAACCGATATCAACTGGCAAAAGCGCACAAGATTTAGCAAAAAATAGACGCATAGAATTTAAATTGGACGAAAGATGAAAAAATTTATACTTGTCTTTTCTGGTCCGTCGGGAGCAGGAAAATCAACTTTGATAAATTATTTACTTGATGAATTTGACTGCGCAGGATTGACAGTTTCACATACCACACGTAAGCCTAGAGCTGGAGAAACAGACGGCAGGAGTTATCATTTTGTAACAAAAGAAAAATTTTTGAAAATGCTGGAAAATGACGAATTTGTCGAGCATATAGAATGCTTCGGAAATTATTATGGAACTTCTAAGAAAGCAATTAATGATATCTTTCAACATAAGGATATCTGCGTTTTGGATCTGGAATATGAGGGGGCGTATGCCATCTTACACGATGAAAATTTCAAAAATAAATGTGTCGGAATATTAGTTTTGCCACCATCTTTTAATGTTCTAAAACGACGTTTGATAGAACGTCATTCTGAAACTGCGGAAAGTTTAGATAAACGGTTAAATGATTCATTTAAAGTTAACAAAATAGCAAAATATCAATTTGTTTTGATAAATAATGAAATCGAACATTCAAAGAGAAAAATAATAGACATTGTTCACAATCTTGAAATGGCAGAAGTATGAGTAACCGCAGAGATGATAGGCGGTTTTTCAATAAGCGGGTTTTAATTTTCGCCATAATACAGCTTGTTTTAGGAGCTGTGGTTTTAGCAAGATTGGTATACTTGCAAGTATATCGTTCATCCTACTATAAGTTAGTTTCAGATAAAAATAGAATTGTAACAAGACAAATTTTGCCAACGCGAGGAACAATAACTGATGCGAAAGGACGAATATTAGCGACAAATAAGCCCATGTATATGGCTATGTTAGATTTGAATGAGTTCAAGCATAATAAACATCAAGATGTAATAAAAGCATTACTTAAACGATATAACTTAGCTCCGGATATTCAGGCAAAGATAGCCGGTGTACCAAAGCTAATAACTAGTTCAAATCGATATATCTATTTGCAGAAGAATTTAGATTGGTCTGATTTATCAAAATTTTATGTAATGTCTTCCAAGATTCCGGAAGTATCGATTGCAAAAAGTCACACAAGAGCATACAATTTTCCATATGAATTGTCGCATATTTTGGGATATGTCGGCTCACCTTCAAAGAGCGATATAGAGACCAGCGATAACAAGGCTTTATTCCTGTCCATGGCAAAAGTCGGAAAAACCGGCATCGAAAAGCAGTTCGATGAGCAATTATTTGGCATTGCTGGTGTGAAGCATGTAGAAGTTAATGCTAAGCGTCAATTTATAAGGGATATCGATGATATACAGGAAATTCCTGGAGATAACGTAAAACTCACTATAAATCTCGACTTACAATTAGAGGTTTATGAGAAATTATCGCAGTATGAAAGTGCTTCATGTATTGTGATGAACGCTAGAAATGGAGAAATATTAGCATTTGTTTCATATCCTGGTTATGACATAAATATGTTTATTCAAAAAATAAATGGCAAAAATTTACAAGAACTTTACCAAAATCCATACAATCCAATGATAAATAAAATCATAAATGGCCTTTATTCTCCTGGTTCAGTTTTTAAGCTGATGACAGCTATAGCTGGGCTTAGAAAGGGGGTGATAACGAAACATACTCGATTTAATTGTTCTGGATATACTTTTCTTGGAAATCACAAATTTCATTGTTGGAAATGGAAAAATGGCGGTCATGGTTCTGTTGACCTCGAGGATGCTCTCGCCGAATCTTGCGATGTTTATTTTTATAATGTTGCTAAAATGATTTCACCAGATGACATCGCTCAAGTAGCTCATGACTTCGGATTTGGAGAAGTTACTGGTATTGATCTTCCATATGAAAAATCAGGGCTAATTCCCACAAAATCCTGGAAACAAAAGACAAAAAAACAAAAATGGACAACGGGAGATACATTTAATATGGCAATTGGACAAGGATATGTTTTAGTTACCCCAGTCCAACTGGCCAAAATGATGGCAATCTTGGTTAATGGACAAAAAGTTATTACGCCCCATTTAAACAAAGCTTTTAAAGCTAGCGAGACATCGGTTTTAAATTATCCAGAATCACATATACAAACCCTTTTGGACGGGATGGATGCTGTCGTAAATTCATGGTATGGGACAGCGAAAAATTCCGCAATTCCAGATGAAAATTTTGCTTTTGGTGGAAAAACAGGGAGTTCTCAAGTGTTCAGAATTTCTGAAAAATCGAGATTGGCAGGAAAAACTGTTTCAGATGATTATTGGAAGAAAGAGCATGCTGTATTTGTTGGGTATGCCCCTGTTCATGATCCAAGAGTTGTTGTCGCCGTATTGGTCGAACACGGTGGCGGAGGTTCCCAGACAGCAGCCCCTATAGCTCGTGAGGTATTATTGTCTACTAAGAAATATGTCCCTGAAATATTTAGATAATCTTTAAAATCAGGCTGTCCAGCCTGAATATAGCTTAAAACAAAAAAAAATGTACTACGGTGTGTGGTATTGAAACAAAAGATTGAGATAAATTTATGATAAAGTGCAGACATTGTGGATATGAAGAGTTAAGTAAAGATGGAACAATAAAAGGTAAATAAAGGTATAAATGCAAAAGATGCAAGAGAATTACTAGAGAAAATGATCGGCGATACAAATATAGTATAAGTACTCGATTGAGAGTATTAAGGGGGCATTTAGAGGGCGTCGGCATCATGGCGCTGGAGCGACTTACGGGAGTACCGAATCAATTAATAATAAAATGGATCAGAAATTATGCTAAAATTTTAGGAGAATTAATCGCAAAAGCTACTGTATCCCAAAAACTTGAAAACGTATAAATACTAGAAATGGATGAACTTTTTATATGTTAATGCCAATTTATATTGACCGAAGCCAAAACAAAATGTCTAGGACATTGTCCTTAATTTTGAAGTGACAGAAACACGTGATTTGCTTGCGTACAGGCAGCTCGCATATAAATTAAACAAAAATTTAAGATAAATATATTGTGTACTGATGGCAATTTTGCGTATCAGAAAATAGATGTCCTACCGGCTAGAAGCCGGTAGTTCTATGTCACGCTTGGAAAGCGGATTAAAAGAGTAAACTCTCAGAATTCGGATATTTTGAATGAATTCATGCTTATTTGTCCAGATGTTGCAACAAAGTACCCTCGAGCCCATAGGTGTTGCCCCAATATCTTTTCTTTAATTCTTGGAATTCGCATTGTAATTTTCTGCCACTTTTTCCTTTTATATATTGCACTACTTTTGATACTGAGAGATGTGGAGGAACTGATATAAGCATGTGCACATGGTCTGGACTCACATTTCCACTGATTATATCGACGTAATTCGCTGAGCAAATCTCTTGTATCATTACAAGTACAACACTCTGTACCTATACTTTGTACAGAACACTATGTGATACTCTATATCGTATACACTATGCGAACTTCTTCTATATGTCATGCCTCCCATTATACTGAAGTGTTCGCCTAAAGGCGAGGGTTTTCAC
>CADBWU010000007.1 GCA_902798535.1 uncultured Pseudomonadota bacterium
GTAAACATTGTTGGGACAAAGGTTAATCAATTTATACCTGCTAATGCTACTGTAAAATCGAAGATAAATGCCGGAGCTAACAAGGTTTATATTTATCAAACGCCATCCGCGTGGATATCCGATGAGTTCAAAGAAATTGTCAAAGAGCAGTTGGGGATAACGACATTTACACAAGAACCGGAGACTACCGATATTTCCAAAATATTTACAGCAACATCGTCTGATAGCTTGTATATAGCGCAAAGTAAGGACAATAAAACCATAGTTGCAGACGCTTCCAACAAAACTATCTCTGGGGCTCTAGTTAATAAAACGGTAGATGGCATTGGGTATTACCCGGCGAATTTACGCCTAACTGGAAGCATTATATTGTCCGGCGATAATTCTGCATTTAATCAAAAATCCTTCTTAGTCGGCGATGGCGTTAAGGATACGATCATTACATTTACAAATCCGAACGCACTGCCCAAAACAAATACCACAGTTGAATCTAACGGCGCAGTGGTATTTGATGGCGCAGAAAATTATATTTTCAACATCTCAATCAAATCCGGGGGCAAACTCAATGCCACAACGCGTATTATACTCGCCGGAAACGGGGGGATTCTCAAATTTGAGAATTAATATCGCAATAGGGTATGAATTAGCATGTAGCCTTCCCTTTATCGTATGCAATACATGTCCAAAATGACGATGGTGCTTGATATTTTTCACTTTGGTTGACCGGCTATGTTTTGTTTGGTACGATGTAATCATGTTGATATATTTTTGAAAAATGTCAGAGGTTTATAGATATGAATAAGACTACAAAATTGTTTTTGTTCTCGGCACTTATTGCTGTTGCCGGGATTGCAACGTATAAATTTATGGGGGATACTAAAGCTGAGAATTCCGAACAAGCTGAAAAAAAATCTAGTGAAAATCTCCAAAAGGAGGAATCAAGTAAGAAGGGAGAAAAGGTTGAACTTTCAGAGAAATTGAATTCTCAAACGACGCAAGAGATGAAGAAAGAGGGGAAGACGGTTGTTTTGTTTAAGGATGGCACAGTAATAACCGATCAGGAGATTAAGAAAGAGATAGATGATATTCCTGACCAACTTTCCACAAAAATGTCTTTAGCTGAGATTAAGTCTTTTTTGGCTTGGAAAAATGCTTACAAAAAGGTTGTGACTGAGGCAGCGTTGCGTTCTGGAGTTACAAAATCGAAAGAAGTGAGAGAGCTAATTGAGAAAAGGAAGAAGACTGTAGCTGGTTTTATGCTTCTCGACGACAAAGCAAAAGAATTAATGACTTTTGATGCTTTGAAAGCAAATTATGACAAAGTTTGGGACAAGAATTTTAAAGGCACTAAAGAATTTTCGCTTATCGCAATAACTACAAGCGATAAAAATCTAGTGAATACAATAAAAAACAATGCTAAGGATGAGGAGAGCTTGAGAAAAATTCTTGATACGAATGCAGCGAAGCTAAAGCAGAGAGATTTGGATTCTCGCCCTCAGGGCATGTTTCCTCCAGAAATTACTAGCGCTGTTTTAAAACAGGGGGCAAAAACAATAGTGGGGCCTTTCGAGTTAAAAGGTTCGTTTATGCTGTTCTATGTGAAGGCGTTAAATGATGCAAAAAAGAGGGAATTCACTGCAGAATTTGCTGAGGAGTATAAGAAGTCGGCAGCTCGTGATTTTATAAAAGAATATACTCAGGAGTTGTATAAGAAGTATGCTGTAAAAATCATGGATCCGACAGGCAAGGTCGTCGATTCATTTGCTATCGTTGATGAGAAGACTACTGATAAGGAAAAGGAGAAAAATTTGGTTAATTTGTCTAAGTTGCAAGATGATGCGATCTTGGCAACATACAATGCAGGTAAAGTCACTGTGAAGGATTTGAAAGAATTTTATAAAGTGGATACACTTCTGGATCAGACCTTTATATCAATGGCAAAACAATTTAACATAAGCGTCGATAAGGTTGTTGTGTATGCAACAAAGCTTGTTATGGATGATCTCGTATTGTCAAAAGAAGTTGATGCAACAGGATATGACAAAGAACAACGAGTTATCGACAAAATGAATGAAGTCGGTAATATGGAAGCTCAACACGCGTATTTCAAGGAACGCGTAAAAGTGAAAAATGAGGATATCAAGCGAGCTTATGACAAATTCATGAAATCGATACCAGAAGAGGATAAAAACGACAATGAAATATCAGTAAAGTTGGCATTTTATGAAACGCGTGAAGATGCGGCAGTTGCTTTAAAATCAATTAATTCAGGCGAAGAAAAATTTGGCTCAGTATATAAGGAAAAATCGGCCAAAAAAGAAGCAATTGATCTTGGATACGTGAAGAAACGCGGGACATCGCCTGATTTGTGGGCTCTGCTTAAGACTGGAGCTTCCGGAGCTTGTATAAAGCAGATAGTGGAGATGAATGGGGGGCAATTCGGCATGAATGGTAAGAATTACGTTCTGATATACATAGCCGATAGACGCCCCGTACAGCTTCCATCTTTATCAAATGAGGCAGAGAAATCATATTTCCAAAGACTAGCGGAAAGAGAAAAGGCTGTGGATTTAGCCCGTACTATTTTGCTCAATGGAATAAAATCGATAGAAAGCAAGCAGATTGAAGATTTAGTCAAGCAGAATCCGGACTATGTAAATAGAATGATTTCTGTGCTTCTTGGATATGCTGGATAATCTTCATGAAGATGAACTCCTTGAATAAACCGAACGGCATTGAACTGAATCAATCGATTGAGAACTTCCGGGAAGACTTGTGTCTAGGAAAACACGTCTTCTCGGAATCAAAGATGGTGGCGTGTTTTGGTGGAAGTTCAATACGGGACGATACTGCATATAAGAAGGATGCGACCAAATTAGCAGGAATGCTGGCACGACAAGGAATATCGTTGGTAACTGGTGGTGGCTCAGGCATAATGAGAGCTGTGAATGACGGAGCATATAACATAAATCCGAAGCAGTCATTTGGGTTACGCGTTCATGCTATAAATGGAAAAACGATAGAAAAGACAGCTTCAGTTCCACAAGAAAATTTGCATGATTTTACTTCATTAGCGATAAGATTGCTGACCTTGATAGGATGTTGTGATGCAATAGTATTCTTCCCAGGTGGATTTGGAACTTTAGAGGAGGTGTTCTCGCTATTAGTAAGAGTTAGGTTACATTTAATGGAGAGAATACCTATATATTTCTATGGAAAAAAATTTTGGTCAGGTTTGCTGTCATGGATGGCTACTGAGGTAGTTGCAGTTGGGGCGATAAAACAAGAAGATTTAAAGCTGTTTAATATAGAAGATGATATAGATATAATAGCGCAGCAAATACTTGATAAGTTGGGATAGTGCACAGAGGTAAATAAATATGAAGATGAAATTAGATGAAACTATTTTTGATAAACTAGCAGAAATTTTAAAGAAACACGAATTAAGCGAAATAGAATATAAGGATGATGATGTCAAAATTCGATTAACAAAAGGTTCGGTAGCACAAGGTTCGCCAAAAGAAATAGAAGTACGCGAGGTAAAACAATCTCCAGCAGAAGTTGAACCTGAAGCAAGAGAGATTAAGAAGGATTGGTCTGATCATGCAGGTGCTGTAAAATCACCTGTGGTAGGAACATGCTATTTGGCTCCGGAACCAGGAGCTCAGAATTTTGTCGTTCTTGGCGATATGGTACAGAAAGATCAGCCTTTGCTGATAATAGAGGCTATGAAGGTTATGAATTTGATCAAAGCCCCAAGGGATGGTAAGATAGTTCATGTGGCGGTTTCGAATGCAGAACCAGTAGAGTACGGACAGTTGCTAGTTGTCATTGAGTGATGATGTTCAAGAAGATTTTGATAGCAAATAGAGGAGACATAGCTATAAGAGTTCTAAGGGCCTGCAGAGAAATGGGGATAAGAACTGTTGCGGTTCATTCTGTTGTTGACTCTTCCCTAATGCATGTTAAGTTCGCTGATGAGAGTGTTTGTATTGGCGGCAACAGATCAGCAGAAAGCTATCTCAATATATCTGCCATTTTGAGTGCTGCAGAAATAACCGGAGCTGATGCTATTCATCCAGGAGTGGGCTTCTTATCAGAGAATGAGAAGTTTGCAACTATGGTTGCAGGACATGGCATAACATTTATAGGACCTTCTCCCGAACATCTTAGGATGATGGGAGACAAGATTGTCGCTAAAAAGACTATGTCAGAGCTTGGGATTCCTGTTGTGACTGGTTCAGACGGCGAAGTAACTTCTGTAGAGGAAGCGAAGTCAATAGCTAAACAATCTGGTTATCCTGTTTTATTTAAAGCAGCATCTGGCGGCGGTGGCAAGGGAATGAAAGTCGCAAATTCACCTGATGAAATAGAGAACGCATACAAAATGGCAAAAGCTGAAGCAAAGGCTAATTTTGGAGATGATTGTGTTTATATGGAACGCTACCTTGCTCATCCGCGTCATATTGAAATTCAGATTTTAGCTGACGCTTACGGTAATGTCGTTCATTTGGGGGAAAGAGATTGTTCTATTCAACGAAATCATCAGAAATTGCTTGAGGAATCTCCGTCTGTCGCATTATCTCAAGAACAACGTGAACAGATCGGCGAGATAGTCGTCAATGCTGTAAAAAAACTTGGTTATGTCGGAGTCGGCACACTAGAATTTTTGTACGAAGATGGCGAATTTTTCTTCATGGAGATGAACACCCGTTTGCAGGTGGAGCACAGTGTAAGTGAAGAGATTACTGGCATTGATCTAGTAAAAGAGCAAATCAGGGTAGCAGCTGGTGAAAAGCTGAAGATAAAACAAGAGGATATCCGCTTCTGTGGACATGCTATAGAGTTCCGAATAAACGCTGAAGATTCGCAGACCTTTATGCCTTCTCCTGGGCGAATTGAAGAACTATACTTCCCAGGAGGAAATGGAGTGCGAGTTGACTCTCATATATATCGCGACTATGTTATCCCACCGTATTATGATAGCTTGATCGCAAAAATAATCATACACGCCTCAACTCGCAATGAGTGTCTAGCGAAGGCAAGATGCGCTCTAGATGAACTGGTAATAGATGGTGTCTCTACTACAGCAGGGCTCCACAAAAAGTTGCTATGCGACAATGATATAATTGCTGGTGATTTTGATATTCATTGGCTTGAAAATAATTTACAAACTTTAACGAAAGGAGAAATATCATGAATGTTATGACATCAGATTTACTATCTGGAATAGATTTTATAGAACACGGTTTTTTCGACAGGATGGGAGGCGAAAGTACCGGGACGTACGAATCTCTAAACGTCGGAATTGGGCGCGGTGACGATGACGAAGTTGTTCTGAAGAATCGTAAAAATGTGGCAGAGCACTTCGGCGTACCTGTTGAGAATTTGATTACATTAAACCAAAAGCATAGCGATACAGTGCATGTCATTGATGACAAGAACAAAAATAAATATCTATTTAAAAATGTTGAACAAGCCCTACAAAATGAGGGGGACGCAATCATTACTAACGAAAAAGGAATACTCATTGGAGTAAACACTGCCGACTGTGCCCCGATCTTGCTTTGTGATAAGTCTGCGAAATATATAGCAGTGATACATGCCGGCTGGCGTGGCTCAAATGGAAAAATAATCGAAAATACCCTGGAGAAGATGAAATCTTTGGGATGCAAAAACATTGTCGCTTGTATTGGAGCCTGTCTGCAACGTTTACACTTTGCGATAAAAAATGATATCGACTTTAAAGTTGATCGTAAATATATATCATATTCCGATGATGTGACTTTGTTTGATATGCAATTACAGATATTAGAAAAGTTGCTGGCTAATGGAGTAAAATCAGTGGCAAAAATGGATATAGATACCTATTCCAACCAAAATTACTTCAGTAAACGCCGTATAGGAGATCAAACAGGCGTCCAATTTTCAGGTCTGTTGCTTAGATAATTATTGCGATTAGCTAAAAATCTAAGAAAAGAGCAGAAACGATAAGGCTAAATGCCTTGTCGGCAATCGTTTTTGAGCGGGAAGAGACTGTTTATTGTCGCAACTGGTATGGCTGTTGAGTTTCTATTTGTATGATGCTCGCTCAGGAACTTAGGGATAGATGGCGACTAAATATGGTACAATCAGCCATAAAGAGTATTAAGAATAGTTTATATGGCTTTTTCTGGCACTAAAAGGCGGACATATATAAAAAATTTCTTAATGCTTGCAATTGCTGTATTGTTCACATTAACTTATGTTTTATATAGATGCAGTCCAACCCCATCTAATGTAAGAGCGCTTGTAATCCTCGTTTATTTTGATGTAGCTCTGCTACTTTTGTTGTCATACTTTGTATGGCGACAAATTCGAGCAGTAATCGCTTTTAGAAAAGCGAATAGTGAAAGGCGTGGATTTTATAGGCAAATAATTTATTTGTTTTCAGGTATTGCTATTTTGCCTTCAGTTTGTGTTTTTATCTTTGCACTTTTGTTCTTTAATATCGGTATAGAAAACCTATTCAAAAATCCAATAAAAAACACCACTATAAGCTCGGAAGAAATAGTGAAAATTTATCTCAATGATATAACCCATACTCTTGAAAATTTTGTTACAGAATTAGGCAAACAAGTGGAATCTTGTATAAATGAATTTTTAATTGACTCGCAAGATATAAATTCACTTCTTATAGAAACAACAAATTTGACAAAAATAGATGTATCGGTTATGCAAATTCTTGACCATGATTTCGTCAAAACGATTGCAGAAACGCAATTTGCTATTCCCGAAGAGTATGAACAATATGCAGAGAGAATAGTTTCCTTAGATAAGGATGACATACTTACTTGGGAAAGTAATAACGTTATATTTGCTGCACTCATGGTGAATCGTGATTTAGGCATATATCTCATTGCTTCATTACCAATTGACCTTGATATATTGGAACATAGACAAGAAATTATTAAAGCGAGAGCAGAGTATTCCAATTTGTCCTTATTTAGGACGAATATAAAAGTTTCGTTTATGATGTTGTTTTCTGTTCTAGCAGTATTGCTGGTATTAGTCGCAATTTTGATTGGAATAATTTTTGCAAAACGAGTGGTACTGCCAGTAAACAAACTGGTAATTGCTGTAGATAACATTAATTTAGAGGGAGCGATTTCACCCTTTAGAATAGAAGTTCCAAACAATGAATTGAAGATTTTAGTTAACGCATTTAACTCGATGATAGAACGAATAATGCGGCAAAATAAACAGATAATTACCGTGAATAAACTAAAGGCCTGGCAAGATATAGCCCGCAAAATAGCGCATGAAATAAAGAACCCATTAACTCCAATTCAACTTTCAGCAGAAAGAATAAGGAATAAGTATCAGAAGGAAATAGTAGACAACCCGGAGATATTCAATGCCTGCATAGAAACCATAATACGTCAAGTTAAAAGCATTGGGAATTTGGTAACTGAATTTTCGGATTTTGCCAGAATGCCAGAACCTAAAATAGAGCGAGTTGATATGGTTGGACTAATGAAACAATCAGTCTTCCTGCAATCCAATGCTCACAAAGATATACAATTTATCCAACGCTATGATTTAGCAGAGTATTTTTGCTATATAGATCCTTCTCAAATTAACCGAGTCATACTCAATTTAATTCAAAATGCAATTAACTCCATAATTGAAAATAACTCAAAAACGGACAAATTTATTGGGCATATTATGGTAACGTTCGCGGTTAATAATGAAACTATGTTTATCTCGATAGAAGACGACGGTATCGGCTTTTCTGATTCTGCTATGGAGAAAGCACTAGAACCATATTACACTACAAGGGAGAATGGGACTGGTTTGGGGCTTGCGATCGTAAATAAAATTGTTGTAGACCATGGTGGAAAAATAATCCTTGGAACTTCGCAAGAACTTGGGGGAGCAAAAGTTTTGCTTAGAATACCTAGTGGTTATATGAGAAGAATAGGAGAAAGTGATGGCATATAATATTCTTGTAGTCGATGACGAGGCAGATATAAGAGAGCTTGTTTCTGGTGTGCTAGAGGACAGCGGTTACAAAACTAGTGTAGCAAGTTCATATGTTGAAACAAGCGAGTTGCTAAAAGAGTTTATTCCAAATCTGATAATCTTGGATGTTTGGTTAGGGGATGGAGAAAGAGAAGGGATGCGACTTTTAGAGCTATTAAGGAAAGACTACGAATACATTCCGGTGATAATGATGAGCGGACATGGGACTATCCAAACCGCCGTAACGGCAATACAGCGGGGTGCATATGACTTTATTGAAAAACCATTTGATTCTGCAAGATTGTTAACGTCCATAGCAAAAGCTATAGAAGCAAATCAGCTACAAAAGGAAAATGCTGATTTAAAAGTCAAAGCAAAAATTTCCGATGGGATTATAGGAGAGTCTCAGAATACGAAAAGTGTGAGAGCTTTGATAAACAGAATAGCTCCATTGAATGGACGATGTGTAATACTCGGAGCAACAGGCTCTGATAAAGAAACAGTTGCAAGAGAAATTCATAAATTATCACCCAGAAGCAAATTTCCTTTTTATACCATAAATTGCCAAGCGTATAGCATGCATCAATTGGAGATTGAGCTGTTTGGGACGGAAATCGGCAGTTTTGATGAAAAAACGATAAAAAATAGTCTTTTGGAAAAAGTGAATGGGGGCACGTTATTTATCGACGAATTGGAGCATACATCGTTGGAGTTTCAACAAAAGCTTCTATCTGTTCTTAAAAAGAATAGTTTTTGCAGGATGGGGGCGAAAGATATTATGCCAATTGATGTACGTATAGTAGCTGGGTTGCCATTAAATATAGAAAATTTAATTAAAAATGAAGAATTTATTGATAAGTTGTATTACCGCTTAAATGCAAATGTGATCAAAATTCTACCACTCATCGATAGGAAAGAAGATATCCCCTTACTCATAGAGAACTATATGAAACAAGCGGTAAAAGCTCAAAATATGCGTCCCAAAAGATTTTCAAACGATGCACTTATTTTCCTGAGTAAATACCCATGGACTGGAGACGTTATGCAACTTCAACATACAATTGACTGGATTTTGACTTTTGCAAATGCAACAAATAAAGAAAATACAGTCATAGAATTGGAAGACCTGCCACAAGATATAGTTGGAGAAAAGTTACCTCCAGAACTTGGTGCTTTGTTTGTCACTCGTATTGCCAAAATTGCAAAAAATGTAGCTAAAAATTTTGATAAGCAGATAAAAAACAATATCCAAGAGAAACAAAGACCAGACAATGATGATCTATTTGTCCCCGTGCGCCCTGAATTATCGATAAAGGAAGCGCGAGAAATATTTGAAAAAGCATATTTTGTAGAACAGATGAAAAAATTTGGAGGAAATGTTTCACAAATAGCAAAATTTATTAACATGGAGCGCTCTGCTCTTCACAGAAAACTAAAAGCATTAGGTATAAGTGATTCTAGAGCGTTTAAGAAACTTAATGAGGATTTATGAATATAGTAGTTTTAGGCGCAGGTAGAGTTGGGTTTAATGTTGCCAAAGCACTATCTTTCAGTGAAAATGATGTTTCTGTTGTTGATATATCAAAGCCTGCTCTGACGCAAGTGGCGGAAAGACTTGATGTAAAACCGGTATTTGGTCATGCTTCTGACATATCTGTGTTAAAGGAAGCAGGCATAGAAAAGGCTGATATTGTCGTCGCCGCAACTGCCTTTGATGAGATAAATATGACTGTTTGCCAAATTGCAGATTTTATGTTCCACGTTCCCACAAAAATTGCCAGGATTGGTAAAAAATCATATTTTGCTGGATACAATCTTTTTGAAAATGAGCGATTTCCGATCGATTTTGTCGTTTCGCCGGCATTAGAAGTAACAAAGATGGTGCATCGAATAGTATCTGTGCCTGGCACAATTGACGTTATTTCGTGCATAGATAACAAGCTCCGAGTTATCGGAGTTATTTGCAAAAAATGTTCGCCAATTACGGATATCCAATTAAAATATATCCAAACAGTTGACCCAAAATCTATACTGGCAATTCTCACAATAAAACGGGCGGATCAGTGGATATTACCGAACAAGAATGACAGTGTGCGCCATGGTGATGAAATTTATTTCGCCTGTTCTGCTGTCAATGTTTCGGAGGCTATGGCGTTATTTGGTTATTCAATTGATAATGCATCGACTGTAGTTTTTATAGGAGGAAATGAGCTCTGTGAAGAAGCTATCAAAAATATAACATCTAATGATATTTCTATAAAAATTATAGAAAACGATCTAACACGCGCTGAAAAGTTGTCCGATACACTGAATAATGTCGAAATTCTTCATGGGGATCCGTTGGATTCTGAAACCTTTGCAACATCTGGTATACGGGATGCCGAAGTAGTTATTGCCGTTACTAATGACGATAAAATCAATATTCTTTCAAGTTTGTTTGCAAAAAAACTCGGAGCCAAAAGGGTTGCAACTATTTTAAATGATTCTTCGTATGCAGATATTCTTTATTCTCTCGGCATAAATTCTATCCTAGATTCTAGGATGGCCACTGTTTCGAGAATTTTGCAATATATCCATGAAAAAAGTGTCGAAAATATACTGTCGTTTGATGAAGCCAGAATTGAAATTCTGGCATTCAATGTATCAGAAGGTAGCTATGCAGTTGGCTCATTGACTGATGATATAATAATCAAAAATGAAGTGTATATCTCTGCAATAGTTCGGGAAGAGCAAGTGTTTATATTGCCTAAACGCTTTCTTCTAAAGGCGGGAGATCAAGTTTTATTCGTGGCTCACAAAAGTGCAATTGATAAGATATTAAAAATATTTCGGGAGAAACCAAAATATCTATTATGAAAACGTTAACCAAATATGAGTTGCAAAATTTGGCAATAATCTATGACATTTCATATCATGAAACTTTGTTGATTTTAGCGCATATCCTAAATGTTGAATACACCTATCTGTTTTTTGAAAAATCGTATAATCTTTCAGAAGATGACTACAAAACGTTGAACTTATTTTTGTCCAGACGAAACAAAGGCGAACCAATTTCAAAAATTTTCGAGAAAAAAGAATTTTACGGCTTTAATTTTAAAACGACAAAAGATACTCTTGACCCACGTCCAGAAACTGAGTTGTTAATTGATTTATTTAAAAAATATCATCTGAATAGTTCTCAGAATTTACAGATTTTAGATTTAGGCTCTGGGACAGGATGCATTGGAATCACTTTATTAAAACTTTTTCCTAATGCATTGTGTTGCTTTGCGGATATCTCCGCAAAAGCTTTAAGCATAACCCGAGAAAATTCGAAAATGCACCAAGTGCTTGACCGATCCGAATTTATTCGGAGCGATTGGTTTGAAAACATCGACAAGAAATTTGATGCCATTATTTCCAATCCGCCGTATGTTGCGACAAGCTATGAACTTGACAGAGAAACTCTCTATGATCCAGAGGCAGCACTTTTTGCGGGAAGCGATGGAATGGAGGCTTATAGGAATATATTGCCAAATGCTTCAAACTATCTAAAACTTGATGGACTATTGCTCTTGGAAATTGGGTACAATCAAGCAGAAAAAATTAAACAAATATCTTCAGACTTAAGCTTACTGCATATGGAACGTGATCTCGCAGGTATAAGACGCGCTTGTGTTTTCCGTTCCTTGTAGTTTCTCATATTGCGATGCTCATTCAGCAATGGACAGCTCCATTCAAGGTGAGTACAATGATACTTGGCAGTAGGCTCTCTAGAGAAAATGCAAATGCAACATTACATCGTTTTAAGTAGAAAATATCGACCGAAAGATTTGAATGATCTCATAGGACAAGAAGTTTTGGCGAAATCGTTGCGTTCGTGTTTGAATACCAAAAAGGTGCCTCATGCTTTTTTATTTCATGGAATTAGAGGCGTTGGCAAAACAACAACAGCCCGTATCTTAGCTCGATGCCTGTGTTGCATCGGCCCTGATGGGCAAACTGATATAACTTCTTCTCCTTGCGGCGTTTGTCGTTCCTGTGTGGCTATGGACAAGGAGCAACACCTAGATATTATGGAATTCGATGCAGCTAGCAGAACTGGAGTTGACGATATAAGGGAAGTGATCGATGCAACGCAATATGCTCCCGTATTAGGTCGATACAAAATTTTTATAATAGATGAAGTTCACATGCTTTCAAAAAGTGCATTCAATGCTTTGCTCAAAACTCTTGAAGAACCACCAGCACATGTCAAGTTCATATTTGCCACAACAGAAGTACAAAAAGTCCCTGAAACTGTTTTATCAAGATGTATGACTTTTAGATTGCATCCGGTATCTAGCGATGCTTTGGCAGAGTATTTAGTAGACATAGCCCAAAAGGAAGGCTTTTTACTTGAAAAAGATGCTGCTAATTTGATTGCCGAAGAGTCAGAAGGTTCAGTGCGCGATGCCTTGTCTATCCTGGAGCAGTCTTTAATGATTTCGGCTGAGACTAAAAAGATTTTAGCTGATGACGTTCTCAAGATGCTTGGTGGCGCTACTTCCGACGATGTCAAAATTCTTCTGAAACTTATTCTTAGCGCAAAAACCAAGGAGGCCTTGGCAAAATCTGAAGAACTGTTTTCGAAAGGCACAGATCCTTATGTTTTATTTAAAAATATGCAAAATGTCTTATACAGGATAATAGTCGCTAAAATAAATGGTAAAATAGCGGAATATTCACTATCAAATTTGCTCTATATATGGCAAATTTTCTTAAAGCAAACAGAGAACTTAAAAAATGCCAGTTTCCCGGAATATGTGCTAACCGCAGCAGTTGTTATTCTCGCGCATACCGCCTCTTTCCCCGATATAGAGAAGTTGATGATAAAAGAAAGTCCTGCGGAAACTTCTGCCACTTTTAGCAAAGTTGAGAAAATACTAGGAGAAAAGATAACTCCTAAACCAGACAATTCCCAAGCACTTGTCGACAATATACTCAACAAATTCCCAGGAAGCAC
Source organism: uncultured Pseudomonadota bacterium (assembly GCA_902798535.1). Taxonomy (GTDB): domain Bacteria; phylum Pseudomonadota; class Alphaproteobacteria; order RUG11792; family RUG11792; genus RUG11420. Next base: position 12,989 of record CADBWU010000007.1, read on the forward strand.
TACCCACGAAGTGGAATAGCTAAATTGCTCCATTCCATGCAAAAAAAACAAAGTAACCTCATTAGTGAGACCACTTTGTGATTTTTGAAAAAGTTAGCCAGTGCAAACAGGCCCTTCTAGCAATTTGTTTAAGTAAATCTTTTCGTCAGGCGAAACATCTACACATGTTTTATAATAAAAGGATAACGTGAATTTGCTCTTTTTTTCTACTGCCCCCTCAAGCTCCAATGCATCGAGGTCTATGAGATATTCTGATGTAGAAAAGTTATGTATACGATTCCTTTTATCAAAGCTGAGATCAATGAGTAAGTTTCGATTTCCATGTATGTCATTCATATTCACAGTCGATATTTCAGAAATGCGAGAATCAGGAACCATTCTTAATTCCTTTAAAACCCCGAGTTCTTTTTCCTTGTCTCTTATGACACTGTATCTTTTAGCATTTTCAAGGTCGCTTTCGGTTTGGTATGCATGATATCCAATAGTTAATTCTAAGTGTCTATTGTGACAGAATTCCCGAATATAATATTCAATATCTTTTAAATCTGTATCGAATTGCCCCTTATCAAAATTCTTGCAAGATGAACATAGCTGGTTATGCAAATTGGGCTCATTATCGCAAACTTTTTGGTAACATTTTTCAAAAGCTTTTGTCAATTCTGGGTATTTTACAATATTTTCATTTTCTAATGACTCTGATATTAACCTTGATATGTCATCTGTTACATCTATTTTCTCTAACAAATCAATTATTTCTCGGACGAATTTCTTTGCCTGACGCATTGCATTGAAATATGATACGCATTCGCTCATGCGCTTAGCTTTCTTACGAGCTTTCTTAATAGATTTAGTACCCCACGCATCATATAACTTAGCTGTAACAAGCAGATTGTTAATCTTTTCTTGCAACCCAAGGGCATCATTGTAACAACATATATCGTTACATGATGGTTCTATGAGCTCTGTAAACCTCTCCAGACTATTTGTCAAACCGCGCATGTTACAATAACACCTGCAATATTTGATTACATCTTCTCTTACTTCGCCTATATCGCTCGCAAAAGTTGTCTTGTTTTCAACATCATCCGTCGTCCAGATCTCATGGCTTTCATATATCTGACGTTTTTTATAAGTTAGATAATTATACAACACAAGAGCACTCCAGTTTGCTCTGTCATATTTCTCTGGATTTGTTTTGTCAAATGTTATAACGTCTCTAAATTCTTGTTCCTCAAACTCATTCTCGCCTGTGACACAATCTCCTATAGCCTTACCAATCACTTTTACTATTGAATCCCAATAGTACCCATTTTTAATCCAGGCATACTCTTTATTAAGTTTGGGGTCTTTTATCCTATTACTAACTTCAACTCTCCACCATATTTGGTTTAGTTGACTTCTTTCTTTATAAATATCATCTTTATGAATTTTATCTTCCATAGCTATAACATCGCTCGAAATGGAAGCAAATATAGCTATAGCACTACCTAAGCCTAGCCCCACCCGAATAAACACTTTCTACTTAGCATTTCTATTCACATCTTTAAAATAAACTACGGGCATCAATGCCCTCCTATGAGGATTTTAGCATATTTTTCATGGCTAAGCAAATTATTTTTATGAACTTAAACAATATGCAATATTTTGAGAAAAATTAGGAAAAAATATATAATTTATGTGCGATGGCAAATTATAGGTAAATATTGTGTTTTCTGGATCAATAGTAGCTCTTGTTACTCCTTTTCGTGTTGGTCAGATTGATTATGTTGCGCTTGAAAAGTTGATAGAATTTCATATCAGTTCCGGTACGGATGCTATTTTGGTTTGCGGTTCTACTGGTGAAGGGCTGATGTTATCAGGCGCAGAGCGGGAGCAAATTATAGCAAAATCAATTGAAATTTCAAACAAGAGATTACCTATCATTGTCGGATGTAGTTCGTGTTGGACTGATGATGCCATAAAGCTCGCCGGACAAGCAGAAAAATTGGGAGCTGATGGAGTGTTGCTAATTGCTCCATACTATGTTAAACCGACTCAGGACGGCATTATAGAGCATTTCAAAACAGTTCATAACGTCACAAATATTCCGATTATCGCTTACAATAATCCAGGGAGATGTGCGGTCGATATGACAGTAGATACGATTGCTGAAATAGCGAAATTGCCAAGAGTTGTCGGACTTAAGGATTCAAATACTAATCTGGCAAGAGTGAATTTTTTAAGGGAAAAAGCGCCAGAACTGAAATTATTTTCAGGAGATGATCCGACATTGCCTGGCTATTTGGCGCATGGGGGTGATGGTTGTATTTCTGTGACAGCTAATGTTTTTCCTCGTTTGGTAAAGCAATTACTGACCTGTTGGCAAAATCGAGATATAGAAAATATGCAAAAGGTGGCAAATATGCTTGCTCCAGTAAGTGAAGCAATGTTTGCTGAGCCTAATCCGATCCCGGTGAAATACGCTTTGTCTAAAATGAAATTGATAGAAAATGAATTGCGGTTACCTCTCGTTGTGGCTTCGGATAAAACAAGAAAACGTCTGGATTTTATACTAGCTTCTATGCTAAATCAAAAGTGAGCAAGCTAGGTTCACGTCACTAGCACATCTGCAGTAAGATAAGTGGCTGTTGCGCTAAAAATGGTTTTTGTGATATTCTCTGCGAGGTTTTTTGTTCGAGGAGATTTGGGTAATGTTCAAACACACTTGTTTTAAAAAGGGCAGTTTTAGCAAAGTTTGGAAAAAATTAGCTATATCGATGATAGCTGGATTAGCTACAATTGGAACTGGTGTAGCAAAGGAAGATACAAAAATGATTGCGGAGGATGTCATCGAAGAACACAACGGCGTATACGGTGGCAAATGGCACATCGTCTCCCCCGAAGGCTTCGACCTGCCAGAGGGATTGGAGTATCTGAAGAATAATGCACGTCATCTTCCCCTTAAGGCGTTGGATGATAGTGAAACGAGTGCAATAATAGCAATATCAAATATGGGATATAGTGTAACTCTTAGAGAAGTTTACTCCCTTCTAAATAAAAGTAAAGCTTATGATATTGGATTGATTATCCATCATTGTTGCTCTACCGTAGATAGCCTCTGTTTTGATTCTGATGTCATGCAATTGGTGGCATTCCGTATTAAAAATATTGTAATTAACGATGGAATTCTTACCTTTAGGGATTTGTGGTCGCTGGTGGTGGTTACCTGGTGTTCTGATGTGTGTTGTTACCTGTCTAACATAGTCTTCATAAATAAAGATTGGACATTAATAAGCAATATCCCCACTTCAATCAATTCTATAAAATATGAACCACCTAGAATTTTTGAGATACGGAATTGTAATTTAAACGAATTTGAAAAGTCACGGTTGCAGGCTCTTCTAGGAATACATATGTCATGTATTTAAGGGCAACAATTTACTTGACACATCTGAGTTTTCTTATGTAAACTGAGTGGTAGAGGAGGAATTGTAGGAGAGTATGGAGAGAATGAAGAAGTTTTTGCTATGTGTTGGAGTTGTTGCAGGCGTTGTGTACGCTTTAAATGGAGTGGCTGAATGTCGTGTGACACGAATTGATACTGATGGAAAATTAAGCGGAAGTGAGGGGGATATTGCGCTGACGCGCGCTATGGTAGCCCCACTGGTTGAATGTATGCGCGAAATTGTAAACAGTAATAAAAATCGGGATATAGTTATAGATACCAAAGTACTAAAGCTAGGAGAAATTTTGTCTAAAGTTAAAATAACCGAGTTTCAAGAAATGCCAGGGTTTGCTGTGTACATTCCGACTACAGGAAATATACAGGTATACATAGCGGATAAAAAGAAAGGGGAGATACAAGAAGTAGAAATAACAGATAATTCACATACGGAACGTCAGCTATTCAACTCGGTGGAACAAAACAACTCTATATCTAGTTTAAATGGTGAGTTATATATTTATACTTACCAAAGTCCATGTGCTGTCGCTCCAACGGACTATAAGAAGAATAGAAGTTGCATTGAATACTATATTCAGAAGGTTAAGGATAATCCCCAATTAACTGTACGTGTATTGTATGATAACGTAGCCGTTCTAGGGAACAAAAAAGAAGAAGAACTCAATAAAGGAAAAACACAAATGGAATCTGCACGCCGAGCAATTTATGAGATGATATCAAAACAAAAATTGACGAATAAGAGCACACAGCATTGGAAAGTAAATGATGAAAGATGTGGTTTTAAGAATTTGTTACCGAAAGCAGATTATGAGCATGAGATGCGACATGTCAGCAGGATATATGTAAAGAACATGAGCAAACAATAATTGGTGTGTTCTTTACGCAATGTTATTCCGAGTGTAGCATTTATGCGTTATAGCCAGGCATACTTTATTGTTTTGCTTGGCTATGTTTTGTGCGATGTTCATGACTAGAGCAGAAGTCTTTTGGTCGAGTGAAGCGGTGATTTCGTCGAGGAGCAGGACCTCGTAATCCGAAAGGGTAGCCATTATTAAGCTCAGTGCTTGGCGTTGACCACCCGACAAATTGCCGGCGTATTCGTCTAGCCTATTTTCAAGTCCCATATTAAAAACCGCCAGCTTCTCCTTGAAGTAATCCCGAAGCGTCCGTGCAGTGATAGTACAAAAGCGTTTTTTGCCACGCTTATATGCTATGTTCATATTTTCGAAAATTGTCATTTCTGCGATAGTTCCTTGTCGCGGGTCTTGGAGGACGTTCGCAATAAGTGCGGTTCTTTCACGCAACGTCATTTCGCAAATATTACGATTATTGATAAGGACGCGTCCCGTAGTGGGCTGTATTATGCCGGAAATAATGTTGAATAAAGTTGTTTTTCCGGCACCATTATCTCCAGTGACGTAAATAAATTCACCATTTTGCACTTCAAGATTTATGTTTTGCAATATGTTTTTATAGCAAATATTTTCTAACCTCAACATATCTATCCCTCCTTTTGTTTTGTGAACTGCAATTTCTTTCTCGTATCAACATTTATATTCGCTTGGCTTTCTCGTTCTTTTCGTATCAGCATCATCGCGATTATTATTGCTCCAGCAACAAGGTTTATATCCTGCGTCTCTATTTTCATAAAGTCGCTGTGCAGTGCAATCATTATGAAAAACCTATATAAAATCGAGCCGGCGATACACGCCAATATGAAAAATCCAGCTTTTTTAAATCTGAAAACTTTTTCGCCGATGATAACCGCTGCAAGTCCAGCAATAAGCGTACCTTTTCCTTGCGATATGTCACAAAATCCCTGATATTGAGTGAACATAGCCCCGCCTAAGCCGACCAGTGCATTGCTCACAATTAGCCCAAAAAACCTCATTGCCTTGATGTTAATTCCTATAACTTCGGAAAATCGTTTGTTATAGCCGGTTGCGCGCAGTGCTAAGCCGAAGTCGGTAAATAATAAATAGACAAGCAAAATTGCTAAAGGAACAACGATTGACAATATGGCATAGCTATTCATAGATAATTCCATGTCGTTTAGCGTTATGTTCGGCATTCCACTCATTACTTTCAGATTAATAGAGTAAAGCATGAATGCGACTATAATCCCGGAAAGTAAATCGGAAATTTTGCAATAGACGTTCAGTATTCCAGTGCATAGTCCAGCAATTCCGCCTGCAATCATCGCAAGTATCAAAGCAATACAGGGGCTTACGCCACCTTGTATTAAGGCGGCGCAAACACTACTTCCCAAAACAAAACTACCGTCACAAGTCATATCAGCAAAGTTGATTGTCCGAAACGTCAAGTATACCCCGACCGCAACCAAGCCGTATATTAACCCGACATCCGCAGTCATTATGACTTCTTGCAATCCGAACATTTTGCCTCCTTTAGCACGTCTTCAGGTACCGTTATTTCAAGTTCTTTTGCCTTTACCTTATTCAAAAAAAGCTCAGTATTTGCTGGATAATCAACTTTTATCTTATTTATATCTTCGCCATCTTTTATTCTCTTGATTATTCTTCCTGTCTGTTTTCCGATTTCATACTGGTTAGGCCCTAAAGCAGCCAGACATCCTTTTGCAACTTGATCTGTATCGCTAACATATACGGGAATTTTGACTTTATCGCAAGCCTTCACGATATATGGAATTCCACTCAGCGCAGTGTTGTCGTTTGTTATAAACACAGCATCTACATTTGTTTTTAGTTTGTTTATAGCTTGCGGTATATCTGCCGACTTCTGAATAGATTGCTTGACAAGAGTAATACCTTGAGCATCGCATTCCTTTTCCAGTTTCTTTATTATGCTTATCGAATTCGATTCGCCGGAATTATAGAGTATTCCGAGTTTTTTTAATTTTGGCTGAAGTTTTTTAAACAGCTCCAGTTGTGGTTTTAGTGCAACAAAATTGGAAACACCAGTTGTATTGCAATTATCGAAATTTTTTGCAATATCTTTAGGTTCAGTAACTGAACTGAAAACCAACTTCACTTTTCCTGATTTCGCAAATTTGAAAACACACTGCGCTGGAGTTGTCCCCACTGCGACTATGACATCTGCTTTAGAATTCACAAACTTTGTTGCTATTTGGTACCCCAACACCGGATCCGCCTGGCATGTTTCTATGTCATATTTTATATATTCATCTTTCAATTCGTCTTTTATTCCATCGACGACTGAGTTAATTGCTTCGTGTTCAACAACTTTAATTATCGACACATTAAATGCGCTAGCATAATTACATAATAGTCCCACCGCTATCAACTGCTTCAATATTCTTGTGGACATCTTTCTTCTCCTTTTTAATTTTATCCAACAATCTTCTATAACCTTTATATGGCTCGTCGTTTAAAAAACGTGAAACCCGTCCGATAGTGGTTGTGCTACTTCCGGTTTGTTTGCTTATTTGCCGATACGATAATTCTCCATCAGCCAATAATTGACAAACTTCCCAGCGTTCTTGCAGTGCTTTCAATTCCTGAGGAGTACACAAATCTTTCAAAAAATTTGCAACTTCTTCTGGATTTTCCAGCATCACAACTGCTTCGAACAAATTCAAATGATGATGGTCGTCATCCATATTCAGCTCCGCATCTGTATCATCGTAATACTACGTTAACACATTTTTGTTCTCGATGCAAATTTTTTATCAAAAAGTATAAAAATATAAAATTTTATGTTTTTTTGTGTACAATTGTTTGTGGGTTGGTCTTAGTTTTTAGAGAAAAAAATATGAACATAAAATCTTTATGTTTAGCGGGAATAATGTTTCTGTTGCTAGATGTGAATGCATCAGAACATTCTAGAGATTTGTCTAGAGATTCACAAAGTAGTAATTCGGTAACGAATAATCTACAGCTAAACCAGATTCAAGAAAGTTCTTACCAGCAGATTAAATCTTTAAACATCGATGAGCAGGGTAGGAATTCACAGACAATCGTGGCTACTGATGCACAAAATAAAAATAATGAGCAACAAACTGCTATTGATGAACTTACGAACTTGATTGCAGCGTATGTGGAACAACTATCCGAGGATGAATATTCCGAATCAGAGGATGAATACTACTGGAGTGATACAGAGCGAGCTATGTATGATTCAATGAATGAAGAGCAGTACGGTCAAGCGTATGATATATATCAAGGCTTGAATGAATATGGTACTGCCTGGCAATACTGGTATCCATGGCAATGTTGGTGTCAAAATTGCGCATACCAATTCTATGGTATACCAGAAAGATAAAATGCCTAAATAATACTAGATATGTACAAACACCGTGTTCAGACAAATTTGAATCGGTGTTTGTATATTTTTGATTGCGCCACTATTATGGTTGTAAACTATGTGTCACAAACGTGAAGTTTGTTGAGCGCTCAAATATATTCGCTTGTTTCAAATTGCAGAATTTTGTTTCCCGAATAATAAAAAAATATAAAATTTTATGTTTTTTTGTGTATAATTGTTTGTGGATTAGTCTTAGCTTTTAGAGAAAAAATGAACATAAAATCTTTGTGCTTGATTGGAACGCTGTTTGTTTCCGTCGGAGTAAGTTCTGAACCTGGACGTGCGCCTTTGTCCGCAGGAAATTACGACAACAACATCAATACTAATGTGGCAAACCTTGTTCAAGTCAAATCGTCCGAACAACATCAAATACCAGAATCTCTAAACTTAAATATAAATTTAGTTGCCGAAAATGGAGGTGATGATCGCAGCTCTGAACACAAAGAATCGTTGCCTCAAAATAATGTGCAACATTTAAACAATGACAACGAGGAAGCGAACTTGGGGCATAACATAATGAATGAAGAACTCGGCGGGAATCGTACGAGTCAGAATATTACGAACAATATCAACGTATATTTGGAACAACCGATGTGTTTTTATCCAGTTCCAGTTCCAGTTTTGCCTCCTTTAGTTCTGATTCCTGTCCGGGTCTTTTTGGTGCCGTTCCATTTTCCATTTCCATTCGGTAATAACGCCAACAACGATATAAACTGACATAGAATATCGCATATAAAGTACTAATTTACAAATATTTAGTGTGAATTTTATTTAATGTTTGTAAGTTAGTATATATCCTAATTGAAATTAAACTTTAATGGTATTGATATTTTTATGCTACCATTTTCAAAACAGAGGAAAGTGTGAAGCATAAAAAACTTAATGCGAGCCACAACGATAATGAATTGAAAAATTTTATGTCTGATTAACTTTCATCAATCGAATTACAATTGGATTTAACAAATTGATAACTGATTGCGTCAATGTGCAACGTAAATACCTTTTAGCCACACATGGATTTATCACCTATATCAAAAAAATTTCATCATTTGAGATACCTTTAATGTTGAGCTGATATTTATGGTGGTATAAAATGTAGCTGGAGATATATTTGAACAAATTACGTTCATGTTTGAAAAAGAGACCAATCCCCTTGACAATGCATCGCTAGAATCTTCTGCCTTACAGCGGCAAGCTCGTGATGGAAAAATTCCTGTAACTGTCTGGCAAATCGGAATAATGATGTTCTTGATGAATATCTCGTTTGTTATGGCGTATTCATTTTCTGGATTATACCTGAAACATATATTAGGAGCATCGGCAATTGGCATTGGCGTGCTTGAAGGTTTTTGCGAAATGATTTCACATTTGATGAAGTTGTTTTCTGGAATGCTAAGCGACTTTTTCAGAAGGCGTAAAGGAATAATGGTTGTCGGCTATGTTTTTTCCGTCTTAAGTCGCCCGCTTTTAGCAGTCTCTAACTCATTCATTTTGGTGTTTTCTGCTCGAATGATGGAACGATTTGGCAACGGCGTTCAAGCTTCGCCAAGAGATGCGATAATTGCTGATGTTGCACCAAGAAAACGTATAGGAGCGTCTTATGGTTTGAAAAGAAGTTTGGCATACGTTGGCTCTTTGCTGGGAGGAGTACTCGGAATATTAGCCATGAAAGCTACGGGGAATAACTATCAAGCAGTCTTTGGTTTAGCCTCAATTCCTGCCGCTATAGCTTTGGTGTTGCTGTTAGTTTTTGTGAAGGAACCAAAGCGGTTTGAGCATCCTGCGATTACATCTGAAGTTCCGATGCCATCACCAAAACTGAAACCAAAATTCTCATTTAAAAACTTTAAATACCTTGGATTATCATTTTGGCTTTTGATGACAGTCAATGCCGTCTTTATGATGTCCAGAATGAATGAAACATTTTTAATATTGAGGATGAATGAAGGATTTCATGTAGACCCCATGTTTGCCCCAATCGTAATGATCGTTTTTAACATAGGAACAACTCTGTCTTCTTATCCTGTGGGATTGCTCGGCGACAGATTTGACAGAAAAAAACTGTTATTCTTCGGAATATCAGCATTACTGCTGGCTGATATCATAATGTTTTCAGCAACAACACGGGCGGTAATGTATCTAGGTGTCTTGTTCTGGGGCATACAACTTGGTTCAACACAAAACGTCTTTGTGTCGCTTATAGCAGAACAAGTGCCAGAAGATTTGAGAGGTACCGGTTTGGGAGTTTATTGGTTAGTAAATGCAATAGCAGCATTCTGTGCCGATTCGCTGGCTGGAAAAGTTGCTCATCACTTCAGTCTCAATGGAATATTTGTATCAAGCGGTATAATAGGCGTTATAGCGCTATTCGCGCTACTTATAATGCTTCATATGGTTTCTCCTACAAGAAAGAAATAAGAGAGAATGTATTTTGAAGGCTCTTGACTAGCATCTTTGAAAGAGATATGGTGAGAGAGTATGAAATACAGGCGGTTGAGAACGATTACAAGGTAAAAAAATTATAAAGTACTTATGTGAAGATATTGTTGTTGAAATTTTATCCATACATCGAAACATCGAAACACAATTAATGCGTATTAACTAATTCTTTCAAAAAACATAGCGAAGAATTGGGTATTTTTGAGCTAGATGAGAGCTACTTCGGTGGGGGGGCACGCAGAATTCGTGGAAAAAAGGGACGAGGAGCCGCTGGCAAAACCCCTGTTTTTGGCTTACTAAACGACACGGAAAAGTGTTCGTAACAGTCGTGCCGAATTGTTCAAAAGAGGCTCTGATGCCTGTAATTCAAGAAGAGATACTGGAAGATTCGACAATTCATACTGCCTTGATGGAAAACGTACGATTGATTGATTTGGAGCAGATGCGATACCTCAGTTAGAACGAATTTACACGCTACAAAAGACACAATGTAAATGCCATCGAATGTCTTTATAGTTTTGCCGGAATACGGTGAGCAAAGTTCGATGGATTGACAAGCAAGTCTTTTGCCTTACATTTGAAAGAACGTGAGTTTAGAGCTAACCATAGAACTGAAGATTTGCCAGCAATTTTGTGGGCAATTCTGAAACGATGCTACTTAAGAGCCTTGAATTATTCAGGAATAACGTCAGAAGTTCTTTGGCAGCATTAAATTGCTACTATTTTCCAATAGTATATAATCAGTAGAATTTGAAAGCGCGAAAGGTTTTGCCCATTTATTTCTCATTGATAGAAGTTATATTTATCGCGCTTCTGGGACAGGATTTTTGGCATAGATTGCAATAACAGCATTTATCCAAATCAAAAATTGGGAAAGTAACACCATTTTCGACTTTGATAGCTTTGCTTGGGCAGATTTTTGAGCAACGACCACATTTGATACATTGGTTTTTACATGCACTAACCTTAGTTCTGAACTTTGGACTCCGCTTTATCTCTGATACTTCTTTTGTAACTGGTTTCTGGAAAAGGCACCTAATCCCAACAAATAGTGCCTCAAATATATCGATGAAGAATATTTCTCTGCATAACTTTCTTAACATATTGAAAGCAATGTCCATGTCCCTTTATCTCAATTTTAATATATATTTAAAGGTAGGCAAAGGACTGTATAAGTTCACTAGATATGAAACAAAATTTGACTTGAGTTGATTAGGGCCATTTAAGTTGAGCAAATAGAAAGAAAAGTATCCAGAATTAAATAGTGAGTTTTGCCTGCCATAAATGAGATTTATTTTATGCAAATACTCAGGTATGTGTTTGTGGTGCTAGGGATAAGTAGGACAGATCTTACGAAACGTTGTGATAAATATGAGAAACAAGTCAGGATCGAGCGAAGTAACCGGTTTTTTTCGAGAGAAATTTTACGCCGACCTTACTGAGCATTCCATTGTCAGAGCGCGCCGAGAGCTTATGAAATTTTTGCAAAAATATAACGCGTATCACCCACATGCATCCTTGCGCAGACTAGCTCCACCGGAGTATATTTCTAAGTATAGTTCAGGAAACCGTTTTCGTCTCGCATCTATTTGAACTTGAACATACTCCCTCACCATATCTCTTTCAGAGATGCTACCCAAAAGCCTAACATTATCTATGTTCTACTAAAATTTTGATATTTTTTGTTCTATCCCGTCGGAATATTAAGCCAGAAACATTGCAGGCGCTAAAATCTTTTTTGCATATTTCATCAGCCAATTTCCGAAGCAAAGAGTATGAGATCAGGTGTTTGCCTTTTGGTGAGAGTTTGTGTATAATCTTTTCCAAGATGCGTATTCGCAGAGCCAAATGCAAATCTTTGTATTTGCCCTTACCTATGTGTTCTCCTTTAAATAACATGTGCAAATACGCATTCGCAGTTTCATCTAAACAATCGTTATCGATATTCAGACGTTCTATTGTTTTGTTCACGTTTGCCATGTTTAATCCATATCTTTCGGATAGCTCTTTATAAGCTTTTCTCCACCTGACGCGCTCGTATATATCTTGTTCATTTGACGGGTCTTTCACGTAATCAGTTATATTGAAACGTTGTTTTAATGTTTCTTTTATATCATCAGGCGAGAATTGCAATAATGGTCGCGCCAATAAAATATCCTTGAAGTTTGAAACAGATTTAATCGAAGTTAGTCCTTTTAAAGCAGAACCACGAGATAATCGCATAAAAAAAGTTTCCCATTGATCCAGTGCGTGATGAGCTGTCATCAAGACGTCCGCTTTCGTTTCCTGGCAATACTGATATAAAAATTCATACCGTGCTTTTCGCGCCTTTTGTTCAATGCTTCCAGTAATTTCTGCTGAATGTTCCCACGTGAAAACTTTATAATTTATTGAATTCTGCTTTAAAATCTCGATTGTCGGAAGTATCTCTGTTGAAGATTCAGGACGCAGTGTATGGTCAACGATACAGGCGTATAAGTTTACACCATGCTCGGTTGCGTACTCATTTGCAAGCATTGTCAAACAAAGGCTGTCAGCGCCTCCTGAAAGCCCAACTACCCAAGTAGTTGAGTTTAATTTCAATTTTCCTATTTCGTCAGCAAATAATTCTTTCGTTATTATCACGGCTCTATCAATTTTTTTATATTTTTAACCGTAAAACCAAATTTTTCAAACAACTCTGCAGCAGTTCCAGACTCCCCGAATTGCGTTATCCCCAAAATAACATCGTCTTCCCGCGTTTTGTATTTATACCAAATATCTGGCGAACCGGTTTCAATGAACAGCTTGCGACCTCTTAACAAATCTTGCTTATACTCAACAGATTGCTGATCAAACAATTCCAAACACGGAGCTGAAATTACTCGAACATCATAGTTATTCAGTTCATCTTTCACTTGCATAGCTAATGCGACTTCAGAACCAGTCGCGATTATCGATATTTTTTCTCGCCCATCATCATTAAAGCCTGCTAATTCATACATACCTTTTTCACAAAGATTGCTGTCTGTATGTATTTTTCGGACATTGTCTACAACTTCTCGAGATAAAATTAGTGCCGTTGGTGTTGTTCGATTTAAAATAGCCAATTCGATACATTCTGCAACTTCGACATCGCAAGACGGACGCATTACATTCAAATTCGGCATCAGGCGCAACGAAGACAGCTGTTCTATCGGCTGGTGAGTAATGCCATCCTCTCCGACTGCTATCGAATCGTGCGTCAAAACAAATATCGGTGCAATGTTCATTAACGCGGCGTTCCTGATTGCCGGACGCATATAATCGCTGAAGACCAAATACGTGCCACCATACGGTATGAATCCTTCAATGGCAAGCCCATTCATAGCGCACCCCATTGCATGTTCTCGAATGCTATAATTTACGTAATCGCCACTAAAATCTGATGCTGTAATGATTTTGTTATGTTCAGAAATAGTAGCTGTTGAATGCGATAAATCTGCAGCTCCACCAATGATGTTTGGAAAATGGCGACATAATTCGCCAAAAACAACACCACAAGGTTCACGTGTTGAGATTTTACTTGGTGATTTTATAAACCTGCCTTTTAATTCATTTATAATTTTGTGTAGTTTGTCTTTATCTAGGCGATATTCAGTTTCAAAGGCATCTATTTCGGATTTTTCCCGTTGCCACAAAACTTCTTCCGGTATTTCAAATGGTGTTGCAGAAAATCCAAAATGTTTTCTGAATTTTCTGGCATCCTCTTTGGAAATAAATCTGCTGTGACACGCGTTCGTCCCGCATTTTTCTGCTGGATAACCAATCTTCGTCTTAAATGAAACAAAAACTGGTTTTGTCGCCTTTTGCGCCTTGTTTAAGGCAGTTCTAATATCGTCATAATCGTGTCCATTTGCCTCTATAGTCTCAAATCCGTATGCCTGAAATCTAGCAATATTGTCTGTCGTAAATTCTGAAGCAAAGCCATCAACGACGACATCGTTATTGTCAAAAAGCACAATCAAATTGTCCAAATTCAGTTTCGATGCCAAGGTCATAGCTTCGTGCGAAACGCCTTCCATCAGGCACCCATCGCCTGTTATGACGTATACCTTGCTTTTCAGGCCTTTCTTCTTAAGAGCTATTGCAAATCCAACTGCTGTTGCTATGCCTTGTCCCAGCGCGCCGGTTGTCATCTCAACGCCTATATCCTTATCTAATTTCGGATGCCCCTGACAACGAGCACCAAGCTTGCGAAATTTTTTCAAATCATCCAACGAAAGCGCTGTCCGTTGCGTCAGATATATCGTTGCATATAGCATCGGACTTGCATGCCCAGCCGACAGTATCAATCTGTCTCTATCGGTTTTTCCAGGATCAAAATCAATAAATTCGTTAAAAAGAACAGACATAACATCTGCAAATCCAAGTGGAGTTCCCTGGTGTCCAGAATTTGCTTCATTTACCATATCTATAGATAAAGCCCGAATTGCATTCGCAAAATTGTTCAATTTTTCATTCATGTTTCTCCTATCATCTTTTTTATATATCCAATTGCAAATAAGCGATCTCGAAGGTCGCAACAATCACCTAAGCTCCATTCTAGGATAACTGTTTTATACGAGCTTTTCAAGCAAGGTTAAGCGTATTGAGGGAATTACAAATAAGATTTCACAAATTTAATGCAAACGTGACATAATATTTTGCATAATTTTGCGTTGTGGAAATTTTTACAAACAAGTTAGTAGTAACGACACTTTTGTGTTTTCACTTAATTTGTTCCCAACATGCCAACGTTAGTATTTAACGGTTGCACCACTATGCAAAAATTATATTCCTCACCACGCATACAATTGTTAATATAATAAAGCGCCCCAAATAAAGCATCCAAAGTGTTGCAAAAATGCAACAAGGGGGGGGGCGAGCAAAAAATTTGCAAAAAAAGCTAGGCATATGGAATTAGCCTATGTCAGAATGGTATTAGATAGTTGTTTTTATGAACGAATTATGAATATGAAAAAACTTTTAGCAACAGGTCATGAAGCTTGCGTGAATGGCGGATTTTATGTCCAAGGCGGATTTGGTCTTTCAACAACAAGTATGAAATACAAAAACGACCTTAAGCCACAAGAACATGTATTGGTTAAAGAAGAAGTTGACAAGATGAGAATACAGAAATCCAGCGATGGTGGCACTCACTTTACTGACGTATACCATGCGACGGATATTAACGGACCGTTTTCTAGACAAAACGTTGAAAAGACTAGTTTCAACAAGCGCAAAAATTTGTTTCAGTTTGAACTTGGATTTGGAGCTGATAAAAGGTTAGGCAATGTAATGTTAGGTATTACCTGTAATTTTGGCAAGAATTTCGGAAATATGAAGAAAAAAGAAAAAGGAATGGCGTTGACCCAGTACTATAACGAGTTGTTAGCTAGCGTTGCAGCAACTGGCTTGAATGATGGATCAGATCGATTCAGGGCAGCTGCTACACACGAAGCTAAAGCCCCGTATTCTAATACACCTTTTCCATTCAACATTGCAACGCAAGTCATTGATAAAGCTAACGTAGATGCCCTCAAACTCTACCAACGAGACCTAGAGCTGGAGTTCAAATGTAAGAATAAGTACTATATCAGCATCATGCCTAGATTTGGTATATTGGTAAATCCTAGAACGGAGCTATATGTCACAGCTGGTGTTAAGATCAAGAGCGATAAATACACTGTTACTATGGTAGCTGATAAAAAGAGCGCAAAGAAAACGGTGACGAAATGTATACCAGCCGTTGGCTTAGGATTACAGTATAACTTCCAAAACGGAGTGTTCGTAAATCTGTCGTACATTTTCAACTTCAAGGCAAAAAAGACCTTCAAATTCAAAGCAAATAATAAGCTCGATATGGACACGACTGTAAAGCATACTTGGCAGAATTCCAGCAAAGATGTCAAATTTGGAATTGGTTACCGATTCTAAGCAATATCATGGACTTTCCATATGTTGGAAAGTCCTTTTCATTTCCAAAACGTGGGATGGGTGAAAACCCTCGCCTTTAGGCGAACACTTTATTGCGAGGTATGACATACCGAAGAAATTCACATAGTATTCTGTACAAAGTATAGGTACAGAGTGTTGTGCTGTAATGATACAAATAGATGCTCTACCGGCTAGAAGCACGATAATCGGATCAAAAGAGTAAACTCTCAGAATTCGGATATTTTGAATGAATCCTTTTTATGATGTCCTTCTTGTTCCTCTATATATTTTTGCACTTCCTTTGTGCTTATTTGTTTTATTCTTATTTGCACAGATGTCGCAACAAAGTATCCTTGAGCCCATAACACTATTCCAGGAACTCACCTAGTAGCTTCAGGCTTTTATATATTGCCAGATTTTCGATACCGATAACTGTTCTTCATCCAGATTTTACCCTGAGATATTTTTATAAATTTTCAAAAACAACGCTCACAAATCCAGCATGAGGGTTTATCAGAGGTGCCAAAATCAGCATATGAAATGGACTCACATTTCCACTGATTATATCGATGTAATTGGCGGGGCAAATTCTCATATCATTATAGTACAACACTCTGTATCTATGCCTTGTACATAATACTATGTGAACTTCTTCTGTATACCATACCTCACATCATACTGAAGTGTTCGCCTAAAGGCGGGGGGGGTCACCCATCCCGCAGAATGAAAATAAATTTGCTCAGCTAATTACATCGATATAATCGGTGGAAATGTGAGCCAAGATCATGCACATATGCTGATTTCAACTTCTTTTATCAATAACTCATGCTGGATTTGTGACTGTTATTCCTGAAAATTTATAAAAATATCTCAGGGTAAAATCTGGATGAAGAACAGCTAGCAGTCTCTAAAATCGTGCACCATATAAAAGCCCGAAATTACAAGGTGAGTTCCCAAAATAGCATCTGGACAAATAAGCATAAAAGAAGAACGCCATAAAAAGGATACATTCAAAATATATGAATTCTGAGTGTTTACTCTTTTAATCCATTTGCAAAACGCGATACAGAACCACCAGCTTCTATCCGGTAGGTTATTTATTTTCGCAACAACGTCTGGTGGGCTTATCTTGTCACACATAAGAATAAGTCATAGCGTAACGTGATCGGTGATTTATGTGATTTCAGGATAACGGCAATTTTTGATTGCGTTGCTGTGTTTATAGGTATGGTTGCTCCGATATTCCTGAAGTGCCGACAGGCTTCAATGGCATTCGGATATGTCTTAGCTATCATCAGTTGTTTTGCAGTAACAATTTCAGCACTGCTACGAATAATATGCAAGACTTCGTTTTGTGTATACAAATTCATACGTGGTATATCAACATCCTTGAATATATCCATGTAGTCTGCAAAACTGCTTTTTAGTGGCACAGAGAATGCAAAATATTTTGCATGTGCTAAGATTTTTTCTAAAAATAATTCGAAATTTTTGAACCATTGGACAGATAAATTAGCGATAGCTAGGTCAAAATGCAGAGAGGCAAAATCGAAAATTTCCGCATCTGTATTGATAATAGTGGCATCCGGAACTTTGGCTTTTGCTATTTGCAGCATTTTAGAAGAGCTATCGATCAATGTCACTTCGGCACTAGGAAATCTCTTTTTAACTTCTACTGTTGCAAAACCGGTGCCTGCACCTATATCAACGAATGATACAAAGTTGTCATTAGGTAACATCTCCACTAATTCTTTTGCAGAATGTTTTTGGGCAAATGCATGCTCGTCATAGTTCAATGCTGCAATAGCTGTATCAAATGGCATGCCCTATCCTTTTTTCTGAGCACGATGTGGTTGTTCCAATAGCTGATGACATGCTCCCAGCCCGGCATCATTTATTTCTTTTGTATATATCAGCATTAGAGCAGCCCCATCATTGGGGATTACAATTAATTCCTCCGATACAACTCGGTTAAAGCAAGAATTTTGTCCAGGAAATTTTGTTGTGTATTTTTCTAATTCCCATCTCAGTCCCCTTGTAGAAACTACACATTCCGGTATTCCAATAATTGAAATTTTTGTTCCCAGCGGAAATTTATATTCACTCTCTTCTTGAACTTTATAGCCTATCACTCCATCGGTGATAAAGATGTTTCCATCTGTTTGCATGAAGATATTTATATTGTTCATCTCATGATCTATATATCCACCAGTTATGCCACATATAATTGTTGGAAACCAATCGTTATCCTTCATATATTTTAATGCTTTTTGAAAATCAGAAGAACTTTGATCTTCTATTCTTTCGTGCTTATAATTTGCTAAAATTTCCGGGTCTACACTGTCCAAATCTCCGATTACTATATGGGGGGTAACGCCCATTCTATGCAATTTGTTTGTAGCTCCATCAGCAGATATAATCGGTAACTGCATTTCATCGAAAAATTTTTTTGTTGGAATTGCCCCATCCAACACTAATATTGATTTGTAGTCATTCGGATTTATAAATTGCTTCACTGGCCTTTTCCATATTTTCGCTTTTGATATACTAAAATTACAGAGGTAATTAAAACCAATACATTACTTATTGCAACCATTTTATCTTTGATCAGTATTCCGTATATTAACCAAGCTGAAGCGCAAATTAAACAATTCCAAATCATCACAGATGATAAATCATTTGCCGATTTTGTCCTATATGTCTTATATGCCTGTGGCATCAATCCTATTATAGTCGTTATGAGTGCAACATACCCAAAGAACTCCTTAATTATCTCCAGTATTTCCATTACCTATATCTTTAAGAAAAAAGCTAGATGATGACACCATCTAGCCTTTTGTTAGCCTCATTACTTGTCTTCTTTTTTCTTTTCTAGAGCGACGCCTAAGATATCACCTAAGCTAGCTCCACTTTCTGTTGAACCATACTTTTCCAGCGCTTCCTTTTCTCTTTTAATTTCCAATGCCTTTATTGACAGGTTCACTTTTCTAGTTCCTTTTGCAATTCCCAGCACAATGGCTTCTAGTTTTTCACCTACAGCGAAGGTATCTGGTTTGCGCTTTGCTTTATCACTTGAAATATCTGCAGACTTGATAAACCCGTTCAGTCCATTTTCGAGAATAACATCAATACCATTTGATTGTATCTCTTTTACTTCTGCAACGACTATATCTCCTTTTTTTATCTCGCTTGCCACGTTGGCATATGGATCATCTTCCAATTGTTTTATTCCAAGACTAATCCTCTCTTTTACAGGATCAACAGCCAGCACAACCACTTCAATTTTTTGCCCTTTTTCGAACATCTTCGATTTATCTTTATTCGAACCATCATTCCAAGAAACATCGGAGACATGCACCATGCCATCTAGCGTATCTGTTACCCCAACAAACACACCAAATTCAGTTACATTTTTGACAACGCCTTCAAGCTTTGTGCCTACTGGGTGCTTTTCAGCAAAGTCTTTCCATGGATTAGGTTGACATTGCTTCAGTCCTAAAGCAATTTTCCGCTTTTCTGGATTTATTTCGAGTACCATTGCCTCCACTTCTTGTCCAAGCGTCAAAATTTTACTTGGTTGCGTGTTTTTGAACCAGCTCAATTCCGTTATATAAGCCAATCCTTCAATACACTCTTCAAGCGCTATAAATGCACCATAATCAGTGATATTCGAGACTTTACCCTTATACTTCTCGCCAACTTTATACCTCTGTTCGATATTTTCCCAAGGCGAATCTACAAGTTGTTTCATACCAAGCGAAATACGCCCAGTTTCTTTGTTGAATTTTAGAACTTGCACTTTTATATTATCTCCAACACTGACTATATCTGCAGGATTTAATACTCTCTTCCAGGACATATCAGTTACGTGCAACAGTCCGTCAATTCCACCAATATCTACGAAGGCGCCATATTCCATCAAATTTTTGACAACACCATCAAGAACCGCTCCCTCTTGCAACTTTGAAATGACATCATTGCGAACCTCATTTCTTTCGGCCTCTAAAACAGCTCTTCTCGAAACGACGATGTTATTTCTCATTTTATCCATTTTTATAAGCTTGAATGGTTGCGGTATGTTCAAAAGAGGGGTAATATCTTTTACCAAACGGAGATCAACCTGGCTACCTGGCAAAAACGCCATAGTTCCTTTGATATCAACTGCAAAGCCCCCCTTCGTCTTGCCAGTAATAATTCCTTCTACTGAATCACCTGTTTCAAGTTTCTTTTCCAAAGAATGCCAAACTGCCTCCTTTTTTGCCTTTTCAATGCTTAAAATCGGCTCACCACTCTTATCTTCGTATTTGTCAATATAAACATCTAGAGTATCCCCAATAGAAACAGTATCTGTTTCTTTCAAGGCTTTTATGTCATCCAAAAACAGTCTACCTTCCGATTTCAATCCGACATCAATAATAGCTTTATCATTTTTAATTCCAACCACAGTTCCAAGAACTACCTTGCCTTCCAGCGATCCCTTGCCTGCGAGGGATTTTTCCAACATTTCAGCAAAACTGATTTTTTCGTTATCTTTCATATTCACCTAAAATTTTGAGCAGAACAATAATTTCTGCGTAAAAAAAGCCAAAACCACTGTAGGCAGTGTAGCATATTTCCCCTTAAGATACCAAATCAAATCGATACCTAGCGAAAAACTACCTCTTATATATAAGAGTGCATCTATCCGGTTTTAGTTGCAATCCTGCCAAGACTTCATATGAAAGCAAACCAGCGTCTTGTGCCATATCTTTAACTCGATAATCTTTCGATAATAACGTTGCAATAGCTCCTGGCTGGGTTAATTCATCAGGTATATTGGTCACGTCACAGGTTGTTAAATCCATAGACACATTGCCAATAATGGGTGCTTTGTATACCTTTCCTGCCCCGTAGAAATGCACAAATCCTCTGTTTCCCAGATGTCTTCGCAACCCATCAGCATAACCCATTGATATTACTGCAAGCTTTATATCTTTGTCAGTAGTATATGTTGCACTATATCCAACTGTATTGCCAGCTGGCAGAATATATCTTTGCAATACCTGTGTTTCTATAGTCAAAATATTTTCCGCATGTAGTGACAAATTCTCGTGTATATCATATAAAAACGCCCCGATCCTGACGATATCATATGTGTATTCATCTCCAAGAAGAGTTCCATCAGATGCGGCAAGCCCAGCTTTCACTTCAATCTTGGTTCTGATTTTTGCCAGAATACTATCAAATGCCGTCTTTTGCGCTAAATTCATCGGATGTTTTATGTCATCCGAACAGGCTAAATGTGAGATCACATAAGCTACGTGTTCGTGCTCCAGTTGCGGCAATATTGCATCTATTTCCTCCGAACGTAGCCCAAGCCGAGAGAACCCTGTATCAACAAATAGCACAAATTCCAGCTTGTTTTTTTTTATGGCATTAAACTCATCCAACGAATTTATGACCGGAACAATATTTTGCTCCTTAACAATTGGTATATCATTTTTTCGAAATCCCTGAAGATAATATATCTTTGCATCATTCGGCAAAACTGTGCGTATAGTCAGCGCTTCAGCTAAATACGCTGTCCAGAAATCGCGACATCCGGCATCATACAACGCTGACGAAACTTCCTGAGCACCCATTCCATATGCGTTGTTTTTCACTACTGCTGAAGTTACCGTATCTTTTTCGACGAAATCAGCGATAGTCTTGTAATTCCTTTGAATAGCTCCTAAATCTATCGTCGCTTTTATAAGTGCCATGGAAACATCACATAAAGTTTTTTGTTTATTTAATCATATCACGCTATAGAGCATTTCGCGCTCATCATTTGCTTTATTTTCTGGCTCACCTTATCTAAATCACTACAGGTCAAAATCGGGATTAAATTATTTATCTCCTCTATGCTTTTATCCCACCACCTGAATTTAAGCAACAATTCAATTAACTCATCATCAAAGCGCTTTCTTAAAGCTTTTGCTGGATTGCCAATTGCTATAGTGTAAGGGGCGACATTGCTTCCAATAACGCTACTCGCACCTATAATCGCGCCATCTCCAATATGTACTCCAGGCAGAATAGTCGCATTTTGCCCAATCCAGACATCATTTCCAATAATAGTATTACCCTTATATGGCATATCTGATGCCTGCGGAGCATCCATATTCCAGCCATCAAGGGTATAAAACGGAAACGTTGTTACAGCATTCATTTGGTGATTTGCATCATTCATGACAAATTCAACTCCAGTTCCAATTTGACAGAACTTTCCAATAACAAGTTTGTCCCTGCTCCATGGGTAAAAATGTGTCACATGAGTTTCAAATTCCGAATCTGCAATGTAGGTGAAATCCCCAACAATAATGTTGGGGTTCTTAATCGTAGGCTTCACATATATCTCTTTCTCATAGCCTGAGATAGGATGTATTACATTTGGATCCGGAATTTTTTTGTCGCTCATATAGATCCATTTGCTTAGGCTAAATACGAAGCCAAATCTAACATTCTGTTCGAGAAGCCGAATTCGTTGTCATACCACGAAACAACACGGCAGAATTTGTCGTTAATGACGGTTGTCCCCGTTGCATCAAATATCGAACTCAGCTTTGAGTGGTTGAAATCAGAAGAGACTAACGGTTCGTCGTTGTATCCCAAAACACCTTTCAATTCACCTTCAGACGCTTGCTTCATAACCTGATTTATTTTTTCTGCATTCGTCGGCTTCGCCAAATTACATTTTAAATCAACCAGTGAGACATTTGGTGTTGGCACTCGTATCGCCGTTCCATCTAGTTTGCCTTTCAACTGAGGCAAAACCAATCCGACTGCTCTTGCCGCACCTGTTGTACTTGGAATCATCGAAAGCGTTGCTGCTCGCGCCCTACGTAAATCTTTATGAACCGTATCTATTAGTCTTTGGTCGCCAGTATAGGAATGTATCGTGGTCATAAAGCCACACTCTATGCCGAATTCTTTGTCCAGGATATACGCAATCGGCGCCAAGCAATTTGTCGTGCACGAGCCGTTCGAAATCACCAAATCGCTATCCTTGATGCTTTTGTGATTTATGCCATAAACAACCGTTGCATCCGCACCGTCTGATGGAGCTGAAACAATAACTCGTTTCGCTCCAGCCTTGATGTGTTTTTCTGCATCAACTTTTTTGGTAAACCTGCCTGAGCACTCGAAAACAACATCGACACCCAATCCGCGCCAATCTATAGCCTCCGGATTAGCCTCGGAAATCATTCTTATATTGCGTCCATTTATCGCAATTCCATCCTCAGTTTCCACGACGTCTTTGCTGAATGCACCGTGCACCGAATCGTGCTTCAGAAGGTGTATATTCGTTCTTTTATCAGACAAATCATTTATGCAGACTATCTCGATGTTGTTATATTTTCCCGCTTCTTCATATGCCCGCAAAACCATACGACCAATGCGTCCAAAACCGTTTATTCCTATTTTTAACATTTTGTTCCTCTATTTCTTATATTCTTCCAAAATTCGGGATTTAATAACATCTGCATGCTTTTTTAGACGCACCATAGAATCTTCACTTGAAGTTACAACGACAGCAATGTCATTCGTACTACGCAATGTTACATCTATTTTATACAAACAGGTTTCAGTGCTATCAAAAGCTTTCACTCTCGCTTTTTCAGTCGTAATTCTGCCGGTTCTTTTGTCCATAAACTCAATTTGGAAATCTTTTAGTGCAATAATAGTGGAATTCCAAAGTTTATCTTTTGGATTGCTTGAAGAGACCTTCTCTACGGCAAGTTCATTAGTCTGTGTATTGCCTTTTCCGAAATATTTTTTTAAAGAGGCATTTTCGCCTTTTATTAGGGAACCGAAGCCGTATCTGGCATTGTCCTTATAATCTTCTGGTGCCTCTGCTTTGAATTCTTGATTGGCACACCCAGACATAAAAATGGTCAAAGATAGTATGCATATCGAAGTCCTGAAATTCATTTTGCTCCACAAAACTTTAATAATCCAACTGCTGGAAATTGTAGCATACATGCCACTTTTCCGATAAAAAAATTAAACATTTGTATAAGTTCATAAGATATGAGACAAAATTTGGCTTGGGATGGTTGAAATGGCTTAAGTGGAGCAAATAGAAGAAAAGGCATCCAGAATTAAATTGTTGATGATTGATGTAAGAAAGGAGACTTTGATTTATGCAAATACATGATTATGTGTTGTGGTGCTAAAGATAAGTAGGGTGAATTTTACGAAGCTTTGCAAAAAACAAGTCAAGCAGTAGGGATTGCTTTACCGTCACGGAATTTCCAACAAAAGGAAACAGGACATTGTGGGCATTAGTCGAGCTACTTATTAGCGTCGAAAAAAGTGGCTGAAGTGGTTGATTTTCAGGCCTAAACGACCACAAAATGCTAGGCAAAGCAATTTGGCATCAAATAATCAGGTGGATAATATCGGAAAATAGATGCCCTACCGGCTAGAAGCCGGTAGTTCTATGTCACGCTTGGAAAGCGGATTAAAAGAGTAAACTCTCAGAATTCGAATATTTTGAATGAATT